>CAYLGY010000019.1:0-35547 GCA_964383325.1 uncultured Rhizobiaceae bacterium
CGTCATCACCGGCTTCTTCTCGGCTTTCCCGGTATTCGGCGAATGGGTGCAGGAATTGCTGCTCGGCGGATTTGCCGTCGACAATCCGACGCTGAATCGCTTCTTCTCCCTGCATTACCTGTTGCCCTTCATGATTGCCGGCGTCGTCGTGCTGCATGTGTGGGCGCTGCATGTGACGGGGCAGACCAATCCGACCGGGATCGAGGTCAAGAGCCGGACCGACACGGTGCCGTTCACCCCGCATGCGACCGTCAAGGATGCGTTCGCGATGGTGGTGTTCCTCGCCGTCTTCGCCTACTTCATCTTCTACATCCCGAATTTCCTTGGGCATCCCGACAATTACATCGAGGCCAATCCGCTGGTGACGCCGGCCCATATCGTGCCGGAATGGTATTATCTGCCCTTCTATGCGATCCTGCGGGCGATCACCTTCAATATCGGTCCCATCGATTCCAAGCTCGGCGGCGTGCTGGCCATGTTCGGATCGATCGTGATCCTGTTCTTCGTGCCCTGGCTCGATACGTCGAAGGTGCGCTCGGCGGCTTACCGCCCGTGGTACAAGCTGTTCTTCTGGCTGTTCGTCGCCAATGCGATCTTCCTCGGCTGGCTTGGCTCGCGGCCGGCGGAGGGCGCCTATGTCGCGATGGCCCAGGTCGGCACCTTCTATTATTTCGCCTTCTTCCTGATCATTATGCCGCTGCTCGGGTTGATCGAAACGCCGCGAAAGCTTCCGAATTCGATTACCGAGGCAGTTCTGGAAAAGAATCGCGGCAAGGCGGCCGGGGATCCCGTGCGGATCGAAGGTTGAGCGGGCACATGGCTGAACAGCGTTCGCGCAAGGGGTTTTCGCCAATGAAAAATATCCTGAGGGGATTGGCCGCGCTGGGAATTGCGGCCGGATTGATGACCGGCGCGACGCTGGCGCAGGAAGAGCCGGAGGCGCTGCATTTCCCGCTGCGCAAGCCGGTCGAGCAGGACTGGTCCTTTGCCGGCCCGTTCGGCACCTATGATCGCGGCGAGCTGCAGCGCGGGCTCAAGGTGTATGTCGAAGTCTGCGCCGCCTGCCATTCGCTGGAGCTGGTTGCGTTCCGCAATTTGCAGGATCTTGGCTACAGCGAGGCGCAGGTCAAGGCGCTTGCCGCCAATTACGAGGTCGAGGACGGGCCGGATTCCTTCGGCGAGATGTTCATGCGTCCGGCGATCGCCTCCGATCGCTTCCCGTCTCCCTTTCCCAATAATGAGGCAGCCGCAGCGGCCAATAATGGTGCCGTGCCGCCGGATCTGTCGCTGATCGCCAAGGCACGCGCGGTCGAGCGTGGCTTTCCGACCTTCCTGTTCGACATTTTCACCCAATATGCCGAGAGCGGCCCGGATTACCTCTATTCGCTGCTGACAGGCTATGAGGATGATGTGCCGGAGGGCCTCGCCATTCCCGAGGGCACCTATTACAATCCCCACTTCATCAGCGGAGCCTCGCTTGCCATGGCGCCACCGCTGTTTGACGGTGCCGTCAGCTATGATGACGGCGCCCCCGAGACGCTGCACCAATATGCGCGCGACGTGTCGGCATTCCTGATGTGGGCTGCCGAACCGCATATGGAGGCGCGCAAGGCGACAGGCTTCCGGGTGATGGTTTTCCTGATCCTGTTTGCCGGCATGGTCTACGCCGTCAAGCGCAAGATCTGGGCGAGCGTGCACTAGATCGCGCCCTGGATCGCGATGCCGTCCGGTGGAATCGGCAGCCTGATCTGATTCTTCGTCTCCACATGCTTTTTCCCGGAAAGGGGGTCCCCTTTCCGGGTTCATGCATCTGAGCCATTGGTTTCGCTCGTGGGACCTTCGTCCCGGCGATCTGCCGTTGCCGGAGATTGATGAAGTCAGGGGCTGGAGCCATTCCATTCAGCCAGGAGGGGCCCTGTCACCGCTGACGGGTTCCGTTCATCCCCCGATTTCTGCCGGTCGTCACGCGCGGCACCCTGTCGCGGCCGGCCATTTGCGCCGGTTTCCGTCCATGCTGGCGAGTTTCTCGCTGGCGCGGGAAGGGTTTTTGTCCCCCATCCCGGATCCCATGCGATACTCCTGCCCGGAAAGGAGAGATGACGGGCATGGAAGTCTGCGAGCAGGTTCAGCACAATCTTGCGCGGTTGCGGGAGATCGTCATCTCTCTGCTCGGCATGATTGCCGACCGACCGCTGCTGACCCGTCATTTCTGCAATTGCGTGCGCCGCCTGCTTTGCCCCGCCGAATCAGCGGTTCGGCGCCTCATCATCGCGGTTGGCGCCGGGCTGGTTGCATCGGTGCGGCTGCGCCCGAGGTCGCGCATGCCGGATTGGCGCCGCTTGCCAGAGCGCGCCGGCGATGAATTGCCGCGACGGCTCAGCCTGACCGAGTCGCTGCGCCGGCCTGTCAAGGTTCGACATACGGCGCCGCCCCATCTGGCGCCGCGCATCATGGCGCCCGGCTCAACCACCTATGTTGCATTGCCGTCCGCGCCGCATCCCCGTGATATGCTCGATACAACCCGGCTTCGCGCCCGTATCGACAGGCTGTCAACGGCGCTCGACAATCTTCCCCGCGAGGCGCTGCGCTTCGCCCGTTGGCGCGCAAGGGCGTTAGCGGCATTGGAAGCGCAGCGCCAGCGGGAGATCGAGACGGCTTCCCCTCCTCCCGCAGCGACGATTTCCCGAATGCAGCGCCAGCGCCTTCGTCGCCATAGGCCGGTATTGCCGGCGCCGGCGCCGCCGCCGCCGCGACGAAGATCCGTTCGCCTCGATCCGCTGCGCGAGGGGCGTCCGCCAGGTGGGCGGCTGAACACCCATGATCCCGATCAGACTTTTGGCCGCCACATTCGCCCGGTGGACAAGCTGCTTGCGCATGCCCATGCGCTGGCCGTCCAGGCGCTCGATCCTGCCCGCAATCGCTGAAGGGTCGGACAAAAAAGCGCTTTCCTCTAAATCATGAGTATAATACTCTAGTTTAACGCCGGCAGCGTGCAGTTGCCGGCGCGAACTTTCGTTTCCCTGAGGATTGCCGTACCCGGCAGTGCATGCCGGCATTTCGGACTGGATTTGGAACCCGTAATGCTCCATCTCAAGAAAGTCACCCATCGCAACCGAATTCGGGGTAAGCGCGTGCGCCGGTCCATTCCTCCCCTTGTCGTGGCCTTGTCCGGCCTCTTGCTGTTTCCGGGTAGCGCCGCCATGGCCCAGGAATCCCAACCCACGGACGCGGTGGTCCTGCCGGCGTCGCCGGCGGCGATCTCGACCTTGCCGGTGGATCTTTCGCCGTGGGGCATGTTCCTTGCTGCCGACTGGGTCGTGAAGGCGGTCATGATCGGCCTCGCATTTGCCTCGCTGGTCACGTGGACGGTCTGGCTTGCAAAATCCGTGGAGATCGCGCGCGCGCGCCGGCAGGCAGCCCGGGCGCTGGCGATCATCGTCGAATCGCCGGGCCTTGCGGCAGCGGCGCGGGGGGTTGCGGGTTCTCGCGGGCCGGCAGCCCTGCTCGTTCGCGCCGCATTGCACGAGGCCGAGCGTTCGGAAGGCCTTCTCGATCAGGGTGGCGGGGCCGGGCTGAAGGAGCGCGTGGCTTCGCATCTCGGCCGGATCGAGGCGCAGGCGGCGCGGCGCATGTCTTCCGGGACCGGCATCCTTGCAACCATCGGATCGACCGCGCCCTTTGTCGGCCTGTTCGGCACGGTCTGGGGCATCATGAACGCCTTCATCGGCATTTCCCGGGCGCAGACCACCAATCTTGCCGTGGTCGCACCCGGCATTGCCGAGGCATTGCTTGCGACCGCGCTCGGCCTTGTCGCGGCGATTCCCGCGGTCGTCATCTATAATTCCTTTGCCCGCTCGATCGCCGGCTACCGGCTTCTTCTGGGCGATGCCGCGGCGGCAGTCGAAAGGCTTGTCAGCCGGGATCTCGATCATCGGGCCGCTGCTGGCGGCGCCAGGCCGCGGCGGGCGGAGGCGGCGGAGTAGGTCATGGCCGGCAGTCTCGACAGGCGTAGCGATCCCGACGATCTCGTCGAGAATCACGAGATCAATGTCACACCCTTCATCGACGTGATGCTCGTCCTGCTCATCATCTTCATGGTGGCGGCGCCGCTTGCCACGGTGGACATCAATGTCGACCTGCCTGCATCGGCTGCCGCGCCGCAGCCGCGACCGGATGAACCGCTATATGTTACCGTGCAGGCGGATCTGCAGCTCGCGGTCGGCGAGACCGAGGTAACGCACGACGCGCTTGCCGCGGAACTCGAACGCGCAACCGGGGGCGATCATGAAGCCCGCATCTTCCTTCGCGCCGACCGTCGCATCGAATATGGCGACCTGATGACGGTGATGAACCTGATCCGCATGGCAGGCTATGCCAGGATTGCCCTCGTCGGGCTGGAAAGCGCGCCGGGCACGTTGCCGGAAGGGACAGGCACAGCGGAAGAATGACGAAGCCGTATTCGAGCACGGACAAGGATGTGGACTGGTCGCATCAGCTTTCCCGCACTTCGCGGGGGGAGGTCGCCCTGTGGACTCTCGCCGCGCTCCTTATCCTTGTCGCTCATGCCGGCGCAGCCTGGTGGGTGGTGCGGGAGCGTCCGCAGCTTCCTGCCGCGACCGATGCGGCTGCGGCGATCATCATCGAACTGGCGTCCTTCACCGAGGCGCCCGATGCTTCGACCTCGCAATTGGCCGATGATGAGGCCGATGTCGTGCCTTCCGAACCGGTCGAACGAGTCGAACCGGTCGAACCGGTCGAACCGCCGGAGGAAGTCGAGCCAGTCGAGGAAACAGAGCCTGCCGTGCCCGCAGAGGTGAAGGAGCCTTTGGAAGAGGCGGAACCCGCAGAGCCGGCCGATCTGGCTGCGGCTGATCCCGATAGGGTGGAGCCGCCTGGGGAGCGGCAGGAAATGGCGGTTCCGATCCCCCAGCCGCGTCCGCATCATGAGCCGGTGCATGCGCCGATGCGCAAGCTGCGAGCCGAGGAGCCGAAGCGGGTCGAGCAGGAGCGCCCGAAGAAGCAGCGCGAAATGGCAAAGCCAGCCAGCAGGGCGCAGGTCGCGGATGCAAGGCCTGCGGCGCGCGCCGCCGCCCCGGCGCCTTCAGCGGGAGCTGGAAAATCTGTCTCGCCGGCGCGTTGGCAGGCGTTGGTACTGCGTCATCTGGAACGGCGCAAGCGCTATCCCGCCGAGGCTCGCCGCGCCCGTCGGGAGGGGATCGCCAAGGTCCGGTTCACGGTCGACGCAGAGGGGAATGTCGGTTCGGTAGCGCTTGCGCAATCTTCCGGCGTGCCCGCACTTGATGCGGAGGTGGTAGCCCTGGTGCGACGGGCTTCGCCCATACCTGCCCCGCCGCCTGGCGTCGGGCGCACGGTCATCGTGCCGATTCGCTTCGACCTGCGGTGAGCTTTCCCATGATGATCTTGCCCATATGGTCAGACGTTGAATTTGAACAGCATGATGTCGCCGTCCTTTACGACATATTCCTTGCCCTCGTCGCGGGCCTTGCCTGCCTCGCGGGCCCGGCTTTCACCGCCGCAGCTTATGAAGTCGTCATATGAAATGGTTTGTGCGCGGATGAAGCCGCGTTCGAAATCCGTATGGATCTCGCCGGCCGCCTGCGGCGCCTTGGTGCCGGCGCGCACGGTCCAGGCACGGGCTTCCTTCGGGCCGACGGTAAAGAATGTGATGAGATCGAGCAGCCGGTATCCGGCCTGGATCAGCCGCACGAGACCGGCCTCCTCAAGTCCCATCGCTTCCAGATATTCCCGTGCTTCCTCTTCCGGCAATTGCGCCACTTCCGCCTCGATTGCCGCGGAGATGACAATGGTGCCGGCATTGCGGGCGCTCGCCATTTCGGCCACGGCCTGCGTAAGGGCATTGCCACTCGCCGCGTCGGCTTCGGCGACATTGCAGACATACAGCACGGGCTTGGAGGTCAGCAGATTGAGCGAATTCAGCAGCCGCCTTTCCTCGGGGGATAATTCATCGAGCATCACCCGCACCGGCTCGCCCTGGCGAAGCAGCTCGAGCGCCCGTTCCATCAGGGGCAGAATCGTCTGCGCTTCCTTGTCCTTGCCGGTCGCCTTCTTGCGCGTCTGCTCGACGCGGCGCTCGAGACTGTCGAGATCGGCGAGCATCAGCTCGGTCTCGACCGTTTCGGCGTCGGCGAGCGGATCGATCCGCCCTTCGACATGGGTGATGTCGCTGTCCTCGAAGCAGCGCAGCACATGCACGATTGCATCGACCTCGCGGATATTGGCGAGAAACTGGTTCCCGAGGCCTTCGCCCTTTGATGCGCCGCGCACCAGCCCGGCAATATCGACAAAGGAGATACGGGTCGGAATGATGTTCGCGGAGCCGGCGATTTCGGCGATTCGGTACAGTCGCGGATCGGGAACGGCAACTTCGCCGGTATTCGGCTCGATCGTGCAGAACGGATAGTTGGCAGCTTGCGCCGCAGCCGTTCTCGTCAGCGCATTGAAGAGAGTGGACTTGCCGACATTCGGCAAGCCGACGATCCCGCATCTGAAGCCCATGTCCTGTCAGTCCTTCCCGAGCAGCTTGCGCAGGAGCGCCGCCATTGCGCCGTCCCGCGGAGAAGTGTTCTGGGCCGGGCGCGCCTGCCGGATGTGGCTTTCGCCTTTCCGGGGCGGCTTGCTTCCGGCCGCTGGTTTCGTGGTCGTTGCCTGGCTGACGCGGTTCATGAAACCGGTCCGGTCCCCGGCAACCAGCAGGCCTGCATGATCCGCAATGGCATCAAGCAGGGGATCCAGCCATTCGCGATCGGCCTTGGAGAAATCGCTGAGCACATAGCCTGTGACTGCGCTCTTCTCGCCCGGATGGCCGATCCCGATCCGCAGCCGGTGATAGGCATTGCCGCAATGCGCATCGAGGGAGCGCAAGCCATTATGGCCTCCAGCGCCGCCGCCGGTCTTGATCCGGATTCGCCCCGGCGGCAGGTCAAGCTCGTCATGGATTGCGGTGAGTGCGTCGGGAGTCAGCCGATAGAAGCGCAAGGCCTTGCCGACCGATTCCCCGGAAAGGTTCATGAAGGTCTGCGGCTTGATCAGCAGGACCTTGTGCCCGTCGATCTGCCCTTCGGCTACCTCCGCCTGGAACTTGTTCGACCAGGAGGAGAAACCATGGCGGTCCGCTATCCGCTCGACCGCCATGAAGCCGACATTGTGCCTGTGATTGGCGTATTTCCGCCCCGGATTGCCCAGTCCCGCAATGATATGCATGGAAACCTTGCTCCGGCAGGCGAGGACCTATTCGTTCCCCTCGGCGTCCTCTTCGCTTTCCGCATCGGCTTCCGACCGCAGCCCAGCCGGAGCCGCGATGGTCGCGATGGTGAAGTCACGATCCGCAATTACCGGCGTGATGCCCTTGGGCAGGGTAACCGCCGAAATATGGACGCTGTCGCCAATGTCGAGATTTCCGATCGGCACGTCGATAAACTCCGGAATCTCGCCCGCCGGGCACAGGAGTTCGACCGTGTGCCGGACCACGTTGAGGACGCCGCCACGTTCGAGGCCCGGTGAATCGTCTTCGCCGAGGAACTGTACGGGCACCTCGACTGCCACCATCGTATCCTTGCTGACGCGAAGCAGGTCGACATGCAGCAGAAAATCGCGAACGGGATCGAGCTGGTAGGCCTTGGGAAGAACGGAGATCTTCTTGCCATCCAGTTCGATATCGAGCACGGTCGTCATGAAGCCGCCGGCATGCAGTTTCAGCGACGTCTCCTTGTAGGGAAGCGTGATGGAGAGCGGGGGCTGCTTGCCGCCATAGATGACGGCTGGAATCTTGCCGCTGCGACGAATGCTCCGGGCGGACCCCTTACCGACCCGTTCGCGCGCTTCGGCCTTGAGCTCGTGTTTCTCGGTGCTCATGGCATGTCCTTTCGAGACTGGTTCTGGAGTGTTCTTCCAGCGTCGGAACGGCGCGGAAGAACGAGAGGCGACCTCTTAGCCGCCTGCCATCCGCACTGCCTCCAAGGGTGTCTGTGCGGACAGGGCGGCTATAGACGATGGCTCCTGCCGGCGCAAGTCATGGATTCGTGCGGCCTCGCGTGCAATACCGGGCAATGGCGGAACCGACTCCCGGGTTTGCGCTTATAAGAATGACGAATTACGGATTGGAGTGGAATATTGTGTGGAATTTGCGGAGAAATCACTTTCAACGGGACAGCTGCATCGGCAAGCAGGCTTGAGCGCATTTGCGACAACATGGCGGCCCGCGGCCCCGATGGCGCGGGCCTGATCGTACGGGGCAGGGTGGGTTTCGGACACCGGCGGCTCAAGGTCATCGATCCTTCCGAGGCTTCGGCGCAGCCCATGGAAGACAGGCGGAACGGACTTGCGCTGGTCTTCAATGGCTGCATTTACAATTATCGCCAGCTGCGCGGGGAGCTGGAATCTCTCGGCCATGACTTCGCGACCGCCGGCGATACCGAAGTCGTACTCAAGGCATGGGCTCAATGGGGCATTGAGGCGGTAGCGCGCCTGCAGGGCATGTTCGCCTTCGCCCTGCACGAAACCGGCAATGGCCGCGTGCATCTCGTGCGGGACCGCTTCGGCATCAAGCCACTCTATCTGGCAGAGGCCGAGGGCCGGTTGCTCTTCGCATCCACCCTTCCGGCATTGCTCGCAGGCGGTGCCGATCCCGGGGGGATTGATCGCGTTGCGCTGCATCACTACATGACATGGCACGCTGTCGTTCCCGCCCCGCGCACCATTCTGAACGGGATCCGCAAGCTGGCGCCTGCCACTATCCGGACGATCGAGCCGGATGGCACCCATGTGGATCGTCGCTTCTGGCAGTTGCAGTACGGGATAAGGGAAGAGGATGGCGCGCTTTCGCATGAGGACTGGGCGGACCGCGTAGAGGAAGCCATTCGCGCTGCCGTCCGCCGTCGCATGGTCGCCGACGTGCCCACGGGCGTGCTGCTGTCTGGCGGACTGGACAGCTCCCTGATCGTCGCGTTGCTTGCCGAGGCCGGCCAGCAGCCGCTTTCCACCTTTTCCATCGGGTTCGAGGCCGCCAATGGCGAGAAGGGCGATGAATTCATCTATTCCGACATGATCGCTGCGCATTTTGGCACGGATCACCATCGCTACCTTGTTTCGCATGGCGAGTTGCTGGCAAACTTGCCGGCAGCGGTCCGGGCCATGTCGGAGCCAATGGTCTCCTACGACAATATCGGCTTCTATCTCCTGGCGCGTGAAGTGTCCCGGAGCGTTCACGTAGCGCAATCGGGTCAGGGTGCCGATGAAGTCTTTGCTGGCTATCACTGGTACCGCGCCCTCTCGGGATCGCAGGATCCGGTCGGTGATTATGCTGCTGCATTCTTCGATCGGACCCATGCGACGCTGAAGGAACAGCTCTCTGCCGACTTCATGATCGGGCAGGATGAAAGCCGGGCGTTTGTGGAAACCCATTTTGGCCAGCCGGGAACGAACGACCCGGTGGACAAGGCGCTGCGTCTGGATACCACGGTGATGCTCGTCGATGACCCGGTAAAGCGGGTCGACAACATGACCATGGCGTGGGGACTCGAAGCCAGGGTGCCGTTTCTTGACCATGAACTCGTTGAGCTCGCGGCGCGCATTCCGGCTCGCTACAAGCTCGCGGATGGTGGGAAGGGCGTGCTGAAGACGGTAGGTCGGCGAATGCTACCCAACGCTGTCATTGATCGGCCGAAGGGCTATTTCCCGGTACCGGCGCTGAAATATATCGAGGGCCCGTTTCTGGAGCTGGTGATGGATGCCCTGTCAAGCAAGGCTGCGCGAGAACGCGGCCTGTTCAAGCAATCCTATCTTGACTTGCTGCTTGCCGATCCGACCGGACATCTGACGCCCCTGCGCGGCTCGCAATTATGGCAGGTGGCGCTGCTCGAAATGTGGTTACAGGAACAGGGAATTGAGGGATGACGGAACGCGCGCTGCGCCCCAAGAATGCCAATGAATACAGATTGCGGCGGCTTCGCCAGGATGGAATGCAACATGGCTCGCCAGGCGAGGAAACCTTTCGCCCCAACGCATTGATCGATTGTGGATGGGGCAGGCTCATTTTCGCCCACACATTCGATTCCCCCGCCGCGATCGCTTCGGCACTTCGCGCGGAAGGACCTGATCGTCGCGATATTGCCTATTATGTTCGCGATCCGCATGTCGTGCTGGCCAATGCGCCGCAGGAGCTGTTTCTCGATCCTTCGCACAGCTATCGGTTGCAGCTTGCCACATACCGCCCGGCGCAGCGACGGCGATCGACCTTTTCCATCAGGCGGCTGACGACCTTCGAGGACGCGGAAGCCGTCAACGCAATCTACCTCGCACGGGGGATGGTTCCCGTACCGCCCGAATTCTTCTGGTCGCGTCGTGATGCGCGGACAATGACGGTGTATGTTGCGGAGGATTCCGAGACCGGCAGGATTCTGGGCTCGGCGATGGGACTCGACCACCATCTCTGCTTCGACGATCCTGAACGAGGCAGTTCCTTGTGGTGCCTCGCAGTGGCTCCGGATGCGCCGCATCCGGGAATCGGCGAATCGCTCGTCCGACGGCTTGCGGAGCATTTCAAGTGGCGCGGCGCGAGCTTTATGGACCTGTCGGTCATGCACGACAATGAACAGGCCATCGCCTTGTACGAAAAGCTCGGCTTTCGCCGGGTGCCGGTTTTTGCACTCAAGCGAAAGAACCCGTTCAACGAGCCCCTGTTCATGGGCTCGGGCCCAGAAGCAGATCTGAACCCCTATGCGCGCATCATTGTCGACGAGGCGCGCCGCCGCGGCATCCAGGTGGAGCTCATTGACGCGGAAGGCGGCTTCTTCCGGCTTGTCCATGGAGGACGTTCCGTTCGTTGCCGGGAATCGCTCAGTGATCTCACCTCCGCGGTTTCGCTCGCCTTGTGCGATGACAAGCGGGTTACCCGAAGGGTTGTTCAGGATGCGGGAGTGCGCGTGCCTGAACGATTGCTGTCGCTCGATGATGATTCCATCCGGGCCTTCCTGCGTGAGCATGGTGCCGTCGTGGTCAAGCCATCTCGCGGGGAACAAGGCGCTGGGGTCAGCGCTGGCCTGACGTCGCTGGAAGAAGTTCGTGTCGCCATGCAGGTTGCACGAAGGATTTGTCCCGATGTGCTCGTGGAGGCGTTTTTCGAGGGGGAAGACCTGCGTCTCGTCGTGATCGACTACGAAGTTGTCGCGGCGGCGGTGCGACGACCAGCGGAAGTCGTGGGTGACGGACGGGCAACCATCCGCGAATTGATCGAGGCTCAAAGCCGTCGGCGGAGCGCCGCCACCGGGGGCGAAAGCCTGATCCCGATCGATGAGGAAACTGAGCGGTGTGTGGCCGCGGCAGGGTTCGGACTCGATTCGGTGCCGGCGCAAGGTGTGACATTCCCGGTGCGCAAGGCAGCAAATCTGCACACGGGCGGAACGATTCACGATGTTACGGCAGACTTGCATCCTGATCTGCGGGAAGCAGCGATCCGGGCGGCGCGATCCCTCGAGATTCCGGTTACAGGCATCGATTTCATGGTCAGAAATCCGTCAGAGCCCGACTACGTGTTTATCGAGGCCAATGAACGTCCTGGCCTTGCAAATCATCAGCCGCAGCCCACGGCCGAGCGGTTTGTGGACCTACTGTTTCCGGCAACGGTGCTGGCGCCGGCAGGCGAACAGATGCATGGGAATGGCGGATGACGGATCGTCAGCACGCGGAAGAGATCAGCACGCACTTGCGTGCGTTGCTCGAAATTCCAAGTCCGACTGGATATACAGACTCGATTGTCCGCCATGTCTGCGCCGTGCTTGAAGGGCTGGAAGTTCCGTTCGAATTGACACGCCGTGGCGCCATTCGCGCTGTGCTGCGCGGCCGCGAGCGAAATTCGGCGCGCGCCATCGTCAGCCATGTCGACACGATCGGTGCGCAGGTCCGGGCGTTGAATACCAATGGCAGGGCGGCCCTTGTTCCGGTCGGAACCTGGTCGGCTCGCTTCGCTGAAGGCGCTCGGGCGACGGTTTTCACGGAGAAGGGAACCTATCGAGGTACAATCCTGCCGCTGAAGGCATCGGGGCACGCGTTCGGGGATGATATCGACCTGCAGCCGATCGGCTGGGATCATGTGGAATTGAGAATTGATGCACCGGCGACCAATCTGGAGGAGCTGAAGCAGCTTGGCGTAGAAGTCGGCGACATGGTGGCTATCGATCCACAGCCTGAATTCCTGGAAAATGGCTTCATCATATCGCGCCATCTCGACAACAAGGCGGGTGTTGCCGTCATGCTGTCTGCGTTGCGGGCGCTTGTCGAGGGTCCTCTGCCGCCGGTGGATATTTACTGGCTATTTACCATCTCCGAGGAAGTAGGGCATGGCGCCTCATCAATTCTTCTGCCTGAAATTGCCTCCCTCGTCGCGGTCGACAACGGAACTGCCGCCACCGGTCAGAATTCGTCCGAATTCGGCGTAACGGTTTGCATGGCGGATGTCACAGGGCCGTTTGATTTTCATCTGACGCGCAAGCTGGTGGAGCTCTGCAAGGAGCATGAGCTGCAATATCAGAAGGATCTGTTTCGACATTATCGCTCCGACAGCGCCTCGGCGGTAGAAGCGGGCGCCGATGTACGAACGGCGCTAGTAACCTTCGGCGTCGATGCAAGTCATGGATATGAGCGTATTCATATCCATGCATTGCGTTCGCTGGCCGAATTGCTCCGCATCTACGCGTTGAGCGAGGTCAAGATTCCCCGCGACAAAAGCATCACCGCCGGGCTGAGAGGTTTTACCCGCCAGCCTTCTCGCCCCGCCAGACAAGAATTGTCGCCCGGTACTGATCTCCATGAACGACCCGTGGAGGAGAACTAGTCCTGCTGTTTACCAGGGTCGATCAATTCCGAACAGGATAGCCAATTGGCCATCGGGAGCGGTAGGGGTGGCCATGCGCCCGAACTGGTACTACATTATTCTTCAACGCAGATCATAAACAAGAAAAGGGAGGAATTCATGCCCCAGCTGCTTCACCCGCATTCAGCGGAGGAACACGAAATCGAAAAGGGGACCAGCGAGATTGCGGTTCGCCCGGACCGGCGCAAGTTCCTTCATGGTACCGCGCTTGCGGCGATTGGCGCGACGTTCGGCATGGCTGTTCCGTTCGGACGCAACTTCCCGGCCGGGGTCATTCCCGCGGCATTTGCACAGGATACCGGGATAGAGTTCATGTCCGAGAAGGACGGCCTGGTCGTGCACAATGACCGACCGGTTAATGCCGAGACGCCGGCGCATCTGCTTGACGATGAAATTACGCCCTATTCTCGCATGTTCGTGCGCAATAATGGCCTGGTTCCGCAGCACGCGATCGATCGGGACGCAGCTGGATGGACCTTGACGATCGATGGCGAAGTCGAGAACGAGCTAACGCTGACGATCGACGAGCTGAAGAACGAGTTCGAAGAGGTTACGTTGGCGCTGGTGGTCGAATGCGGCGGAAATGGCCGCGCCTTTTTCGAGCCCGGCACTTCGGGCAACCAGTGGACAGTTGGCGCCGTAGGTTGTCCGCAATGGACAGGGGTTCGATTGCGGGATGTGCTGGAGCGAGCCGGGGTGAAGTCGACGGCAGTCTATACTGGCCACTACGGAAACGACGTGGATATTTCCGGCGACCCTGAAAAGGTGGTGATTTCGAGGGGCGTCCCGATCGAGAAGGCGATGGAGCCGGAAGCCCTGATTGCCTGGGCGATGAATGGCGAAGAAATTCCGGCACTGCACGGCTATCCACTCCGGCTGCTCATTCCCGGTTATCCCGGATCCGTGTCGCAGAAATACCTGAACCGGATCTGGGTGCGGGATCGGGAGCATGACGGCGCGAAGATGGGCGGCTATTCCTATCGAGTGCCGCGCACGCCAGTAGCGCCCGGAACAGAAGTGCCGGAAGATCAGATGGAGGTACTGACAGTCATGCCGGTCAAGTCGCTGATCACAAGTCCGGAAACCGGTGTGCAGGTGTCGGCCGGTCAGGCAGTGGAAGTTCGCGGCCACGCATGGTCCGGTAAGGGCGATGTGCAGGCGATGCACGTCTCCCTCGATTTCGGCCAGACCTGGCACGAGGCAACGCTGGAAGCGCCTGCGAACAAGTTTGCCTGGCAACGGTGGCGGACGGAGGTTACGCCGCCGACCGAAGGCTATTACGAAGTCTGGGCGCGTGCGACCGATATGGAAGGCATATCGCAGCCGCCAGTCTCTCCGGGCTGGAATCCGCGTGGATATGCCAACAACATGATCCATCGGATCGCGCTCTTCGCCAGCTGATCGGGAATTCCAGTGCGAATCAGATTCTTTCTCACCCTCCTTGCCACCGCCGGCCTATGCGTCGGCGGTGCAGCGCATGCCGAGGAAAACGGCGGGGCAGGGGTAATGCTTGCGCAGTCAACAGGGTATGATCCAATGCGCCGGCCTGCACCCAGGGCGGAGGAGGAGCAGCCGCCGCCGAATCCTGAACTCGGTGGACTTCCGGATGCACCGGGAGCGGAGGACACATTCTATTTGTGTTCATCATGTCATTCGATTGCACTTGTCAAGCAGCAGCGCTTGACGGATGCGCGGTGGGACTATCTCTGGACCTGGATGATTGAGGAACAGGGCATGCCGGAGATGGACGATGAAACGCGTGAAACGATCCTCGGCTACCTCAAGAAGTACTTCTCGGCCGAGAGGTGATCTGGCGAAAAATAGCTGAGATTGAAAACTTCTTGCCTCAAATCGATTAATTTGGCAAGATTTGGTTGTTCGGGCATTTGCCGGCCCGGAGACTGGAATAGCATGCCCGGGCGGAAGTCGCCAGAAACGCCCGGTGCGAAAGGGAGGATAGCATTCCTCGGCAAGGACCTGATATGCCCGCCCTACTGTTTCTTCTCCCCCAGTAAAGGACCGAGACCGCCGCACTGCGCGCAGTGCAGAAATCTATTGGGAGACCAAGGAGCATCCCATGGGCCAACAACAAGGCACCGTAAAATTCTTCAATCACTCAAAGGGCTTCGGCTTCATTACGCCTGATGTGGGCGGCAATGATGTGTTCGTGCACATCTCTGCAGTCCAGGCGTCTGGATTGCCTGGACTTGAAGACGGTCAGAAAGTGAGTTTCGACACTGAGCCTGACAAGCGCGGAAAGGGACCAAAAGCAGTAAATCTATCAATAGGATAATTTGTATTGGGTGAGGTCTCTTCCGAAATTGCGAAGCCGTTCGGAATTCTGATTTTCAGGATCGCAAGGGGCACTCACCCTCAAATCGCGCAGGTTCCGGATAGACTCGCATGTCCGGGGATCATGGCCCTTCCTGATGGCCTGACCTCACTTGTGACCTTGCGATCCGGAATGATGAAACCAGATTGGAAATGCCGGGTGAGAGCCGTTCGCCCGGCATTTCCTTATATGAGCGAACGCCAACGCTTTCATCCATTGGCCATTCCCAACAAAAAATTGGTTATTGTCACGAAAGGCACACCGCGGTCAGCGGACTGTTTGCTACCTGATCAGCGTGTGGCAGCTCTGGGGCAATTCGGGAAAAAGTATTCGTACTTGTCCGGACAGAAATTTCGAAGGAAGAAAGAAGCATTTCCAGGATTATTCAGGTGCTGACTATTCGGAAATTGCGAACGATTCAGTAGATCGCGCATTTTGCTTTATTTTTCCCGAAACGCTCTGGCGCCCGCCAGCGGATATTCAGGTCGCCCAACCCAAGACTTGCATTCCGCGCGGGTATCTTGTCGCCGCGACGGAAGCAGCACATCCTGCTGCAAAAGAAAACAGTAGAGAGCTTTCCCAGGGATAGCCTTAAACATCGGAGCCAGACGTGATCACCTTCAATACCAAGACTCTTCCAATTATTGTCGATAAAACCGGAAATCAAAAACAAGTTCAGTATTACGAAGAATTGACTAGTCGTATTATTGAAAGTAAGGGAAAAAACAAAATCGCGCTTGATACATTAGTCAGGCATTGTTCAACTGGTAAGAATAGAGTCGCAATTGACGCTTTGGCAAAAGTTTTTAAACAATTTTCTTCATTAGTCAAGAAGCATATTGACGCAAATATTCATAACAAAGAGTTGAATCTTAATTTGAAGCATCAATTATCCGCCCTGTCATTAAAGATGGAGAGTCAAAACTACGCGGAGCTCAGTACTGGGAGAGTAAAGTCGATTTTACATGAAGGGGATAGTGTTGATGACGTAATAAATGCGTTCCGAGAATTGATTGTTCGTTCATGCTCGTCAGATCAAGATGAGGCTACAGAATGTGCATCTATTGTAAATGAGTATTACTTTACAATTCTCCGTAGCAATCCAGATCCTGACAGATATACGTTGTTAGATCAGCTTCAGGATGTAGCTTGGAATTTAAGGGAGAAAGTTGAGCCCGATTTCCGGGGGAGCAAGTCAGGCTTCATGGAGTACATTACCCGGCGTAACTTCAAGCTAGTTGTGTCCAGACCATTGCCCGATGACGAGGAGCGCTCTCTGAAGAACTTCGATTCCAATTTCATGGCAAGTTATAGCAGCGTATGGAAGCGCCACCTCAAGGAACAAGAGTATAGCTTCCATTTGGAGAATGAAACTGTAAATCTCGAGGAAAAAAATTCATTCTCGGATGAAAGAAAAGATTATCACGTTATTCATAAAAATATAGATGAGAGTAAATCGCTAGAGAATGGAATAAAAAATTATAATGACGAAAGTGAGTCATTCGGCATAGTTACAGAAGAAATTAATTCAGAAAATAGAAGCGGACGAAGAAGTAGTATTATTTTGTATGAGACTCCGGAGAAGCAATATGAGCGACTTACAGAAGAAAGGAACTGCCGTAAGGCGATTAAAGCGAAAGAGAAAATTCTTGAAGGGGATGACAGTAGCATCAATTTCAACCAGTTAATTGAAGCTTGCCTGCCAGACTTTGAAGGGATCACATTTGACGAATTGGTAGACGTCTATGAAATTCATACTGTGAACGTGCGGAGCCACCTGCAGGGAAAGCAAGAAATAGATGCCGGGGAGGTTCTCGAGAAATTGGATGCTGCCCTCAGAGACAGGTACAGGAGTCTACAGGAGGCGAAGGTAGGTGGATATCTCATCTTCAGTTCGAAAGAGAAAGAGCGGCTACGAGAATTGATCAATCGCTGCATACCGGAGTTTACCGGGAAGGCATTCGATATTCTGGTGGACATATATCAGTCCCATGGCAACCTTGTACGAGAGCAGACCCGATTGGTAGTTCAGGAGCGTGGAAAATCGGAAGATATAAACGTAAGCAGAATCTGCAGGATTCTTGACGTGGCAGTGCAGGATCGCCAGGTAAGACGTATTCCAACTCTCAATAGCGAACAGTTGAAGTCGTATGTTTTTCGAGGCGTGTGCGAAGCGGAAGCGATCAGGGAGCTCCTCAGGCGCGTTTATGGCGACGAGGATGAGGTAGACCAAAATTCGTTCCAGAGAAAGATCGACTCAGTTAAAGCGCTGCATGAGATCACAAGAATGGCCACATTGCAGCTGGAAAATGGTGTAGAGGATTTGTTTATTTGCATCGATCTTGCCGTAGAAGATATAATTGGTAATTATGAGACAGGTTATGTGGGTCCGGTAACGGATTTCATGGAATACTTCCTGGAAAGCAATCATGAAATTATTGAGAGCAATGATCGGGATCAGCTTGATGAAACCGATTATATGAGTGACGACAAGTCAGAACTTGTCGGGCATAGTCGCGAAGTGACGACGATTATCAATGAAAGCATAGATTAGTTCCAGAATTGGCTGAGGCGCCTACCGACTGGCGGAGGGAGTGCCCGAAATGGGTCTTCCCTTCGTTCAGCTGGCGTTCACCAGGCCTGACATAAGGTGATGATCATCAAGTTGCGGAATCACCAAGGGAGTTTGCAAATGTACCGTCTCACCAGGGCCGCGATTGCAACTGCCACACTTGCTGCCGTCATTCTCGCGCCGATGGCGCAGTCTTTTTCTGGCGACCGGGATCATGATCGCCGAGGCTATCACGGCTACAAATATGGACGACACTTCGTGCCGAATCGTAGCAATCGGCCAGTGATTGTCTATCGTGACCACTCGGGAGATGCGCTCGCAGCAGGGGTGATCGGACTGGCGCTGGGCGCGATCATCGCTGGCGCCGTGACAGCTCCCGAACCCGATCCCTATCCTCCTTTTGCGGGTTATGACCCGGACTATTACCCTGCTCCCCCAGCCAACTTTCAGGACCAGGCCAGTTATGGCGCGTCAGAACCTTGGTCAGATGCCTGGTACGAATATTGCACGCGCAGGTTCCGTTCCTTTGATACGCAATCGGGCACGTATCTCGGCTACGATGGAAAGCGGCATTTCTGTGTGGCGCGATAGGAGGGGAGATCCGCTACCATCGTCGGGGTAAGTTTTTGTCCGCGGAGTGAACCGCTCGCCTTGCTGCTACCCGCGTCATGAGCTGGAACTGTGGGTATTGTCCGGGCAGCGGTCGCTGTTCAGGGGACATACCATTTGCGCATGAAATCGTAGCGTCGATAACGCTCAATATCCAATTTATCCATTGTATCGACGACTCGGTGATATTGCTTCCCCGATTCTTCCACGTCGAGTGCGTTCCAGTATTCTACAAAATTCCGAATCAGATTGGTGGCGCCACGGCTTTCATTGCTACCTTCCGGCGCGTCCGTGATGAGCTCGCCAAATTTGTCTTTCAGAAAATTGCTCAGCGCCATGCCAAGATAATTTTTGCCGCGCTTGACTGATTCGAGGCGGGGCCGGTCACCAGGAAGTCCTTCAATCTCCAGGTGCAAGGAAAGAGAGCCATCATCCTTGACATCGTACAGCCTCATCCTCCCTGAACGGCCTTGAGTTTCGAGAGAGTCGTATTGGCACAAGCGAACCTGTTTGATACCGCCGAGTTGAAGGTTCTTGCGAACGACGAAGAGGTACCGCTCGAGATCAGTTTCACTGTCCATGTTGATGGGATGAGGATCGATCACGACGGCTTCATCATTGCAGATGAGTACATGATAGTTTTGTGGATTATCGGGCTCCCAGCAATGATTATAGAGGTCAAATGAAATAATAGAGTTGGGTTGCTCGGTTTTCAGAAGCTCGGAATTAAGTTTCGATTGATGCCGAAAGTTCATGTAATCTCTCATGATTCCGGTGAACTGAAAACTGTAACTATTGTCCCTTGGATCGACATCGACATTCCCGCAATATGTAACTGTATTTTTGAAATTGCTATAATGGCCCCATCTCTTTAAATTCGTTTGGTAACTTACAGTCGTGTTAATAGTTAGGAGTTTTTCCCGCTGATATTCAGCCTCAGGAACAGGCGTGGCATTAAGATCTAGAGGCATAACGTCCAGCACGTCAGGATTTTTGACTGAGTTCTTATAGGACGTGAGGCGCTCATTGACGGCCGCGAACTCTTCATCTGACATCGACTCTTCCAGTTCCCTGCTGAGCACGGGATCCGCAAGGGCGGTCAAGGCTATGTTGAGTAGAATCCGGGGAGCCGCATGCTTGCAGAGTTCTGGATTCCGATCCTTGATTTTGACTTCATTATCTAAGAGCCGGATCGCATGGAATGCTGCTTTCGCGATGACCTTCTTGTTGGCTTTAAAGAACTGCGTGGATGCCTTGATCGCATAAGCGCGTACATCCTTGTTCTCATGAAAAAATGCAATTCAGAATCATCTCAGAATAGAGTGGCAGTTTTCAGTCTTTTTGTTCAATTCCCATACGGCCATATTCATCAGCTTGGAAAAGTTGGATTTCAGCTGGTTGGGCTTACCGTGGAGGACATAATCAAGTTTTTTGAAGAAATTATCTGTCCAATATTCCGGGCGAATTCAGTTCTCCTTAATGTAAAAGCTATTAACAAGAGAAACGTCGTAAGGAGCTTTGTTGATCGTCATTGCGAGGACTCTCCAGGCCGGAATAGTCGCGCACTCTATCCAAATAGCAGCGAGTGTGCTGTCCTAGGCAGCACACTCAACGTTCGGTTGGCTATGTCCCAGCGATCAGCGCAGGAAGGGATTCGTACGGCGTTCCCCGCCAATCGTGCTCCCGGGCCCGTGGCCACAAATGAAGGAAGTTTCGTCGCCAAGCGGCAGCAGCTTGTTGTTGATTGACGCCAACAAGCTCTCATGGGAACCGCCGGGGAGGTCTGTCCGGCCAACAGAACCTCGAAAAAGTACATCTCCTACCTGTGCAAATCTTGCCTCGCGATTGTAGTAGACGACGTGGCCCGGAGAATGGCCAGGGCAATGAAGGACTTCGAACTGATGCGTGCCGAATGAAACCGTTTCACCCTCCTTCACAAACCTGTCGGGAGTGACGTTGCGAACCTCGCCCGCGAGGCCGAATTGCGTGGCTTGAGCCTCGACATTGGACATAAGTTCACGGTCGGCGAGATGCGGGCCGATGATCTCCACATCCAGCGCATCTTTCAATTCCATCGCGCCGCCGACGTGATCGATATGGCCATGTGTAATCCATATCGCGTCGATGGAAAGGTCATTCTGTCGCAGGATCTCGAGAACGTTGGGAATATCTCCACCCGGATCGATGACGACACCAGATCTGGTTTCGTCATCAAACAGAATCGTGCAATTCTGCTGAAACAGGGTGACCGGGATGATGACAGCGCTCAGCTTGCCCATTGCAAGGCCGAACCTATTCCGCGGCCACGGTGTGGCTTGGCTGTACAGCGGATTCGTAATCCCTCATGAGCGAAAGACTGATCTCACCGGGCTGAAAGCGATAAGGTCCGACCTCAGAAACCGGAGTTACTTCGGCCGCCGTTCCTGTCAGGAAGCATTCTTCGAAATCTTCCATTTCCTGGGGTAGGATCGCGCGTTCGATAACCTCGATATTCCGCTGTCTCGCCAGGTCAATAACTGTGCGTCGGGTAATGCCGTCCAGAAAGCAATCAGGTTGCGGGGTATGCAGCACGCCATCCTTGACGAAGAAGACGTTCGCGCCGGTAGCTTCTGCGACCTGGCCGCGCCAGTCCAGCATAAGCGCATCGGCGTAGCCCTTGGCTTCGGCAGCGTGCTTTGAAAGGGTGCAGATCATGTAGAGTCCGGCCGCCTTGGACCTGCATGGAGCGGTACGCGGATCGGGCCGGCGGTACTCGGCAATATCCAAACGAATACCCTTCAGTTTCTGCTCGGGGTCGAAATAGCTCGGCCATTGCCAGATTGCGATGGCAAGGTTGATGCGGTTGTTCTGGGCAGAAACGCCCATCTGCTCGCTGCCTCGCCACGCGATCGGGCGCACATACGCATCCTGAAAGCCTTGCAGGGCCAGGAGCTTGTTGCAGGCATCATCGATCTCTTCAACCGTGTAGGGGATTCGGAAGCCGAGAATACGCGCCGATTCGTGCAGACGCTCGGTATGCTCGCGCAATTTGAAGATCTCGCCGCCATAAGCCCGTTCCCCCTCGAATACGGCGCTGGCATAATGCAGGCCATGCGTGAGAACATGAATCTTGGCGTCCGCCCAAGCAACGAACGCACCATTCATCCAGATATGGCCGTCAAGCTTGTCGAAAGGGACCTTTGCCATATAAACCTCCATCAGGCGACACGCCTGCGATTCGAATTTGCAGCCTGGATTCGCGGCGGGGCGACAGCATGTGTTGGCCTTTGGGGCCGCATTGAACTACGGAAATGCCGTAGAAGGCGGACTGTCGTTCCAATCTGATCGCTTTCCGGCGATAAGCTTTATGAAAATTACAATCAAGCTAAAATTATGTCAATAAGGCTGACATAATTTCCTGGAGAAGCGGATGTCCATTGGAGAGCCTGAAACGAATCCGGATACGTTGGTGCGCATGCCGATCCTGGAGGACGAATGTGCCGAAATCGGGTTGATCGAGCTGCTTTTCTTCGCTTATCGAGATTTCACTTCCGATCCTGACAGGCTCCTGAGCGGATACGGCTTTGGCCGTGCACACCATCGGGTGCTGCATTTCGTCAACCGGCTCCCGGGACTGACCGTCGCAGAATTGCTGGATGTGCTCGGAATCACCAAGCAAAGTCTCGCACGTGTCCTGAAGCAGCTGGTCGATTCCGGATATATCGTGCAGTTGCCGGGGGCGACAGACCGGCGTCAGCGGGAGCTCTACCCGACGGCAAGAGGCCGAGAACTCTTGCTTACGCTCGCTGCGCCACAGTCCCGCCGCATCGGCAAGGCATTGGAGCAATCGGGCGAATCGGAGCGAAAGATCATCGAGCAATTTCTCCAGGCAATGGTGAATCCCGACCGCCGCTCGCAGATCGACCGCTTTCCCGGTGGAAGGGGCTTCCCCAGGGGAGATTGACTGGATGACTGATGAGTATGTAGCGCCGTCGGATGATGCACCGCACCTGCTCGTGGTTGATGATGATACCCGTATCCGGGAATTGCTCAGGCAATTCCTCAATTCCAATGGCTTTCGAGTAACTGTCGCCTGCAATGCGGGTGACGCGCGACGCAAGCTTCGCGGCCTGGATTTCGACATGCTGATCCTCGACGTAATGATGCCCGGAGAGGATGGCGTCGCGCTGACCGTCTCACTACGAGAGGAACGAGACATTCCCATTCTGATGCTGACGGCGCGGTCGGAGACGGACAGCCGCATCGCGGGGTTGGAAGCTGGCGCCGACGACTACCTTGCCAAGCCCTTCGACCCACGAGAGCTGATCCTCAGGGTGACGAACATTCTCAAGCGCGGTGCCCCGCCTCGTCCCCCGGCGCTGGAACAGATCGTCTTCGGTCCATACACGTTCCAGATCACGCGGCGCGAATTGAAATGCGCCGGCAAGCCGATCAAGCTGACTGACAGGGAACAGGAGATCCTTGCCCTGTTTGCCACACGGGCGGGAGAAACCATCCCGCGTCAGGAACTGGTTGGCGCTGACGGCAAGGTGGGGGAGAGAACCATCGACGTACAGATCAACCGTCTGCGGCGGAAGATCGAGGAGGATCCTGCGAATCCGGTCTGGCTCCAGACGGTGAGGGGAGTTGGATATAGGCTCTCGGTAGAATAGGCTCTCCGGACCAGTAAGTTCGGGCGGCAGTGCATGACGGTACAATGGCGTAGCGAAGCGAGGCGGCTGATCGGGGCCGTACCCGTTCCCCAGCGGGCGGCGTCTGCGCTTCGCTACGGATGGCGGGCATTCTGGAAACACGTTTCGCGCTGGATGCCGAAAAGGCTCTATGCGCGGTCGCTGATAATCGTCATTGCACCCATGCTGCTGCTGCAATCCGTGATTGCATTTGTATTCATGGAGCGGCACTGGCAAACGGTGACGCAACGACTTTCGGCCGCAGTGGTAAGCGACATCGCAGCAATCATCGACGTCATCGAGACCTATTCGGACGAGAAGGGTACGGAAGAGGCCATACGCATTGCGCAGGATCGCCTGTCGCTGAAGATGGATCTGCTCCCACCGGATCCTTTGCCGGCAGCAGGGCCCAAGCCATTCTTCTCGATTCTCGACCAGGCCTTGTCCCGCGAAATCACTCGCCAGATCAACCGGCCCTTCTGGATAGATACGGTCGGCAACTCCAATGTCGTCGAAATCCGCATCCAGCTTGATGATCATGTGCTGCGTGCATTTGCGCGCCGAAGTCAGGCTTATGCTTCCAACACGCATATCTTCCTTTTGTGGATGGTAGGCACGTCTCTCGTCTTGCTGGCCATTGCCATCCTCTTTCTGCGCAATCAGATCCGTCCGATCCAACAGCTTGCCCATGCAGCGGACAGTTTTGGCAAGGGCAGGCCGATGCCGGCCGATTTCCGGCCGCGCGGGGCAGAGGAAGTTCGCAAGGCCGGATCAGCCTTCATCCTGATGCGCCAACGCATCGAGCGACAGATCGAACAGCGCACGGCGATGCTTGCCGGCGTCAGTCATGATCTGCGCACGGTACTGACGCGGTTCAAGCTTCAGCTGGCGCTGGACCGGTCAGGTGTCGACAAGAGCGCGCTCGAGAAGGATATTGATGACATGCAGGCCATGCTGGAAGGCTACCTGGCCTTTGCGCGTGGCGAGGCGACCGAGGATGCGGGCGAGTTTGATCTCAAGGAGTTCTTCGAAACTGCCGCAAAGGAGGCACGCCTGCGCAAGCGTGAACTGCGCGTTTCCCTTGAGGGCGCCACGGAAATTCATGTGCGGCCGAATGCCTTCTCGAGGTTGCTGTCCAACCTGATCGACAATGCGCTGCGCCATGGCAGGCATGTCGAGATACGCGCAGTCAATCAGGCCGGGATTCTGACCGTGGCGGTGGAAGACGACGGACCCGGTATTCCGGATGCCCAACTGGAAGAAGTGTTCAAGCCATTTTTCCGGCTCGATACCGCACGGAACCAGAATGCCGGCGGCACTGGCCTCGGCCTTGCAATCGCTCGCGATGTTGCCCGCAGCCATGGCGGAGATATCAACCTCGACCAATCGTCGCTTGGCGGCTTGCGCGCTATGGTCCGTGTCCCCGTGTGAGGAGACTGCGCTCAGTCGAACAGGCTGGAGACGGACTCTTCCGTTGCGGTGCGCTGGATGGCTTCACCGATCAGATCGGCGATCGACAGAACACGGATATTGTGTGCCGCGGCGACTGCCGAAGTAGGCTGGATGGAATCGGTTATCACCAGTTCCTGAAGCTTTGAATCGGTGATGCGGGCTACCGCCCCACCAGACAATACGCCATGCGTAATGTAGGCGGTGACACTGGTTGCGCCCTTGGCAAGCAGGGCCTCGGCGGCGTTGCACAGCGTGCCGCCCGAATCGACGATGTCATCGATCAGCAGGCAATCCTTTCCGGTCACATCGCCGATAATGTTCATCACCTCGGATTCACCAGGCCGTTCGCGGCGCTTGTCCACGATAGCAAGCAAGCTATCCAGCCGCTTGGCGAGCGCCCGCGCCCGCACGACGCCGCCAATGTCGGGGGAGACGACGATGACGTTGGATGTATCGTATTTGGCCTTGATGTCGCGCGCCATGACAGGCACAGCGAACAGATTGTCGGTCGGAATATCGAAGAAGCCCTGAATCTGCCCCGCATGCAGATCGAGCGTCAGCACCCTGTCCGCGCCTGAATTTGCAATCAGGTTCGCCACAAGCTTCGCAGAGATCGGTGTCCGGCCCGATGCGCGACGATCCTGCCGCGCATATCCATAATAGGGAATCACCGCAGTAATGCGCCGTGCCGATGAGCGCTTGAAGGCGTCCATCATGATCAGCAATTCCATGAGATGATCGTTGGCCGGATACGAGGTGGACTGAAGTACGAAGACGTCCTCGCCCCGCACATTTTCCTGGATCTCGACGAAAATCTCCTGGTCGGCGAACCGGCGCACGGTCGCCTTGCCGATCGGGATCTGGAGATAACGGGCAACAGCCTCAGCCAGCACCCGGTTGGAGTTGCCCGCAAACAGTTTCATCTACTCTTTCCAGCGACGCCTTGGGAATTTCCGGGCGTTTTACCGTGCTCACCGAACAATGCAAGCGACCTCATCGGAAATCCCGGGAAAAAGCACATGCCGGCCCGCTCAGCCCTGTCCCAGCCAGGCAGCAAATTCATCAATCGTGCGGATTGCAATGGTTTCCATCGTGGCCGGGCTCACCGAGGACCAGCCATCCGGACTCGTCCCCGGTGCTGCCACCTGCCCCTGTATCCGGTGAAGACGATTGCCCTCAGGATCGAAAACATCCCATACATAGATGACCGTAGTCGTGCCCCCTTCCGTGATCGCCGAGAAATAGCCCTTCATGTCATGCGTTGCCATGCTGGATTGAGCCGGCACCAATGCGATCCTGCGCAGTGTGGACTGCGTGCTGACCAGACCCGCCAATACCCGGGAAGCATCAGCTGGCGCGCCAACGACCGGTGCGATGCGCACGCGCGCAATTGCAGATGCAGGATCAACATCATTGGTCGCAAGAGCGGCAGAAGCCGGACTGGCAAGCGGTTGGACGCTGTTTCCCACGGAACTCAGCGCGTCTGTAGGCCGGCTCCCGGTACAAGCCGCGAGGGCAAGGCCTGAAAGGCAAACAAGCAGCAATGACACCGCTGTCGCCTTTCGATTGACTTCCTCGACGTGAGTTCTCATGGACGAAGTCTGCCTGCCTATCTGACGATCAGGTCCAGCCCGTGCCTTGAGAGAGGAACCGGCGCGCCCTCTCCCGTTAGATATGTGCGTCCGAGTGTCATTGCCGTGCTGTTCTCGGTATCCATGAGAATCATGTGGGCAAAGAGGGTCATGTTCGGAACAATGGGCTCGGGATTACCCGAATAGAACATGGGCGTGTCCATCCATGACGGCGCGAAGCGTGCCCCGACCGAATAGCCGCAGGCTGCAAGGCGATGGCGTGTCAGGTCATGCGCTTCCATCACCCTGGAATGCGCATCGAACACGTCGCCGAAGCTGTTGCCGACGACCATCGCCTTCTCGACGGCTTCGAGCGCCTGGCAGGCCGCGGCATATAGTTCCTGATGCCTTTTCGTAGCTTTCCCGATCAGGACGGTGCGCATCATCGGGGCATGATAGCGATGGAAGACACCCGCCCATTCCAGCGTCAGTTGGTCGTTCTTCGTAAGCTTGCGCCGCCCGGCCTTGTATCTGCACAGCAGGGCATCCTCGCCAGAGCCGACGATGAATTCATTGCCGGGGTAATCTCCGCCGCCGAGGAACACGGCTCCCTGCATGGCGGCCAGGATCTCTGCCTCACTGGCTCCATGGCGGATCAGGGGCAGCGCAGCGTCGAGGGCTTCGTCTGCCAGGGCTGCCGCTTTTTCAACCTTTGTGATTTCAGCCTCGCTCTTGACCATTCTCAGGCGCGGAACCAGCTGCGAGGCATCGGAAATCTCTCCGAAAGTCTGAAGCTGCTCGTCAAGACGCCGGCCATTATAGGCGGTCAGACCATGTGTATCGTATTCGACGCCGATCTTCGCGCCGAGCAGGTCGAGATCGTTGAGAAGGTTGCGCAGATCGACCGCGGGATTGGCCTTGTCGCGATCGGTCCAGACCATGATGTTGAGAATGTTGGAGGTATGTCGCGCCTGGCGCAGGTCCGCGGACCGGGTCAGGAGGACCATCTCGCCGTCGCGCTTGAATACGAGGCACTGGAAGAAACAGAAGCCGAACGTGTCGTAGCCCGTAAGCCAGTACATGCTTTCCTGGGCAAACATCAGCAGGGCATCGAGCCCCTGCTCCTCCATCGCGTTGCGCAATCGTTCGCGTCTGCGCTCGAATTCGCTCCCTTCAAAGTGGAGTGCCATCAGTTCCCCATCCATGCAATTGCAGATAACTGTCGGCCATAGTCCGATTCGCCGCGATGGGTCGAGCGCCGATAGGAAAAGTAGCTCTCTTCCTCGCGGTAGGTACAGGCCTCGACCCGTTCTGCGGTAATTCCGGCGGCGGCGAGCCGGGCGAGAATGAATCGCGGCAGATCGAACAGGGCGTGACCGGCACGCGCCGATTCAACGAAATACCGGTCGTATCGCGGGTCGGTGGCAAGGAAGCGCTCGACGAATTCTGGCCCCACTTCATAGCTGCTTTGACTGATTGTGGGGCCGAGTTGCGCGCGGATCCGCTCACGCCGGGCGCCTGCCGCTTCCATTGTCTCGACAGTGGCTTCCAGTATCCCTGCAAGCGCGCCCTGCCAGCCGGCATGGGCAGCAGCGACAATGCCAGCCTCAGGCTCCATCAGCAGAACGGGACCGCAATCCGCGGTAAGCACCCCGACCGCAAGGCCGGGGGTGGCCGTCACCAGTGCATCTGCCTTTGGCCGCTCTCCGGAAATCGGCCCCTCGATGAAAACCGCGCGAGCCGAATGAACCTGCCACGGGCATGCAAGCATTTCGGCCGAAACGCCCAGATCCTCGGTAATGAGACGGCGGTTTTTCTCCACGTCGCCTCGATCATCCCCCGAAGCCAGGCTTGCGTTCAGGCCAGCATAGATCCCGCCGGACACCCCGCCATGACGCGTGAAGAACCCATGGCGGAAGCCCGGCACATCAAGCATCGCGGCACGTACCGGCCTCAGTTCAGTTCCGCTATCCGTCGGGGCAAGCAAGGGCAATCCTCGTATTGCGGGGTCTGTCGGGCCAGCCTCCCGAGACTGGATCGTGTCGCGCTCGCTGGCGCCTGTCAATGGCATGCATGTTACTCCATTCCCTGCAGGAAGGGATAAGGTGGAGTTCCCTCCGGGAAAATCGCAAAGGCCTTGAACAGTGAGCCCATCTGGTCCGGATCGATCAACCGCTTCACCGAACCGCGGATGGAAGCGGCCCGGGCTGCATCCTGATTGGCGGTAAGCCGTCCGGTTCGTTCAAGAATTCCCATTTCCAGCAAGAACTCGCCCTGGGTGCGGGTGGCGCTGCGCGCATTGCCGCGCAAGACCGCCTCGGCAAGAGCGGCGAAATCCACATGCGAGGTAAGATCGGCCCGCCCCGGTGAGGCAAGGACGGGCTCATAGGCATGATTGCGGACCGCCTGGAACGTATCGCCAAATCCGCGCGAGACGTGCCCATAGTCAAACATCAGCGCGGCGACGCCATCAGCCGCGATCCTGGCCGCGATGTCCTCGGCCAGCGCCTCGCGGGCAGGGGAGATCTCGAAGATCGACCCGGTTGGCTGAAGGTCGGCCTCCGGGGGCAGCAGGTCCTGATCGATCGAGCCGGGCCCGGCGAGAAAGCACAGCCTGTCCTTCGCATCCAGACCCACCATGCGTTCGCGCCATCCTTGCGGAGTCTTGATGTACTGGCGAACCGGAATCGCATCGAACAGCTCGTTTCCGATCAGGACGAGCGGCAGGCCCTCCGGCAGTTGCGCGAGCTGTTCCACCCATTCGATCCCGTGGTTGCCGCAATTGGCGAGGCAGGCCTTCTGCGCGGCCGCCAGGGCCGGGCTGGTCTCGATCATGCGGATTCGCGCCGCCTGGAGAAGCTCCGGTTGCAGCCTGGTGATGATTCGCAGAATGTCGGCCATCAGCGTCCCGCGCCCCGGACCGATCTCGGCGAGGCAGAATGGCGAAGGACGCCCAGATTCGTTCCACAGGTGGATGATCCATATCGCGACCAGTTCCCCGAAGATCTGACTGATTTCCGGCGAGGTGATGAAATCGCCATCGCGCCCGAAGGGAGTGCTTGTCGTGTAATAACCTTCCCGGGCATCGAACAGGCAGGTGGCCATGAAATCCGATACGGAGAGGGGGCCCGCCAGCCGGATCTGATCTTTAATTCGGCGCGTCAGCACTGTGGTCATGTGGAGGCCTGCATTGTGGATGTGGGGCGGGATGACGCCATTGCCCAGAGCCCGAACAGCACCATCGGCAATGACAGGAGCATGCCCATTGTAAGCCAGCCGCCGGCAAGATAACCGATATGGGCGTCCGGTTCGCGGAAGAATTCCACGACAATCCGCGCGATGCCGTAACCGCACAGGAACAGCCCGGACACGAATCCGGGTGCCGCAAGCTTTCCTGCCCAATGGGTGGCAAGGCGCAGCAACAGGAAAAGAACAAGCCCTTCGAGCGCGGCCTCGTAGAGCTGGCTCGGATGCCGTGGCAAGGGCCCGCCATTCGGGAAAACGAACGCCCAGGGCGCATCGGTGACGCGTCCCCATAGTTCGGAGTTGATGAAATTGGCCAGGCGAACGAGACCGATGCCCACGGGCACGCCCGCCGCGATCGTATCGAACAGGCTCCAGGCGCGGATCCCGCGACTGCGGGCAAACAGGGCCATCGCCAGAATGGTGCCGAGCAAACCCCCATGGAATGACATTCCGCCCTGCCAGATCGCTATTGCGTCAAGCGGATTTGCCAAATAGCGGGCGGGCT
Organism: uncultured Rhizobiaceae bacterium; assembly: GCA_964383325.1. GTDB lineage: Bacteria > Pseudomonadota > Alphaproteobacteria > Rhizobiales > Rhizobiaceae > CAYLGY01. The sequence goes on from CAYLGY010000019.1 coordinate 29,865, forward strand.
CGTAGAAGAAGACGTAGCCGAGCCGGCCCCCGGCAACGATGCCAATCGCGGCCCAGACCAGGAAGTCGTCAATATCGCGCGGCTGCATCGGGGCCTTGCCGCCACCCCACAAGGAAGGCTGCATCAGGAGCCGTCGGGCATACCACCAGCCGAACAGGATGCCGACCACATAGCCAAGCCCATACCAGTGAATGGCAAAGGGCCCGATGGACAGGACCACCGGACTGATGTCGGGAAAGGCAAGCGCCGCTTGGGGAAGGGGGAACCATTCCTGCAACATTTCGGTCTCCATGTCATGAGCCTTCCGGATTCAACCGAGAGAATCAGATGGCGTGGAATTCCCGGTCCGGCAAGGAGAACATCGCGGTGATGTGTGGTCACGGGGATTGCAAGAGGACATGTCACGCCGCCTTCCATGCATTCTGGCACTTCGATGATTCCGATTCTAGCTGAAGGGCGTGAAATTGCCGGGACGATGCGACAACGCCCGGTCGCCGGTCAAGGCGGTGACTTGCAATCGGTCCTGTGCTCTACTACGTCGAACCGGGAAGGAGTTGCGTCATGAGCAATGGAGCCAATCGCATCCTCGATGATCTAGCCCGTCTCATGACGGATGCTGCGGGTGCAGCCCAGGGCGTCCGCCGTGAGGTGGAATCCGCGTTTCGTGCCCAGGCGGAGCGCATTCTCGGTTCGATGGACATTGTCCAGCGTGAAGAATTCGAAGCCGTCCGCGAGATGGCGCTCAAGGCGCGTCGCGAGAACGATGCATTGTCGGCGCGAATTGATTCGCTGGAGAAGCGGCTCGCCGAGTATGAATCCCGTGCAGCAGGAAACACCGGGACGACTTCCTGAGCAGCTTGGGCGGACTTTTTTTCACTCGGCTTTCATTGCTGAAAACGCAATGAGGTGAGTCGCTTACCCGCTCTCCCGCAAAGTCTATCCACACCCATCCCCGGACCGGCGGGCGATTGGGGGTTGCATGGCGACTCTGCAGCAATAGACTGAATTTGCTGCATGATTCGGAGCGGGGTCATGCGGTGGATGCAGCCGCCAATGCCTGTCGGCCAGAGAGTCCGGTTTCGCGCAGCGTCGCCTGCGGCCGCAACCCGCCTTGCTACGGACTGGGGTTCGGAATGAATCATGTAGAATCGTATGTGCTTCGAGACCTGCATCCTGTCGACGTGATCGAGCATGTCGCGCATCGGAACGAGTGGTCATTCGAACGCGACGGCGATGACGAGCTTTCGATCGAGGTTGCAGGAGTGTGGGCCGATTACCACGTCTCCTTCTCCTGGCTGGAGGATGTGGAGGCGCTGCATCTGTTGTGCGCCTTTGACCTCAAGGTGCCGAAGCGTCGCATGCAGGAAATGATTCGCCTGATCGCCATGGTCAACGAGCAACTCCTGCTGGGCCATTTCGATCTCTGGGAGCGCGAGGGCGCAGTCATGTATCGTCAGGCACTGCTCCTGTCGGGGGGCGTCGAGCCGACGGGAAGGCAGGTCGAGGCGTTGCTGAATGGGGCGTTGCAGGCTTGCGAGTGCTATTATCAGGCATTCCAGTTCGTCGTCGGCTCGCAGATCATGGCGCGTGACGCATTGTCGGGCGTACTTTTCGAGACCCATGGGACGGCTTGATGTCACCAATGCCTGAAGCCGCTCCAGCAATCACCTTTGACGATTTTCTGCGTGTTGACATTCGCGCCGGCACGGTGGTGGCAGCCGAAGCCTTTCCGGAGGCCCGCAAGCCGGCCATCAAGCTGTGGGTGGATTTCGGACCCGCTCTGGGTGTCCGAAAGTCTTCTGCGCAAATCACGCGGCATTACTCGCCGGAAACCCTCATCGGTCGCCAGGTTCTCGCGGTAGTCAACTTTCCGCCGCGGCAGATCGGCAAGTTTCTTTCGCAGGTCCTGGTTCTCGGCCTGCCGGATGAAGATGGGGAAGTGGTACTGGCCAGCATTGACCAGAAAGTGCCCGACGGCGGCCGATTGTTCTGACATTGCACGCATCGATGGTTGCGGGCACGGGAAAGAGGCTCATCTGCGTTTCGGGCGCCGCCGCGGGACTTCTGTCCGCGCTACGGTCATTTCGTCGAGGGAATTCTTGCGAAAATAGCCACGCGCTTCCTGTGCTGCCGCCGTCTCCCGCCAGAGCGGATCATCGCCGGTCGCAAGCTCCACTTCCCGCAAGCGGCGGATCTCGTCGCGAAGCCGTGCGGCCTCCTCGAAATTGAGATCGGCCGCCGCATTCTGCATCGCTTTCTCCAGATGCTCGACATGGGTGCCGAGATTGTGCCCGACCAATGCCCCTGCATCCTCGGCAAAGCCCGAAATGTCGGCACGGACATGGTCCTTCTCGTAGACGGAATCGAGGATGTCGGCGATCCGTGACTTTACGCTCTCGGGCGTGATCCCATGCCTTGCATTGTATTCGAGCTGTTTCTCGCGCCGGCGGCTGGTCTCCGCAATCGCACGCTCCATGGAGCCGGTCACCTGATCCGCATAAAGGAGCACCTTGCCGTCCACATTGCGCGCGGCGCGACCAATCGTCTGGATCAGCGAAGTTTCCGAGCGCAGGAAACCTTCCTTGTCGGCATCCAGTATGGCTACCAAGCCGCATTCCGGAATGTCGAGGCCCTCGCGCAGCAGATTGATTCCAACCAGGACGTCAAACGCGCCCAGGCGCAGGTCGCGAATGATCTCGATGCGCTCCAGCGTGTCGATATCTGAATGCATGTAGCGTACGCGTACGCCTTGCTCGTGAAGATATTCGGTCAGATCTTCGGCCATGCGCTTGGTCAGGACGGTGACGAGCGTGCGATAGCCCGCGCGGGTGGTAAGATGGATCTCGTCCAGCACATCGTCCACTTGCGACTTGGCCGGTCGAATTTCCACCGGCGGGTCGATCAGTCCGGTCGGCCGGATGACCTGTTCGGCGAAAACGCCGCCGGCCTGCTCCATTTCCCATCCGCCCGGCGTGGCGGAAACAGCGATGGTGGCTGGCCGCATTGCGTCCCATTCCTCGAAACGCAACGGCCGGTTGTCCATGCAGGAGGGCAGGCGGAAGCCATATTCGGCAAGCGTCGCCTTGCGGCGGAAATCGCCGCGATACATGGCCCCGATCTGCGGAATGGTCACATGGCTTTCGTCCACGAAGACAATGGCATTGTCCGGAATGTATTCGAACAGCGTCGGCGGTGGCTCGCCGGGCTTACGGCCGGTGAGATAGCGGGAATAATTCTCGATCCCGGCACATGAGCCCGTCGCTTCCAGCATCTCGAGGTCGAAGCGGGTTCGTTGGTCCAGACGCTGCGCCTCAAGCAATCTCCCCGCTGCCTCCAGCTCGTCAAGGCGGTGGCGCAATTCCTCCTTGATCGACTTGATCGCCTGGTTCAGCGTCGGACGGGGGGTAACATAGTGCGAGTTTGCGTAGATCTTGACGCTTTCCAGTTCGCCGGTCTTCTGCCCGGTCAGGGGATCGAATTCGACAATCGATTCGATCTCGTCTCCAAAGAGCACGATCCGCCAGGCTGCATCCTCGAGGTGCGCCGGAAAGATTTCGATCGTATCGCCGCGAACCCGGAACGAGCCGCGCACGAAATTGATGTCCTGGCGCCGATATTGCTGTGCCACGAGATCGGCGAGAAGCTGCCTCTGGTCGATCCGGTCTCCGACGGCCATCTGGAAGGTCATGGCAGTGTAGGTCTCGACCGACCCTATACCGTAAATACACGAGACCGAAGCGACGATGACCACATCGTCGCGTTCCAGCAGCGCTCGCGTTGCTGCGTGGCGCATGCGATCGATCTGTTCATTGATCGAACTTTCCTTCTCGATATAGGTATCCGTCCGGGGAACATATGCCTCCGGCTGGTAGTAGTCGTAATAGGAAACGAAATATTCCACCGCGTTCTCCGGGAAGAATTTCTTCATTTCCCCATAGAGCTGAGCGGCAAGTGTCTTGTTCGGAGCCAGAACGAGCGCGGGCCGCTGGGTCTCTTCAATCACCTTCGCCATGGTGAAGGTTTTCCCGGAACCCGTCACGCCGAGCAGCACTTGCGTGCGCTCATTATCCCGCAATCCTGAAACCAGTTCTGCGATGGCCGTCGGCTGGTCGCCGGCCGGCGCGTAGTCCGAAACCATCCGGAACGGGATGCCGCCTTCCGATTTTTCCGGACGTACGGGCCGGTGCGGCGTCCAGACCTTGCCATGCTTGATGAGCGGATTGCCCTCGGCGATCAGACGGGTCAGTGCTTCCACCGTCGCCGTTACGCCGCTGGCCGAATCGCGTGCCAGAAACGAATCCGCATCCTCAAGACCTACATCCAGGCCTGCGACAGGACTTAGTCCTGCCGCCGCTCGCTCGCGTGGATCGCTGGAGCCGCCGATCAGGCTGCCGCCCCCGGTTCGTTTCGAGCCGACCTTTTCATTGGTCGCCTTTCGGCGGTGTTTTCCGGCGGTCGAGCGGATCTTGCGGGTTTCCTCCTCGCGGATCCGGCGTCCTTCCTGCTCCGCAATCAGGTCAGCCCATTCTTCGATGGATCCGGCGGGCAGGTCGCTGGAATAGCCTGCCTGCTGAACATCCTCGAAACCGGCAGCTCCTGCCTGTTTCCTTGTAGTCCGGGCAATTTGTCGGGGGGAGCGGGTCATGTTCGCAATATGGGCAGACTCCTCCCGAATGTGAAGAGGAGATGCACCTACCCAATGCGTGTCGAGGCGTGTCGCGTCGCGGCGGGCGATTGACCTTTACTGGAAAATCCTGTCGCCCTGCTCGTCGATCACCTGCCGGGCCTTGCGGAAGAATGCCTCATTGGCGTCATCGACCGAAGTGAACAGATCGGCGCGGATCAACTGGTGAACCTGGGTCTGGCCCTCCCGGTCCCGTTCGATGCGCCCTGCCAGCCGGAACTGTCTCTCTTCCTTCTGGGGCGCGGCGATGAGCCTGTACCCCGAATATTCCTGCTCGGCAGCAATTTCCGGTTCGGAAGACATGGCGGATCTGCCGCCACCAAAAAGACGTTTCAGGAATGACATGGGCCGTGCTCTCGTACCAATGACAGGCAAGGGTAGCCCTTGCGGGGATCAGAAGCAATCCGGACAGCAGCCTGCCATTTGCCGGCAGGCTGCAGGGATGATCCGGTCAGGAATCGAGGAAGCTGCGCAATCGGCGAGAACGGCTCGGATGCTTCAGCTTTCGCAGCGCCTTGGCCTCGATCTGGCGAATTCGTTCGCGGGTCACCGAGAATTGTTGCCCGACTTCCTCCAGCGTGTGATCCGTATTCATGCCGATTCCGAAGCGCATCCGCAGGACACGTTCCTCGCGCGGCGTCAGCGATGCCAGCACGCGGGTCGTCGTTTCGCGCAGATTGGCCTGAATGGCCGCATCGATCGGCAGGATCGCATTCTTGTCTTCGATGAAGTCGCCAAGATGCGAGTCCTCCTCGTCACCGACAGGCGTTTCGAGACTGATCGGCTCCTTGGCAATCTTCAGCACCTTGCGCACTTTCTCCAGCGGCATGGCAAGCTTTTCCGCCAGCTCTTCCGGCGTAGGCTCGCGGCCGATCTCATGCAGCATCTGTCGGGAAGTGCGGACGATCTTGTTGATCGTCTCGATCATGTGCACGGGAATACGGATCGTACGCGCCTGATCGGCAATCGAGCGCGTGATCACCTGCCGGATCCACCACG
>CAYLGY010000020.1:0-34900 GCA_964383325.1 uncultured Rhizobiaceae bacterium
CTGGCCCATATCGACGCCCTCGCCTGGGAGGCGTGCGAAGGCGCAACCGCGTGAAGCGCGGTAGCTTTCGACATGAGCATGGCAATCGCGTACCCAGCCAGGTGGCAGCCAGTTCCGACCCGGAAATCCCTAGATCGCCAGATATTCGTTGCGCAGCCCCACGTCCTCCAGCAAGGTCTTGGCGCTGCCGGCAAAGACAAGCTCGCCTGTATCGAGAATCACGGCGCGGTCGGCAAGTCGCAATGCGGCAACGGCGTTCTGCTCCACGAGTATCGTCGTAATGCCCTTTTCCTTGATGCTGTAGACGATCTTCTCGATTTCCTGGACGATCACCGGCGCGAGACCCTCATAGGGCTCGTCAAGCAGGAGAAGCTTGACTTCGCGGGCAAGGGCGCGCGCCACCGCCAGCATCTGCTGCTCGCCGCCCGAGAGCGTTACGGCTTCCTGCCGGCGCCTTTCGGCAAGGCGCGGAAAATGCTCGTAGAGTTCGTCCAGCGACATTCCGAGATTGGGAGAGACCTGTGCGAGGATGAGATTTTCCTCCACCGTCATGCCGGTGATGATGCGCCGGTCCTCAGGCACGAGCTGGATGCCTGCCCGCGATGCTTGCCAGGACTTCAACCCGTGCAGGGGCTGGCCTTCCAGCCAGATCTCGCCGGCCCGCAATTGCGGATTGTCCATGCGGGCAATCGTGCGCAGGGTGGAGGTCTTGCCGGCGCCGTTTCGCCCGAGCAGCGCCAGGATCTCGCCCTGGCGCACGTCCAGCGTCACGCCCTGAACGATATAGCTCTCGCCATAATAGGCATGGATGTTCCGCACCGAGAAGAAGGCCTTGGCCGGATCCTGTTCGAGAATGGCCTCGACGGGCTCGCGCTTCATGGTCATCACGTTCATTCCACCGTCCCTCCGAGATAGGCTTCCTGGACCCGCGGATCTTCCTTGATCTCCTGCGGCAGGCCGCTGGCGATGATGCGCCCCTGCGCGAGGACGGAAATCCTGTCAGCCAGCGAGAAGACGACATGCATGTCATGCTCAATGATGACCTTGGTCATGCCGGAAGACTTGATCTTGCGCAGCAGCTCGATCGTGGTGTTGGTATCGTGCCGGCTCATCCCGGCGGTCGGCTCGTCGAGCAGCAGCAGCCGCGGCCGCTGGATCAGGCACATGGCCAGTTCCAGGCGCCGCTTGTCGCCCCGCGACAGCGCCCCGGCATGATCCTCGCGCCGGGCGACCAGTCCGATCTCGTCGAGCAGATGCTCCGCCTCTTCGCGGATCTCGTGCTCGTTCTCGACGCTGCGGAACATGTTGATGCGGAAAGCCCCGTCGCGCCGGGCAAAGGCCGGTGCCATCACATTCTGCAGGATGGAGAGGTCCGGGAAGATCTCCGGCGTCTGGAATACACGCGAAATGCCGAGCTGGTTGATCTCGTGCGGCGGCTTGCCGGTGAGCACGACGCCATCGAAGATCACCGCGCCGCTGGTCGGCGGAATCCTGCCGATGATCACATTGAGCAGGGTGGACTTGCCTGCCCCGTTCGGCCCGATAATGGCATGGGTCTTGCCTTCCTCCACCTGCAGGTCGATGTCGGAAAGCGCCTTCAGCCCGCCGAAATTCTTCTGGACGTCGGCAGCATGCAGCACGATGTTGGGTGGTGTCTGGATCATTGCGCTACTCCGCCGGCTGGGTTGACATGACTTGGGCGGCGCCGTTGCTCCTCCCGGCCCGGATGCGCCGTACCAGCCGGCGCACGCCCTCGACGAGACCGCCGGGCAGGAAGATCACGATGGTCACGAAGAGCAGGCCGAGCGTCAGGTGCCAGCCCTCGCCCGTGAACTTGGAGAGGATCGTGACCAGCGGGCCCTCGAGCCCGTCGGGAAGGAAGGAGAGGAATTCCCGGAGCATGTTGACATTGATCGCCGAGAAGATGTTCTCGAAATACTTGATCAGCCAGGCGCCGATGACCGGGCCGAACAGCGTGCCCGTGCCGCCAAGGATCGTCATCAGCACGACATTGCCGGATTCGGTCCAGCGCATCCGCTCTGCCCCGGCCAGCGGATCGGTGACCGAAAGCAGTGCGCCGGCCAGTCCCGCCACCATGCCGGAGATGACGAAGGCTGCGAGCGTATAGGGCTTGGTGTTGAAGCCGGTATAGTTCATGCGCGTCTGGTTGGACTTGATGCCGCGCAGCGCCATGCCGAAAGGAGAGGCGAAGACCTTTTGCGACAGATAGAAAGTGAGGATGAGCAGCGCGGCGCAGACATAGAAGCCGCCCCACCCGCCGAGGGTGAAGCCGAGCAGGGTCGGCACCGGAAGGCCCTCGCCGCCGGTCCCGGCACCGAAAGCGGCATCGAGTATGCGCGGATCGTTGCGCGCAAGAAGCAGGCCCGTTTCGCCATTGGTGATCGGGGTCAGGACCGAATAGGCGAGGCTGTAGCACATCTGCGCGAAGGCCAGCGTCAGGATGGAGAAATAGATCCCCGAGCGGCGCAGGCTGAAATAGCCGATCACGAGCGCGAAGACTCCGGTGACGATCACTGCCAGCACCATTGCCGGCAGGATATCCATGGTCAGCAGCTTGAACGACCATACCGTTGTATAGGAGCCGATTCCCAGAAAGGCGGCGTGGCCGAAGCTGAGATAGCCGGTCAGCCCGAACAGGATGTTGAAGCCGATGGCGAAGATCGCATAGATGGCGAATTTCTGCATCAGGCCGGGATAGGCTGCGCCGAAGGGCGACAGCCAGATGGGCATGGACGCCACCACTGCGGCGAAGATGGCCAGCGCCAGGAGGTCGGTGCGTGAAAGAGAGAACATGTCGCTCAGCTCTCCATGATGCCGCGCCGGCCCATCAATCCGCGTGGGCGCACCAGCAGGATGACGACGGCGACGAGATAGACAATGACCTGGTCAATGCCGGGTATGAGCGTCTTCACCTCGGTCATGGAGGCGAAGGACTGGAGGATTCCGAGCAGGAAGCCGGCCGCGACCGCCCCTGGCAGGGAGCCCATCCCGCCGACCACCACGACCACGAAGGACAGGACGAGGAAGTCCATGCCGAGATGGTAATTGGGTGGCAGGAGCGGCGTGTACATCGCCCCGGCAACGCCGGCGACCACGGCCGCAAGGCCGAAGACGATGGTGAAGCGTCGGTCGATGTCGATGCCGAGGAGCCCTACCGTTTCCCGGTCCGCCATGCCGGCGCGAACCACCATGCCGAACGTGGTGAAATGCAGGAAGGCGAAGACGCCGGCGATGACGACGCCCGAGAACGCCAGGTAGATGAGGCGCCACCAGGGATAGGTCAGCATGTGCCTGTCCATTCCGAACCAGACGCCGATATCTGCAGCGCCGCGCACGTCGGACGGAATGGGTTGCGGAATGGGATTGGCGCCATAAAAGCTCTTGACGATCTCCTGAAGCACGATGGCAAGGCCGAATGTGACCAGGATCTGCTCGGCGTGGGTCCGCTTGTAGAAATGCTTGATGATGCCCCGTTCCATGGCAATGCCTATGAGCAGCATCACGGGCACGGCAAGGAGCAGCGAGATCGGCACGGAATAGTCCACCAGCACGGCGCCGAAATCTCCGAACCAGTTCTGCACCAGGGGCGTGCGCACTTCGAGGGGTGTGCCCCAGGGCGAAAGCTGGGTCGGATCGAGCGTGACGGTCTCGAGCGTGATCAGGTAGCGGAAGGTCACGGCGCAGAAGCAGCCCAGCATGAACAGGGCGCCATGCGCGAAATTGACGACACCGAGCGTGCCGAAGACGAGAGTCAGGCCAAGGGCGATCAGCGCATAGGCGCCACCCTTGTCCAACCCGTTGAGCAACTGGGCCAGGAAGGCGTTCATCTTTTCCCCACAAGCTGCAATGGCCGGCGCAAACCCGCCGGCCCGGAAACCCGGCATCCGGAGATGCCGGGCCAACCAATCAGATCAGCACTGGTTGGGCTCGTATGGCCCGAGCTCCCCGCCGAAGATCGCCGGGTCATAGGTGACCTCCTCGCGGGGGGTCTTGCCGATGACGTTGAGCACGTCGAACTTGCTGGTCGGATTCTCGTTGCCGCGCACGACCAGCACTTCCTTGAAGCACTGATGGTCGGCATCGCGATAGAGCGTCGGACCGTTGCCGGCGCCGTCGAATTCGAAGCCCTCGAGCGCCTTGATGACCTCCGGCGGATAGAAGGTCCCCGCCCGCGCCACGGCATCGGCATAGAGGATGGCCTGGACATAACCGGTGTGAGAGGACTGCGACGGCGGGGCGCCGTATTCCTCGCCATAGGATTTGGTAAAGGCCTTGGTGCCCTCGTCATCCAGCGCCCAGTGCCAGTTCGACGTTCCGATGATGCCCTTCACGGCCTCGCCGGCTCCAACGGCCATCAATTCCGAGAACATCGGCACGACGATCTCGAAATTCTTGCCATTCGCCTGACGCTCGCGCAGGCCGAACTGCACGGCCTGCGGCAGCGAGTTGACCATGTCATGTCCGTAATGGTTGAGAATGAGGACATCGGCGCCGGAATTGAGGACCGGGGTCAGATATTGCGAATAGTCGCCGAGGCCGAGCGGCGTGCGCACCGTGGCGACCGTCTCCCAACCAAGGGCCTCTGTCGCAGCCTTGATCGATTCCTCCTGCGTCCAGCCCCAGGTATAGTCGGCGGTCAGATGATAGGCGCGCCGGTCCGTGCCGTATTCGCGCGCCAGATGCGGCGCGATGGCCACGCCCGATTGATAGGCGTTGAAGAAATGGCGGAAGCCGTAGCGGCGCTTGTCCTTGCCGGTCGTGTCATTGGAGTGGGTGAGACCCGACATGTAGATCACGCCCATTTCCTGGCACAGGCTCTGCTGCGCGATGGCCTCGCCGGATGTCACCGAGCCGGTCACCATGATGGCGCCGTCGCGCTCGATCATGCGGCGGGCGCCGTCCCGTGCCGCGTCCGTATTTGTCTGCGTGTCGCCGGTGACGAATTCCACCTTCTTGCCGAGCAGCCCGTCACCCTTCAGGACCAGCGGCTTGATCGTGTTGAGCAGGCCGCCATCGCCCTCACCGTTGATGTGCTTGACGGCAAGCGTGTAGCCCTTGAGCTGGTCCATGCCTTCCTCGGCATAGGATCCGGTCTGCGGGACGTTGAATCCAAAAATGATCTTGCCATTGCTGGGATCATTACAGAACTCCTCCGCCCAGGATTTCCTGACAAAGAAGCTTGGCATTGCCAGCGCCGCAGCACCCGCGCCCGCGGTCCGGATCAGGGTACGCCTGTTCACCTTGAATTTCGTCATGTCTTCTCCTCCGTATGACCGGGGTTTCGGTCATTGCGGAAATGCTGTCACATAAAGCAAGAAAGGCAACAGCGCATTGATATAACTTGATTTTTTTGTAAAATGAGACAAAGTCTCAAGTAATTGCTGTAAATTCCTTACAGCGTCGGGGCCACAGGGGAGGATTCATGCGCTCGCCGATCGGCATTCGCATTCGCAGGCGACGCGCCGCGCTCGGTCTGACCCAGGTCGAACTGGCCCGCGCGCTGGGCATCTCGGCGAGCTATCTGAACCTGATCGAGAACAACAAGCGCGCCATTGCCGGCAGCCTGCTGCTGCGCATCTCCGAGAGGCTCGGAATCGATCTGGCACTGCTGTCCGGCGACCGCGAGGCCCGGGCCATCGCCGCGATTCACCAGATGCTCTCCGACCCCCTGTTCGGCGGCATAGAGCTCAGCGATGGCGAGATCCGGGAATTGGTCGGGCGCTTCCCGGAAGCCGGGCTTGCGCTAGCGCGCCTCTATCGCGCCCACCTCGACGCCAAGACCGAGATTGAATCGCTGGTACACCGCATACGCTCGGACCCGCTGCTTTCCGAATTGCTGCACCAGATGCTGAACCGCATTGCGGGCATCAAGTCCGGCGCGGAGATTCTCGCCGGGATACCTGATCTTACCGAGGAGGAGCGGTCGCGATTTCACGCAACGATCAATGCCGAGGCCCGCGAACTTGCCGCAACAGGGCAGAACCTAGTTCAGCATTTCGACCGCTCGCTGGCGCGCCGACGGCCGCTCTCGCCACTGGCGGAGCTCGACGAGGCGATCATCGCCTCGGGTAATCATTTCCCGGCACTGGAGGACGTTGCCGAGGCGCTGCGCCACGAGATCGGCGTCGGCCCGGAAGAGGTCCTGGAAACCGGCCCGCTCATCGAGGCGCTACAGAAATTCTCGATCACCTGCCGGCGGATGCCGTTCCAGCGCGGCCAGCGGCGCGTCGAGTTCGATCCGGAGGCGCGACTCCTCTGGCATTCCACGCTGGTGCCGGCCCCCACCTTGCGATTTCAGCTGGCGCGTCTTTATGCGCAACAGGCGGCAGCCGATGCCATCAGCGGGATTGCCGACACGATGGAACTGGCGATGGAGGAATCCCGGCAGATGGCGTATGGCGCACTGTCATCCTACGTAGCCGGCGCGATGATGATGCCTTACCGTCAGTTCCTGGCCGAGGCGGAAGCACAGCAATATGATGTCGACCTGCTGGCCTATCGCCATGGCGCAAGTTTCGAACAGGCCGCCCACCGGCTGGTCACACTGCGTCGTCCGGGCGAGGAAGGCGTGCCGTTCGGATTTCTGCGCGCCGATCCGACCGGGAGGCTGACCAAGCGCTTTCCCTTGCCCGGACTTGTACTCCCGATCACCGGCCATGGTTGCATGTTGTGGCCCCTGTATGATGCGTTCGGTCAGAAGGGGATCATCCGCCAGCTCTGCGAATTTCCCGGCGGGGCGAAATTTCTCCTGGTTGCCAAGGCGGAAGCCAAGGGCGTGCTCGCCCACGGCATCCAGCCGCGCATCTACTCCATCATGCTGGCCTGCGACCTGCTGCAGGCAGACCGGATCATCTATGGCAAAGGCATCGACCTTCGTCACGAAGCCGTGCCGGTTGGCCCTTCCTGCCTGCTCTGCCCGCGCCAGGATTGCAATTATCGCCAGGAGAATTCCGCGTAGCGCACAGCCGGAAGCTCCTGATTCTGGAACACGACTGCCGTCCAGATCAAGCCCTCCGGTCGAAGCTTCCTTGGAATAACGCTTTGTTTGCACATGCTCTTTCTTAGAAGCGCGTGAGACTTTCCGCGATGTTTTGTTCTGTCACTATGCCGTTTGATACATCGGCCCCCGCTACGATGGGGTAGAAGCGAATGCAGACAAAAGCGGGGAGAATTTCGAGCGATGAGCATACCGATCAAGATCGGAACTTTCGAGGCACAAACAGTCAAGCTGTTCCACGAGCGGATCCTGCAGGACAATAACGGGCATCAGTTTCTCACGAAGATCAAGAGCTGGTTCAATGCGTTTACGGCCCGGAAATCCGGCAGCGAGGAGAGATCGATCAACAATCCGCAGGATCGCAGGAAAATAGCGGACAGCATGGTCAAGCTGTTTTCCGAGCAGGTCAAGGAGAATAATCTGAAAAATAACAGGGAGTCGGTCATTACGCTGAATGATTTCCAGACGACGTTCGCGCATGCATTGATGAGCTGCGACAAGCTGGGTGGAAAGTCGCCGCACAATGTCAAGCAGACGATCGAGCTTGTCATGCGCAGCATCCAGGAAGAGCTGAGGAAAGACGAAAGTCTGTCAAGAGCAATGCGCGGTCAGGATGTTGCGGTGGAAACGCCATCGATCGACAATGTCGATATCGAAACGGCGCAGAAAATCTACAGGATCGAACAGAACCTGCTTGAAGAGCAACTCAAGGTGCAGTCAATCAACATCATTCCGAGATCCGAACCAGAGGTAGAGGTCCGCGATAGATCCGTTTCCGTATGGGATCTCATCGTTGTGGAAGATGGGGATACTCAAGCGGATATTTCGGACAAATTGTTCCAAATTGATCCTAGACTGCTCTCTCCCGAGAATTATGAGGAATATCTGGAACTAATTGCCTGAACTTGCGTCTGGCACTGATTACCTCAAGCTGCACCGAAGCGTAGCGTTCATGCATGGCAGCAGGGAAATTGCTGCCATGCCCTTCCATCGGAAAGCTGTGCTACCCGGCAACGGCCTCCGCGGGCATCAAGGGCAAGGAAATGCGGAAGCAGGCACCTGGCATGGGACCCTGCACCAGCTCGATAGAGCCCCGCAGACGCTCGACGATCTTGCAGGCAATATGCAGCCCGAGCCCGAGGCCGCGGCCGGTCGGCGCTTCCTCCGATCCGGCGCGGACAAATTTTTCAAAGATCGTATCGCGCAGATTGGGTGGAATTCCTGACCCGTTATCCGAGACCTCAACGACATAGAGGCCGTTCTCGATGCGCGAATCGATCCGGACCCTTGGGGTATCCGAATCATTATGCGAGATCGCATTGGCGATGATGTTGATGAAGACCTGGCTCATGCGGCCCGAATCTCCAAGCACATGACCGCCGCCTTCGCGTCGGCCGTTTTCCATCACCACATGGTTCTTGCGCGCGAGCCCCTCGCAGACGCTGATGGCGCGATCGAGCACCGCCTCTACCGGAACCGGCACGAACTCCCATTCCCGCTCGCCATGCTCCAGCACGCTGAGATCGAGGATTTCGTCGAGAAGCTGCGTCAACCGGACGCTCTCATTATGAATGATCGAGATGAAGCGCGCGCGTTGGTCCGGCGCCAGATCCTGCTCCGAACGCAGAATCTCGGAAAAGGACCGGATCGAGGTCATCGGCGTGCGCACCTCATGACTGATGTGTGAAAGGAAATCATCCTTCTGACGGTGTAGATCCTGCAACATGCGGTTGGCTTCCTGCAACTGCTGGGCCGTAGAGCGCAATTCCTGCGATTTCAGTTCGAGTTCATGCGAATATTCGATCACCTGCTGAGTCTCGTCGGCAATCCACATGACTTCTTCCAGCGCAATCGCATCCCCCGCCACGACCTTGCGCAGGAGAATGTGGGCCGAAGCGGATCCGATCGAACCGGCGAGCTCCTTTTCCAGGCGGGAAATGAAGTCGGGCGAAGCCTCCTGGCGGGCGCTTGCGGTGCCGCGTGGCAGTCCTGCCGCATCGAACAGCGCATTGGCACGCGCCCATCCGAGGACGCGCTCAGCGACAAAGAAGAGGTCGGCAATGGTCACCGACCCCCGCAAGATCCGCGGCTGGAAGCGTGACGAGCCGCGCCGGAAGATTTCGGTGAAGAGCGCCGATTGCACCCGCTCCAGAGCGCTCTGACGCGAGATGACCGAAACGCAAAGCAATGTGGAGGTGTTGACGAGAAGGCTCCAGAAGACCGAATGGACCAACGGATCGAGGTCCGTCATTCCGAACAGCGCTTCGGGCCGCAGCAGCGAAATCCCCCATGGCCCATGCGCGATGATTTCTGCCACGGTCTCGCTGGAGGACCCGAACGAAGGCAGAAACAGCGTCCACGCCCAGACCACGAAGCCGGTCAGCGTGCCAGCGAGCGCGCCGGCCTCGGTCGCGCCCCGCCAATAGAGGGCAGCCAGCATGGCCGGCATGAACTGCACCACACCGGCAAAGGAAATCAGGCCGATGGGAGCAAGCGCATCCGACCCCTGCGTCAGCCAGAAATAGATGAAACCGAGCAGCAGCAGAGTGGCGATGGAGATTCGCCGGCTGCGCAGCAGTAGCCGGGCAATGTCGCGCTCGCCGCTTTCTTCGTCATATTGGGGCCGACGCAGGGCCAACGGCAGGACGATATGGTTAGACACCATGATCGACAAAGCGATCGAGGCAACGATGATCATGGAAGTTGCGCTGGAGAAGCCGCCGATGAAGACGAAGAGGGCAAGAGCATCCTGTCCGGCCAGCATGGGCAGGGTCAGCACGAACATGTCCGGATTGGCGGTCGATGGCAGGGTCGACAATCCGTACAGCGCAATCGGCATGGTGAAGGCGCTGGTCAGCAGCAGATAGGTCGGAAAGGCCCAGCCGGCCGTCCGCAGATGATCCTCGTTCGAATTTTCGACCACGGTGATCTGGAACTGCCGTGGCAGACAGATCACGGCGCAGGAGGAAAGCAGCAGCACCGCAACCCAGCGGCTGCCGAACGGCTCTTCAAGATGCAGTTCGATTCCCGCATCCATGGCGCGCGAATAGATGTCGGCAATCCCGCCACTTAGGCCGAAGACAACGAAAATGCCGACGGCGAGCAGGGCGAGCAGCTTGACAATCGCCTCGAACGCAATCGCGGCAACGACGCCATGATGCTGCTCGCGGGCATTCACATTGCGCGTGCCGAACAGGATCGTGAACAGGGCCATGCCGACCGCAACGCCGAGAGCCAGCGAAATTTCATCCAGCCCGGCGACATGGTCCTCGCCATTGCCGCGCACCACCGACACGGTCTGGATCGAGGTGGTGATCGCCTTGAGCTGCAAGGCGATATAGGGCGTAATACTGATGACGGCGATCAGCGTGACCAGCACGGCCAGCCGACTAGACTTGCCGAATCGCGAGGAGAGGAAGTCAGCAATCGAAGTGATGTTCTGCGAGTGGCTGATATAGATGAGCTTGCGCAGGATGTACCACCAGCTCACGAAGACAAGGGTCGGTCCCATATAGATGGCAAGAAACTCAAGACCGCTGCGCGCCGCCGTGCCGACCGCGCCGTAGAAAGTCCAGCTCGTGCAGTAGACCGATATCGACAAGGTATAGACGATCGGCGAGCGCAGGAAGCCGACGCGTCCGGTCTTGGCGCGCGCATCCGAAACATAGGCTAGCAAGAAAAGCAGTCCGACATAGGCAACCGCAGTCAGGATGACGAAGCTCGGCGACAACATCAGGCCCGGCCCCCGATTCCGGCGTCCGCCGGCAATGCCGCGCGCGCTCTTACTTCATTCAGGCGCATCGGATTGCTCCTCGCCCACCGGCTCCAGCCGGAAGGATGCGGAACGCGACAGCAGGACGGCGCCGAGAATCAGCGCCACCCAGACTGCGAACAGATAGGAGAGGATGAGTGGCACGCCGAAAGTCAGCTCGCCGCGTACGAAGAGATTGAGCGCGGGCGGCAGGAGAGCTACCGTTCCGAAGAAGGGCAGGAGTAGCGCTCCGTCTTCCCTTCGGGAACGAACTCCCTGCCGGCCTGACTCAGGCCTCTGCATGGCTACGCACCGCCGGACCATCGAGGATCCGGCGAACTTCTGCCACGACGTCATCATTGGCAAACGGCTTGGTCACGAAGCCGTCAGCACAAAGGTCGGACGCAGTCTTGCGATCGAATTGCTGGCCGCGCGCTGTCAGAATGACTACGGCCGTGGAACGCAGGGAAGGATCCGCCCGGATCGCTTTCAGCACGTCGAAGCCACTGCGCTTGGGAAGCATGATGTCGAGCAGGACCATCCGCGGGCGCAGGCTTCGCACGGCGCGCAACGCTGCCTCGCCATCGCGCGCCGACTCTACCGTCCAGCCGGAACGCGCAAGCAGGAATTGCAGGGATTCCAGGATCGCTGGTTCATCCTCCACAATCAGCACATCCGTCATCTCTGCACCGCCCTCCCAGGATTCTCAGCGCCCCCTCCGCAGGCTCCTCCCCGGCGGCGCGCAGCGCGGTCTTGATGCCGATCCCCTTTCCGCAACCGGATTGGAGAAGGCCAGAGGGCATGATTGCAAAAAAAAGGCTTCTCTGCCAGTCCGTTGGGCAAGATGCGGTATCAGGAGAAAAACCGGAGACTTCAGGAATGATGGTGCCGCTTGTCAGACTCGAACTGACGACCTCCGCATTACGAATGCGATGCTCTACCAACTGAGCTAAAGCGGCCCGACATGGTCCCTCGCGCGAAGCACGCTCGCTGGCGCACAGGGTGGTGGCGCCTGATAGCCGCATTGCACTCCGAATTCAAGAGCGAGTTCAACATTCGCGAAAATCGGCGCAACGCGACAAAAATGTCTTCTGACTTAATGATAACCTATGTTAGCTTGCGTGAAGCTGACTCGCGTAAGCCGAAAGTAGGATCCTTTCAGATGTTGCGTATGCTGATATCGGGCGCGTTCCTGCTGGGCTTCCTGCTGCCATCAGCGGAAGCGCAGGATTTCGATGCGCGCTATCAGGGTAACCCCATCGAACTTCCCACTCCTGCCATCACGCGGAACCTGATGGACTTCGTCCAGATTGCTTCGGATGCAGGGCTGTACGATCTCGCGCTGGCAGCAATCGATAGGCACCTCACCCGCTTTCCTCTCGACGGAGAAACGCAACTCGCCGCCGCCCGCCTTTACCAGCATCTGGGCAAGGATGAGCACGCAGCGAATCATGCGGGCCTTGCCCTTGCTACCGGCCTGATGAATGAGACGCAGATGCGCAAGGCCGCTTTCCTGCGGGCGTCGGTCACGCGCAGGACAGAACTGCCGCTCGCCTCCCTTGAACCGGAATTGGTTTCGCCATCCGGCGCCAATCCCGCCAGGGGGGTTGGGCTGCGGACAGATTCACGGGACCGGCTTGCCGAGAATGCCCCGGCTGAAATCAACGACGCCGTGCTGCGGCGGATCCGGGGTTCCGCATCGGCAACGGGGTCACGAATCGGTGCAGTTGCCGCCTATGCCCCGGCCCCGGCCCCGGCCATGCAGGCGTCAGAAGCGCAGACGATCACCGATACCGCATCGCCACTGGATCCCGCCGGCGGCACGCTTGCCTATCAGGCCTATCAGGAAACCGCGAATTCGCAGGCCCCTGTTCCGTCGCGCCTCGATTATTCGCTGCGCTATACATTCGCACTTTATTAGCGCCTTTTGTAAAGCGGTTCCCGCGTTTCCGAGACCATGCTCCGGCAAGACGGCCTTGTCGTATTACCGTGACAGCAAGGTCGGTGTCGGCATGGACGTGAGCAGTCGCCTTGTGACGCCGCCGAACAGATATTGCCGCAGGCGGGAATGATTATAGGCGCCGATGACCAGCAGATCGGCGCCGATATCGGAGAGCCGATTCTGGATCACGACCCCTGTATCGATTCCAGCGGAAGGCAGGCTCTCCAGCCCGACGCGTGCGCCGTGGCGTCTGAGGGCCGCTACAATCTGTTTACCTGACGCGAGTCCGCCATCGACTTCATCCGGATCCACCATGAGGATCTCCGTATGTGTCGCCTGCTGGATCAGGGGCAAGGCGTCGAAAGCGGCGCGGGCAGCCTCGCGGCTCCCGTCCCAGCCGATCAGGATGCGCTGCACGCCCTGCTCCGGGGTGCTGCCGGCATAGGGAACAAGAATGACCGGTCGACCGCTGTCGAACAGCAGTCGGTCGAGATCGGCCACATCTGCGCGCGCCGTGTCCGGATCGATCTGACCCGCAATGACGATATCGGAGGCATAGGCGCTCGACAGGGCAGACACGGCGCTGTCGCCCGAGAAACTGGCGGTAAAGCGGAATTCGCCTTCGAGGCCCGCTTCCCTCAACCGCCGGTCGAACACGGCCCGAATGGCGTCCGTCCGCTGCGATTCCGCTTCCTGGTTTGCCTGAAAGAGTTCCGCCGAAGGGAAGCCGATGGGTGCGGCATAGGCTCCGGGCAATGCCTCGCAATGAAATCCCACCAGATAGCTGCCGAAATTCCGGCCAAGCACAATCGCCTGGTCAAGAACGCGCTCGGCATCCTCCGGGCTGCGCAGGACAGAAAGAATCGTCTTCACCTGGCATTCTCCTTTGCGTGGAGTCCGGCAGCGGGTCGGAAAACCGGACCAATTCAGGCGGATAGCGCCTCCACCATGGCTTTCACGGCACGGCGTGCCGCCTCGAGCCTTTCCGGTGAGCGCGAACGGATAACCAGCTCCGTCCAGAAATTGCCATCGCGATATTTCGGATAGGAACCGATGATCGTCTCCGGGTGCTCTTCCTGGATCTCAGCCAGCCGGTCTCCGATCGCACCCTCGCCGACCGGGCAGTGCACGGTCTCGGACAGAATCAAGGCGCCCTTCGGCAAGGTGGCAATCACATTGTCGAGCATGGCCTGGAAGATCGAGGGTACGCCTGCCATCGCATATACATTGCCGATCCGGATCCCCGGCGCGACCGAGACCGGATTGTCGATATGCGTCGCACCGCGCGGCATCCGTGCCATGCGCCGCCGGGCCGGTGTGTAGTCGATGCCGCGTAGCGCGAAATGGCGTTCGAGCATCCGGTCGGCCTTCTCGTCGATTTCCAGGGGAACACCGAAGGCATGCGCCAGCGCGTCAGCGGTGATGTCGTCATGCGTCGGGCCGATGCCGCCGGTGGTGAATACGTGATCGTAGCGCGCACGTAACGCATTTACCGCCTCGGCGATCGCCTCGAGATCGTCGGCAACGATCCGTACCTCTTTCAGATCAATTCCGATGGCAGTCAACATCTCGGCGAGATGGCCGATATTGCGATCCTTGGTGCGGCCCGATAGCAATTCGTCGCCGATTACCAGCATGGCGGCGGTGACGATTTCACTCATATTGGCCTTCCCGCAACGATTGCATGAAGCTTCTCACCTCTATCGGCAAGTCCGCGCAGTCGCAAGCGCCAGCTACCATTTGGCGAATATGAAGAACGCACCAAGCCCGATCAGGCAGAAGCCGACCAGATGATTCCAGTGAATCGGCTCGCCCAGATACCAGACCGAGAACGCCACGAACACCGACAGGGTGATCACTTCCTGGATGGTCTTCAGCTCGGCGGCGCTGAAATGACCGTGGCCGATCCGGTTGGCCGGCACCTGGAAGCAATATTCGAACAGGGCAATGCCCCAGCTGACAGCGACGACGACGAGAATTGGTGCCGATTTGAATTTCAGATGCCCGTACCAGGCAAAGGTCATGAAGATGTTGGAGAGCAGCAGCAATCCGATGGTGGTCAGGGGAACGGACATGGAGTGGAACCTTGCGAGGCCGGTCAGTAGGAAATCAGCCTGTGCAGGCCCTTCTCGGCAAGCAGCGACGTCGTCATGCCCCCGAACACCCGCTGGCGAAGCGGGCCGCGGCTGAAACCGCCGGACACGATGAGATCGGCGCCAGCCGCGCGAGCGTAGGCGGAAAGAGCTGCACCCACATCGCCATCCTCAGCCTCGATGAGCTCGGCGCGCGCCCTGACTCCATGATGGCGCAGGAATTCGGTGACATCGGCGGCGCTCTCGCGCGCGGCGCTGGCCTGTGCCTCAAGGATCGAAAGCAAGCGCACCTCTCCAGCAATGCGAAGGATCGACAAGGCGTCGACGACTGCGCGGCGCGCCTCCCGGGTATCCTTCCAGGCCACCACCACGATTTCGGCCTTCAATGGCCGCAAGGGATGAGCCGCGAGCAGGACCGGTCGCCCGGCTGTCAACACGAGGCCACCCGGATCGGGCATGGCTCCTTCCTGCCCGGAAACAGGTACGACGAGATCGGCGGCCCGGGAATGTTGCGCCAGCAGCAGATCCGCCTCGCCGATCATTCCCCGCCAGGACGCATTCGCTCCCGCCGTGGCCAGAAAGGTCTCGCCAAGCGCGGCAAGGCGCTTCTCCAGCGCCTCCGTCTCCTGTCGCAGCAATGCCGAGGCGGCCATCGGCGACATGCCTCGATGGACACTGACGCGCACTTCGCCTGCCGCGAGGCCGATCAGCCTTGCCTCGAGGCGAGCAGCGAGATCCCGAACCCAGGCAATTCGCCCCTCATTCGGCGTTTCGAGATCGAGTTGCACCAGAATCGACTTGAAGGCCATGCGATCTGCTCCTTTGCCCTTGTCGGGACAGTAAACTTGCCGCAACCATTGGAACAGAATGCGTCTCCGGTGCAAGTGAGATTTCCGGCAAGCGTGCTTGACTTGTCCAGTCGCTGCGCCAGATGTTTACCGGACGAAGCGCAATCTTCGAAGCCGTAATTTTTGCGAAGACAAACATGTTCACGCCTGGTGGGACTGAATCAATGAGGGTCACGAAGGAAAGCCGGCAGGACCTCGCGCCCCATATTCGCCATCAAGGGAGGAGATTCCCGCATCATGTCCAGCGCCGCTTCCATCACCGCTCACACCCTGCCGCCCGAAGCCCTGATCCGGAGGTGCGATGCGACGCGCTTCGATTTCGAGACAACAGCGGCGCTCGAAGATACCGATCTGATGAACGCACAGAAGCGGGCGCAGGCGGCCCTGGATTTCGGCACGGAGATCGATGCTTCCGGCTTCAACATCTTCGTGATCGGCTCGGCGCGGCACATGATGGAAACCGCTGTCCGTTCCCTGCTGACGCGGCAGGCGGCCAAGGCTGATCCGGCGGAAGACTGGGTTTATCTGAACAATTTCGCCGTTCCGCACCGCCCGCTCGCAGAGCGATTGCCCGCAGGACGCGCCGTCGAGTTTCGCGATGCGATGCGCGACTTCATCGAGGATCTGCAGGTCGCCGTGCCTGCCGCCTTCGAGAGCGAGGAGTATCAGGCCCGGCGCGCTGCGATCGAGCAGGCTTTCGCGCAAAAGCAGGAGGAAGTCTTCCGCAAGCTGCAGGAGAATGCCTCGCAAAAAGGAATCGCGGTCATCCGGACTCCTGCCGGTTTCACCCTGGCGCCAGTCAGGGAAGGAAAAGTCGTGAAGCCTGAAGTCTACGCTCGCCTGCCAAAGGTCGAGCAGGAGGAGATCGAGCGCAACATCGAGATGCTCGAGCAGGAACTGCAGGCGGGACTGCGCCAGATCCCTGCCTGGGACAAGGACCGGCGCAACCATACACGCAGGCTGAACCAGGAGACGGCCCGCGGTGCGGTGGGTCACCTTATCGAGGAGATCCGGGGGCAATTTGCCGACTTGCCGCGGATTCTCGAGCATCTTTCCCGCATCGAGGCGGATCTGGTCGACAATATCGGGTTTCTCCTGGCACAACAGCAGCAGCAGGCAGCAACAGCCGGACTCCTCATGCCGGAT
This sequence comes from uncultured Rhizobiaceae bacterium, assembly GCA_964383325.1. Classification (GTDB taxonomy): domain Bacteria; phylum Pseudomonadota; class Alphaproteobacteria; order Rhizobiales; family Rhizobiaceae; genus CAYLGY01. The sequence continues at coordinate 16,799 of CAYLGY010000020.1, forward strand.
GGAAATCCCGTATTCGGAAGGTATGAGGTCAATCTGCTCGTGACCCATTCCGGGGAACAAGGCGCGCCTGTGATCGACGAGCCGCATCCGACGCTTGCCAATCTCGTGGGCCGCGTCGAGCACGTGGCGCGGCAGGGCGTGCTGGCGACAGATTTCCGCCTCATCAAGCCTGGCGCCCTTCATCGCGCCAATGGCGGCTATCTGGTGCTGGACGCGCGGCTCATCCTGAGTGAGCCTTTCGCCTGGGCAGCGCTGAAGCGGGCGCTGAAATCCGGCGAAATCGGGATCGAAAGCGCCGTGGACCTGATGAGCATGACCACCACGATCACCCTGCAGCCGGATCCTATTCCGCTGAAGATCAAGGTCGTGCTGATCGGAGAGCGCATCCTGTACTATCTCCTTGCGGCCCATGACCCGGAATTTGCCGAACATTTCAAGGTGCTGGCAGATTTCGACGACGAGATCGACCGCGAGAACGCGACCGAGGATGCATATGCGCGGCTGATCGCGACCCTCGTCCGCGACAAGGGACTGCGGCCCCTGGACCGCGAGGCTGTAGCCAGGACCATCGACCGGTCGGCGCGCATGGCCGACGATGCCGGAAAATTGTCGCTGGTCATGGATCTGGTCGGTGATCTGCTGACCGAAGCGGATTTCCTTGCCGGGCGCGAGGGCGTCTCCATCATCGGCGCGCGGCACATTGTGGGCGCCATTGAGCAGCAGATCCAGCGGTCAAGCCGGGTGCGCGACAGGATGCAGGAAATGATCCTGCGCGAAATCGCGCTCGTGGACACGGAGGGGAGCGCAATAGGACAGATCAACGGGCTCAGCGTCTCGCAACTCGGCGGGCATGCCTTCGGAAGACCGACAAGAATCACGGCCCGGGTCGCGCCGGGCTCCGGCCGTGTCGTCGATATCGAACGCGAGGTGGAACTGGGCGGCGCGATCCATTCCAAGGGCGTGCTTATCCTGTCCGGTTATGTCAGCGGCCGCTACGCACTCGATACGCCGATCTCGCTATTGGCCAGTCTCGTCTTCGAGCAATCCTATGGCGGGGTAGATGGCGACAGCGCCTCGGCGGCTGAATTGCTGGCGCTTCTGTCAGCGCTGGCAGAATTGCCGCTGCGCCAGGATCTCGCGATCACGGGCTCCATCAACCAGCATGGCGTCATTCAGGCGATCGGCGGCGTCAACGAGAAGATCGAGGGCTTCTTCGATATCTGCAAGGCGCGGGGCCTGACCGGTACCCAAGGGGTCATCATTCCCCGTGCAAATGCCCAGCACCTGATGCTGCGCGACGATGTCGTCGCGGCGGCCCGGGAGGGAAGGTTTCATGTCCATGCCATCGAAACCATTGACGAGGGGCTTGCGATCCTGACCGGCGAAGACGCCGAAAAGGTCCATGAACGCGTGGAAGAAAGGCTGCACCGCTTCGCGCTCGCCCGCCGTGCGCTGGCGCGTGAGGCGGACAGGGGTGCAACATGATCCATCGTTCGGAACTTATCATCTTCAGGCGCGTGGTCGTCGGCTTCCAGGGACCGCCTGACTCACTCGCCAGCCTTGAAATCGCGGCGGAAATGGCGCAGCGCCTCCGCTCGGAGCTCTCCGGCGTCTTCTTCAAGGACCAGGGACTGATCGACTGGTGCGCCAGCGGCATTGTCCGGCATGTATCCAGCCTCGGCGCCGGTCCGGTGGCGCCGGAAGCCCTTATACGTGATCTGGATGCCGCTGCAGCGCTGGCAAGGACAAGGCTTGCCCGCGTGGCACAGGCGCTCGGGCTGAACGCGCGGTTCGAGGTCAGCGGGGCAGAGCCGATGGACCCGGAAATCACCGGCCCGGATGACCTGCTCGTGGTGATCGAGCCCTCCGACCCTTCAGCCCGTCACAGCCATCCGTTCTCCGGCATGCTGCAACGCATTGCCACCGCCGCAGTACCGGTGCTCTACGTGCCGCATGGCGCGCGCATGCGTCGCGGGCCGGTAATTGCGCTGGCGAGCACGCAGGAGGATGGCGTGGTGCAGCTCGCGGCGCGAATCGCCCGTCAGTTCGGCGAGGAAATGGTGCGGATCGAGGCAGGAGAATCCGAAGAGTGGATTCGTGTTTCCCCTCCCGACGAGCGGCTGCTGGTGCTCGATCGGCGCAGCCCGCTTCTGCACGATATACAGGCTCTCACGACATTGCTTGCCGGGCGGAAGGCTCCGGCGCTGATCGTCGGCACAGCCGGATTGGAGAAGGATGGTTGCGATGATCACCGACTGGGATGACGCCTATGCCAACCGCGCCTATGTATCCGATGCGGATGCGATCATCCGCTCGTGGTATGACCGTTCCGGCAAGTTGCGCGAGCAATTGCTTGCGGCAGAGCGGGCGCAGATCGACCTCGCTTACGGCCAGGGTTTGCGTCAGAAGCTGGACCTTTTTCTGCCCGAGGGCGAGCCGAAGGGGCTCGCCATCTTTGTTCACGGCGGCTACTGGAAGGCGCTCGACAAGTTCAGCGCCAGCCATTTGGCCGCTGGCGCGCTGGCACGCGGCTGGGCATTCGCGGTGCCAGGATACACGTTGTGTCCGGAGAACCGCATTTCCGGAATCACCCGCGAAATCGCCACTGCCATCGAATTCGTTGCCTCCAGGGTCCGCGGTCCGCTAGCCATTTCCGGTCATTCCGCCGGCGGTCATCTGGCTGCGCGGATGGCCTGCGTCAACGCTCCCCTGCCCCAGCCGGTGCGCAACCGCATCCGCTCCGTCCTGTCGATCAGCGGCATCCATGATCTTCGCCCCTTGATGCGCACGCGCATGAACCAGACCCTGCAGCTCGACGTATTCGAGGCCGAAATCGAAAGTCCTGCCTTGCTCATACCGGTGCAGGGAATGCGCATTGGCTGCTGGGTTGGCGCAGATGAACGGCCGGAGTTCCTGCGCCAGAATGCATTGCTCGCCAATATCTGGACCGGCCTGGCAGCTGACACTTCCGCCAGCGAGGTAGCCGGGCGCAACCATTTCACGGTTCTCGGCGAGCTTTCGCGTCCCGATAGCCCGATGACGCGTTGGTGGCTCGACTGAATGGGCCGCATATGCTTGATAATCTTGAAACTGCTGCAAGGGGCAATGGATTCCCATGCGGTGGTCAACGGGGCATACTGGTAGCCGGTTTGCGTTTCGCGTGGAGGATGGGATGAGCGACGGCCAGAATGCCGGCAAGCTGACGACGCATGTGCTTGACACAGCCCGGGGTCAGCCAGCGGCCGATCTTCGGATTGATCTGTATCGGGTTGAGGGAAGCCGGCTGGATCTCGTGAAATCGGTACGCACCAATGGTGACGGCCGGACGGATCGCCCGATGCTGGCGGGAGCCGAATTCACCGCAGGCATCTACGAGCTGCAATTCCATGCCGGCGAATACCATGGCGCTGCCGCGGACGGCTTGCCCTTTCTGGGCGTGGTTCCGGTTCGCTTCGGAATTGCCGATGCGACAGCGCATTATCATGTACCCCTTCTGCTGTCGCCCTATGGCTATTCCACCTACCGGGGAAGCTGATGCCGATTATCCGCACCGAAATCCGCTTCCTCCTGAATGAGGACGAGATTGCGCTCGAAGACGTGAAGGCGAGCGACACGCTGCTGGATTTCCTGCGCCTGCGCCGCCGGCTGGTCGGCACCAAGGAAGGCTGCGCCGAAGGCGATTGCGGCGCCTGCACGGTTCTGGTGGGGCGCCTCGATGACGCAGGAGAACTTGCCTACGAGACAGTCAATGCCTGCATCCGCTTTCTGGGCTCGCTCGATGGTTGCCATGTGGTGACGATCGAGCATCTGAAAGGTCCGGATGGGGGCCTCCATCCGGTTCAGCATGCGATGATCGACGAGCATGGCTCGCAATGCGGCTTCTGCACGCCGGGAATCGTAATGTCGCTTTACGCGCTTTGGATGCAGAACGCGGCACCGTCACGTGCCGACATCGAACGCGCTTTGCAGGGCAATCTTTGCCGGTGCACCGGCTACGCGCCGATCTTGCGAGCAGCAGGCAGAGCCGCCGAAACCGGTCGCGCCAGTGATGACCCGCTGGTGCGCGAACGCAAGCGGATTGGCGAAAGATTGCGTGCCATGGCCGATGGCGCCCGCATCGAATGCGGTCCGGATCACGAGGGTTTCCTGGTTCCTGCAAACTGCGACGACCTCGCGGACATCCTCGCCAGCCGGAAAGGCGCGACGATCGTCGCTGGCTCCACCGATGTCGGTCTCTGGGTCACGAAGCAGTTTCGCCCGATCGCCCCTGCGGTCTTCATTGGCCATCTCGATGAATTACGGCAGATCCGCGTCGAATCCGATCGGATCCATCTCGGCGCGGGAGTCTCCTATACCCAGGCGCTGGGCACGCTCTGCAAGCACATTCCGCAACTGAGAGTCTATTTCGAACGGATCGGCGGCGAGCAGGTGCGCAACATGGGCACCATCGGCGGCAATATCGCCAATGGGTCGCCGATCGGCGACACCCCGCCAGCCTTCATCGCACTTGGCGCCAGCCTTTCTCTGCGCGGCAGGGATGGGCGCCGCCACCTTGCCCTGGAAGATTTCTTTCTCGAATATGGCAAGCAGGACCGGAGGCCGGAAGAATTTGTCGAACATGTCGAGATCCCGGTGCCAGGGGCGGCGGATCGCATCGCCTTCTACAAGATCTCGAAGCGGCGTGACGAGGATATTTCGGCTGCGACCCTGGGGATCTGCCTGCGTTTCGAGTCAGCAGGAAAGGTGCAGGAGGCGCGGATCGCATGTGGCGGCATGGCCGGCACGCCTCGGCGGGCAAGGCAAGCGGAAGCGGCGCTGATCGGCACGGAGTTTTCGCAAGTCGACGTCGAAGCCGCGATGTCCGCATTGGCCCACGATTTCCAGCCGCTTACCGACTGGCGGGCTACTGCGCAATATCGCATCCTGGCTGTCCAGAACCTACTCCGGCGCTTCTGGCTCGAATGCCAGACCGGCCGCAGCGCCACACTGCAGCGCGAGGGGGTGGCATGAGATGAACATTGCAACAGGGACACGGGAAATCCAGGGCGGCGTCCACCGGCCGCAACAGCATGATTCGGCCCACAAGCATGTAACTGGACAGGCGGAATACATAGACGATATTCCGGAGCCGGCAGGGACGCTACATGCCTGCCTCGGCCTTTCGGAACGGGCTCATGCCGAATTGCTTTCCGTCGATCTCGCCGCGGTGGCTGCGGCGCCCGGTGTGGTGTGCGTCCTGACGGCGGCGGACGTGCCGGGCCGGAACGACATCTCCTCGCATGGCCTCGGCGACGAGCCGGTTCTTGCCAACGGCAAGGTCGAGTTTCATGGCCAGCCGATCTTCGCGGTAATTGCCGAGACCCGTGACCAGGCGCGGCGCGCGGCCAGACTGGCCCGGATCGAGTATCGCGAATTACCGCATGTGATCGACATCGAGGAGGCGGAAGCGGCCGGCTACCCGCTCGTCACGGCGCCAATGACCCTGCGGCGCGGCGATGCCTCGGCAGCCCTCGCGAAGGCACCGCGCCGGATTCACGGCACGATGCGGATCGGCGGACAGGACCATTTCTATCTGGAAGGCCAGATCTCCCTCGCCATACCCGGCGAGGATGACGAGATCGGAATTTACTGCTCGACCCAGCATCCGAGCGAAGTCCAGCACATGGTCGGTCAGGTCCTCGGCGTGCCGTCCAATGCGGTAACGATCCATGTCCGCCGCATGGGCGGCGGCTTCGGCGGCAAGGAGACGCAGGCGAACCTTTTCGCAGCGGTGGCGGCCATTGCGGCAAGAAGGCTCCGCCGCGCCGTCAAGCTGCGCCCCGACCGCGACGACGACATGACCGCCACCGGAAAGCGCCATGATTTCCGGGTCCGCTACGATGTCGGCTTCGACGATGACGGACGCATCGAGGCGGTCGAGGCACACTTTGCCGCCCGTTGCGGCTATTCGGCCGACCTGTCAGGTCCCGTGACCGACCGGGCGCTCTTTCATGCCGACAATTGCTATTACTATCCGCATGTTCTTCTCACCTCGCAACCCCAGAAGACAAATACGGTCTCGAACACCGCTTTCCGGGGTTTTGGTGGGCCGCAAGGCATGGTCGGAGCCGAGCGGATCATCGAGGAAATTGCCTATGCGCTCGGCAAGGATCCGCTGGAGATCCGCAAACGCAATCTCTACGGCGACAATGGGCGCAACGTCACCCCTTATCACCAGACCGTCGAGGACAACATTACGGCGCGGCTGATTGGTGAACTGGAGGAAGCTTCGAATTATGCTGCGCGGCGGGCCGGGATACTTGCCTTCAACCGCGACCATCCGGTGATCCGGCGCGGCATTGCCCTGACGCCGGTCAAGTTCGGCATTTCGTTTACGCTGACCGCCTATAATCAGGCGGGAGCGCTGGTCCATGTCTATACGGATGGTTCGATCCACCTCAACCATGGCGGTACGGAGATGGGTCAGGGGCTGAACACCAAGGTTGCGCAGATCGTTGCCGACGAATTCCAGGTCGATCTCGACCGCGTTCGGATTACGGCAACGACAACGGGAAAGGTACCGAACACTTCCGCGACGGCCGCGTCTTCCGGCTCGGACCTGAACGGCATGGCAGCGCAGGACGCCGCGCGGCAGATCAAGGCCAGGCTGATCGATTTCGCGACCGAAAAATATGGCGTGACCGAGGAGCAGATCGTTTTCGAACCGAATTCGGTACTGGTCGGCAACCAGCGCGTCCCGTTCCACGAGTTCATTCTTGCCGCCTACCATTCGCGGGTCCAGCTCTCGGCGGCTGGCTTCTACAAGACCCCGAAAATTCACTGGGACCGGGCCGCGGGCAAAGGGCGGCCTTTCTATTACTACGCCTATGGGGCAGCTGTTTCGGAAGTGTCGATCGATACGCTCACGGGTGAGTATCAGGTCGATCGGGTGGACATTCTCCACGATGTCGGACGCTCGCTGAATCCGGCCATCGACCTCGGGCAGATCGAAGGCGGCTTCGTCCAGGGAATGGGCTGGCTGACCACGGAGGAACTATGGTGGGACCAGCAGGGTCGGCTGCGGACACATGCCCCTTCGACCTACAAGATCCCGCTCGCCTCCGACTGTCCGCGCATTTTCAATGTCCGGCTCGCCGACTGGTCCGAAAACCGCGAGAACAGCGTGCGCCGATCGAAAGCCGTGGGCGAGCCACCTTTCATGCTGGCGATCTCTGTGCTTGAAGCCCTTTCCATGGCCGTGGCCAGTCTGAACGACTACCGCTCGTGCCCCAGGCTCGACGCGCCGGCGACGCCCGAGCGCGTGCTGATGGCGGCCGAGCGCATGCGGAAGGAGGCGGAAGGCAGGCACGAATGAGCAATGCCTGGACAGCCCGCAGTTTTCTGGACGCGCATCCGCATGCCATTCGGATTCGCATCGTGGAAACGAATGGCTCCTCGCCGCGCGAACCAGGCACCTGGATGCTGGTCGCACCCGGCGCAGCCTACCGGACCATAGGCGGCGGCCAGCTCGAATACATGGCAATTGACCGCGCGCGCGCAATGCTGCGCAAGGGTTCATCGCAGGACAGGCTGGACGTGCCCCTCGGACCGGAAATCGGCCAATGCTGCGGTGGACGGGTGCTCCTGCGGCTGGAGCGGATCGATGCGCGAATCGCGGCGCAATGCATTGCCGAAGAGGTGCACGCCCACGCCTCGGCACCAATTGTCCATGTTTTCGGCGCAGGCCATGTCGGCCGCGCCCTCGCAGCAGCGCTTCTCCTGTTGCCAGTACGACTGGTCGTCGCCGATTCGCGCCGCGAGGAGATCGACAGGGTGCCAGCCGGGGCCGAGCGCCGGCTCACATCCCTGCCCGAAGAGCTGATCCGGGAAGCGCCCTCCGGCAGCGCCTTCGTCATCCTTACCCATGATCACGCGCTTGACTTCATCCTTGCTGCCGAAGCGCTGGCGCGGGACGATGCCGCCTATGCAGGCATGATCGGGTCGCGCACGAAGATGAAAACGTTCCGGAGCTGGTATCTCAGGAATGGCGGCGACAGGGATCGCTTCGACCGCCTGGCAATGCCGATCGGCGGCAGTACGAAGGACAAGCGTCCGGAGGTCATCGCTGCCTTCGTTGCAGCCGAGATCATGCAGGCATTGCTGGACTACACCCCCTCCAGCAGCAATTCCGGCGCCGGACCGGTTTCGGAAAGGGTCTCCTGAATCCATCTCACACAGCGCGCCGCCATGAAGTCGATCAACAGACGAATTTTGGGATCCTGATACTTCTTGTGCGGATACAGGCAGACGAGTTGCGCCGGAATCGGAGGATAGTCGGAGAGAACCGGCACAAGGCGCCCGGAACGCAGATGTGACTGCACCTCGAACCTTGCCTTGTTGACGATGCCGTGTCCAGCCAGGGCCCATTCGGTCAGGATGTCGCCATCATCGGCATCGTAGGGACCACCGACCTCGAACTTGCGAACCCCCTCCGGAGTCTGCAGCAACCAGTGGAACTCGTTCGAACCGGGAAAGCGCAGCAGCAGGCACTGATGCTTCTGGCTGATCAGCTCGCCGGGTTCTTTCGGTATGCCACGCCGGGCAAGATATTCCGGCGAGGCGCAGAGCAGGCGCTCGCAGTCGAAGATCGCGCGCATCTTCAAATTGGAATCCTCGATCAGCCCCAGCTTGAAGGCGATGTCCACTCCTTCCTGCAGGAGGTCGATCTTGCGATCGGACAGGCGCAGGCGGATGTTGACCTCAGGATAGAGCGCCTGGAATTCGGGCACGCCCGGACCGATGATGCGCCGGCCGATGCCAAGCGGCGCCGTGACATGCACGGTGCCGCGCGGATGGCGGGCAATGTCGGCGACTGTTGCCTCCGCCATGTCGACGGCCTCGATGATGCGCATCGCGCCCTCATGGAAGATCCGGCCATGCTCGGTCAGTGTCAGCTTGCGGGTAGTGCGGTTGAAAAGACGCACGCCGAGGTGGCGTTCCAGCTCCTTGATCCGGTTGCTGGCAACAGCCGGAGACACGCGCAAGTCCCGCCCGGCAGCAGAAAGATTGCCGAGCTCGACCACGCGAACGAACATTCTGACATTATTGAGGTATGACACGCATAACCCATAGCATTTTATAGAATCGGTTGAAAGTGCTGGTGAAGGCCCCTGCTTGCAGATCGGGGATGTGATACGTGAGAATCGTCAGCGGGTTCATGACGAAACCGGAGGAGCATCCACATGGACGATTTTGCGATTGCCTGGGATTGGCTGAATTTCGCGATCCGCTGGCTACATGTCATCACGGGAATCGCATGGATCGGCTCTTCCTTCTATTTCGTCGCGCTCGATCTGGGGCTGCGTCAGCGGCCCGGCTTGCCGGTGGGCGCCCATGGCGAGGAATGGCAGGTCCATGGCGGCGGTTTCTATCATATCCAGAAATATCTGGTTGCGCCCGCCGCACTGCCGGATCACCTGACCTGGTTCAAATGGGAAGCCTACACCACGTGGCTTACAGGCTTCGCCTTGCTCGCGGTCCTCTACTATGCAAGTGCCGAGCTTTATCTTGTCGACCGTGAAGTGCTGGATATTTCAGGGGGCACCGCTATCCTGATTTCGATGCTCTCGATCGGCGTCGGCTGGTTGATCTACGATCTGCTGTGCCGATCGCCTCTCGGGCGCAGTCAGACCGGGCTGATGGTCCTGCTCTACCTCATACTCGTGGCCATGGCCTGGGGTTATGTCCAGTTGTTCTCCGGCCGGGCGGCGCTTCTGCATCTGGGTGCGTTCACGGCCACGATCATGTCGGCCAATGTCTTCTTCATCATCATTCCGAACCAGAAGAAGGTCGTTGCGGCCCTGAAGGCGGGTGAAAAGCCGGCTGCCCATCTCGGCGAGCAGGCAAAGCAGCGTTCGGTGCACAACAATTACCTGACGCTTCCGGTCCTCTTCCTGATGCTGTCGAACCATTATCCGCTGGCGTTCGCCACGGAGCATAACTGGATCATCGCGTCGCTGGTCTTCCTGATCGGGGTGCTGATCCGCCATTTCTTCAATTCCCGCCATGCGCGCACCGGGAACCCACACTGGACCTGGCTTGCCTCGGCAATCCTGTTCCTGATCATCGTCTGGCTCTCGACCTCGCCGCGCCTTGAAACGGCAGAAGAATTGCCGGTATCCGCTTCGGACAGCCATTTCGCGGCCGCCGACGGGTTCGAGGAGGTACGTGACACGGTTCTCGGCCGCTGTTCGATGTGCCATTCCAGGGAACCGTTCTGGGATGGGATCCATGTTGCGCCGAAGGGCGTCCTGCTGCAATCGGACAGCGACATTGCTGCACATGCGCGCGAGATTTACCTGCAGGCCGGCCGGTCGCGCGCCATGCCACCGGGCAATGTGACCTTCATGACTGCCGAGGAACGCAAGCTCATTACCGGCTGGTTCGAAGGAGCACTGGCGACGGGGGTCCAGCGATGACCGAGCGCCTGATCCGGGGCCGTACGCTCACCTTCCTGCGCGAGCCGGAAGGCCCGGCGGATAATGCGTCCTTCAGTTACCGCGAGGACGGGGCGGTGCTGACGCGAGACGGGCGGATCATTGCCTGCGGGGAGTACGATCAGGTTCAGGCGCTTGCCGGGGCGGAGCGGATCGAGGATGACTGGCGACCGCACCTGATCCTGCCCGGATTCATCGATCCGCATCTTCATCTGCCGCAGATGCAGGTAGTGGGCTCATGGGCCGCCAATCTGCTCGACTGGCTCAATCATTACACTTTCATCGAAGAACAGCGCTTCAGCGATCCGGTGCATTGCGAAGGAATGGCGACCCGGTTCTGCGACGAGCTGATCCGCAATGGTACGACGACCGCCAGCGTCTATTGTTCGGTGCATGCGCAATCGGCTGACGCATTCTTTGCGGAATGCGCGCGGCGGAACCTGCGCATGATTGCCGGCAAGGTGATGATGGACCGCAATGCGCCGCCCGCCCTCTGCGATACGGCCGAGACCGGCTATTACGAGTCTTCGGCGCTGATCCGGCGCTGGCATGGCAAGGGCCGGGCCCTCTATGCGATCACGCCGCGCTTCGCCCTGACCTCGACCCCCGCCCAGATGGAGGCGGCCCGGGCACTGGCTGCTGAATATCCGGACTGCCACATCCAGACGCATCTTTCGGAGAATCACGGCGAGATCGCCCTTGCGGGCGAACTCTACCCGCAAGCGCCGGATTATGCCGGGATTTATGAAGAGTATGGCCTGCTCGGGCCAAAGACGCTGCTCGGTCATTGCATTCATCTGTCGGAGCGCGAACGCCGGGCGCTTGCCGAATCGGGATCGGCTGCCATATTCTGCCCTACCTCAAACCTCTTTCTGGGCAGCGGGCTGTTCAATCGGCAGGCCCTCATGGCCGATGGGGTCCGCATCGGCATCGCCACCGATATTGGCGGCGGCACCAGCTATTCCATGTTGAAGACGCTCGATGAAGGTTACAAGGTTCTGCAATTGCAGGGTCAGCGCCTGTCTCCGATCGAATCCTTCCACTTGATGACGCTGGGCAATGCCGAGGCGCTTTCCCTCGCGGACCGTATCGGCACGCTGGAGCCGGGAAGCGAGGCCGATCTCGTCGTTCTCGACAGCAGGGCCACGCCGGCCATGCGCATTCGCATGGAAACCGTAACCTCGTTGGCCGAAGAGCTGTTCATCCTGCAGACGATGGGGGACGACCGCGCCATTGCCGAGACCTATATCGCGGGCGTGCCTGCGAAATCGGCACTGGCGGCATTGGAGTAGGGCGTCGGGTTTCCTGGCCTTCCTGTTTTGAATCGGAAATCGATCGGATAGCATGGTACGATCCCATCCATGCAGGCCGAATGGCTGAACGAATGCGGGGAGGAGTTCGAAAAATGAAGCTGAAACCTGGCCTTGCGGCAGGACTTGCAGGCGCCCTGGCCGGCGCCGGGATTACGGGCGCAGCATTGCCTGCCCGGGCGAATTTCGAAAACGAAGTGACAGTTCACGGGACGGCGGTGACCGGAGAAGTGGTTGCGAGCACCCGTCTCAGCATCAGCGTCGAAAGGGCGGCACCGGAATTGACGGTGAACATCACCGCCGATCCCGCCCAAGAAGTCACCGCCGGCGACCGGGTGCAACTCACCTACCGGATCGTGAATTCGGGAAACGTGACCCTCGACAATCTCCGATTGCAGGTGGAACAGGAGGGCCATGGCGCCGCCCCGGTCCTGGTACGCGTGGAGAATGACGACGTTTCTCCGGTGGAAGCAGCGGAAGCAGATGGGGCAGCGGAACAGGCAATCGCCGAGGCAGAAGAGGAAGGCGTGACGCCTGCGGGCATCGAAATGCCGGGACCGCTCGCGCCTGGCGAGGCTGCGATCTTTACGGCCGAATATGTCGTCGTGCAGGACGACATGGAGGATCATGGCGGCGGCGACGGCGTGCTCGAGGCCCGCGCCCTGGCCACGGCAACCCGCAACGGGGCCGAAACCAGCGCCGAGGGTAGCTTACGGATCGCGCTGGAGGACCTTCGGGCCACGCTCGAAATCGCCAAGAGCGCCGACCGCACCGAGAATGTCGCCGTGGGAGAAGTGATTACCTACACCTATGCAGTCACCAATACGGGCAACGTTGCCATCCATTCGATTTCGCTGACAGAGAACCACAATGGTTCGGGACCGCCGCCGCGCCCGTCGGGAGAGCAATTGCTGGTCGATAATGGCGTGCCGGGCGATTCCACCGATCGCGAGCCTGATGGTATCTGGGACGTGCTCGGGCCACAGGATGTCGTTTCCTTTACCGCCACCTATACGGTAACCCAAACCGACGTGGACATGCTGCAATAGTCCCGCGCCACACGAACCGTTTGCAATGACAAAGCCCCGGTCCCTGCCAGCATGGCGCGCCCGCTCACGCGGGCAATGTCGCACGCGGCAGGGGCGGTTGCGTGCATTGCTGCATCATGGCAGGCGGATGCTTGCAGCGATGCTCGCCATTTTCATGCTCTTGCCCAGTCTGAGCGCCTGGGCACAGATCAGCGGTTCGGTCGCCGCCACGGGATGGCGAAATGGGGCGCCGGTCGTCTCGGCGCCCGCAAGCCTCAGGATTGGACTGGAAGGACATGCCCCTGCCCTTTCCCTCGAAATCCGGTCGCACAGCCCGGCCTTCTCGCGCCCCGGCGAGGTCGTCCAACTGGCGGCGAGTCTTTTCAATGCCGGCAATGTAACCCTCGTCCGACCGATTCTCGAAGCGGGAGCACCGGTAACGGACATTACGTGTCCCGATGGGAAGTTACTGGCGCCTGGCGAAAGCCTTGTCTGCGAGGTCATGGCAATGGTCGGAGCAGCGGAAATCGATGCCGGTTCGATGGCCGTGGCAGTGACGGCGATGGCAATCGATCCGATGGGCGGCCTTGTCGGCCCGGCAGAAGGCAATGTCGAAATTGCAGCGACCCGCGCCGACCTCATCACGATCGCCTCGTTCGAGGCGGGCCAGCTCCGCCCCGGAACGGGAGATCGCGTCATGTTCCGGGTTGAGATCGTCAATCAGGGCCCGGATGTGGCCACGGGCATCGAAGCCACGATTTCCCTGCCGGACGGCCTGTCGTTCTTGCCGGAAGCAGGGCTGGACGGATTCGATCCTGCAACGGGTATCTGGAAGATCGGGAGCCTTGAACCTCACGCGCACGCGGCGCTCGCACTTGCCGCCACCGTCAATCCGGGAATGGCTGGCCGTACGCTGGCGGGAAGAGCGGAGATCGCACGGCTTGACCAGGTGGACGGGCGCATGGAGGGCGATCAGAACGACGCCACGATTACCATTGCTTCCGCTCTACTGGTCACCCGGCGATCGATTGAAGCCAGCGGTCCCGTTCGCCACGGTGAACCCGTGACATTGGTAACGCATATCCGCAATGAGGGGCCGGACCGGGCAAGGCAGATTACCGTGCAGGAAACCTTGCCGCCGGGCATTGCGCTGCGCTCCGAATCCGCCAGCGAGGGCCGTTTCGATCCTGCACATCGGGTGTGGACGCTGGAGAGCCTGGAACCGGGCGGAGAAGCGCGGCTGCGCCTGGAGCTGGACATCGGGGCCGAACTCGCCGGCAGCCGCGTCACCGTCGGCGCCAAGGCTGCGACAAGCATGGATGACCCTGGGCGTACCAGCGCAGACAATATTCTCGCAGCCATGTTCGACGTGGAGTGGCCCGTGCTGACGGCGCTGGACGATGCGGCGGACGGAATCGATGGCTTGCAGGGACCCGCGCCGATTCTCAACGTGCTCGACAATGACCGGCTTGACGACAGGCCCGTCGATCCGGCGCGGCTGGTGGTGGCAGCCCTGACGCGCGACACCCCATTGTCCCTCGATCCGGACGGGACATTGCGGCTGGCGGCATCGACTCCCGCGGGCGCCTACGAACTTGCCTACCGCATTTGTCTTGCCGAACTGCCGCAGATCTGCTCCGACGCCACGGCGCATGTCGAGATCGGGGCGCTGCCTCTCTCTGCCGCGGACGACGAGGCTACCGAACCTGCCGACGGGACCTCCGGTTCGCACCATATTCTCGATGTGCTGGCCAATGACCGGCGCGGTGACAGGCCCGTCAATCCTGACCTCATCCAGCTCACGGAACTCGCGCAGGGCCCGGGCGCCTACCTCCAGCTGGAGGAAAGCGGGCACATCTCGGTTCCAGCAGGAACTCCGGCGGGCGGCTATTGGCTCGATTACCGGATCTGCGACCGGATCGATCCGGAAAATTGCGCAGTAGCCAGAGCCAGGATCGGAGTCGACGCGCCCGCCTCGATCACGGGTACTGCCTATCGCGACATCAATGGCAGCGGTGATTTCGAGCCTGGCAGCGATCAGGGCGAAGCCGCGCTTGAGGTCGAACTTCTATCGGCAGACGGCGATCGCATCGCCCGGACGATCACCGCTGCCGATGGCCGTTACCGCCTTGCACCGCTGCCCGGCGCGACAGGATATCGCCTGGTGTTCCGTCGCGCGGGTGGCTCGATCCTCGGTGCGATTCCGCACCTCGACATATTACCCGGGCAGGTCTTGGCCGACCTCGATTTTGCCACCGACCCGACCGGCGTGGTCTACAATGCGATCACCCGGCATCCCGTGCAGGGCGCGAGGCTGACCCTGACCGATGCCGATGGGACCCCATTGCCGCAAGCCTGTCTCGCCGACCCGCAGATGCAAGGTCAGGTGACGGGCGCGGACGGGACCTATCGCCTGAGCCTGATCGCCGGCGCCCATCCCGCCTGCCCGGCAGCAGATAGCTCCTACCGGATCCGGCTGGTGCCTCCGGAAGGCTACGCACCCTATCCTTCCTCCATCCTGCCACCCATGGCGGACGAAGCCGAACTCGCAGTTTGCGGGTTCGACCCGGTGCCGGGCGGCCGATGCCAGCTTTCTGCCCGAGCCTCAGCGCCTCTGGTTGGGGATCCGGTGCTCCATGCAATCGGTTTCCTCGCTGGAGCCGGCGATCTCCTGCCGCTGCACAACCACATTCCGCTCGACCCCCTGCCGCGCAACGACCGGCTCGACCTGTCACTGGTGGCGCAACCGGATGAGATCGGCCGGGGCGGGCGGCTGGTGGTGGAGATCTCGAGCCGCAACGGATCGGCGACGGAGTATCGCGGGACTTCTCTCGTGAATATTGTTCCGCCTGGCTTTCTGTATGTGGAAGGCTCAGCGCGACTGGACGGCAAGCCGGTCATTCCGGCGCGCGGAGGCGACAATCTGGTCTTTCGTGATCTTGATCTTGGCGCCGGGACGACGATGACGCTGCGGCTGGCGCTCGAAGCCGAACGCGCGCTCGTGCCCGGACGCTATGTATACCGGGCCAGGCTTGTTGACGGTGCCGGCTCGCCACTGGCCCCTGAACTTGCTGCCCCGGTCACGCTCCTAGCCGAGGAAGCGCAGCGCTGCTCGGATATTGTCGGACATGTGCGGCATGCCGGTGACGGGACCGGAATTGCCGGAGTGCGCATCCGGCTGGAGGGAAGGCATGCGGTCACGACCGATCGCGCCGGCCGCTATCGCTTCGCTTGCGAAGAAATTTCAGGAGGCACTCCGGGGGCCACGATCCGGCTATTCCCCGACCTGGAAAGCCTGCCGCCAGAGACCCGGTTGGAAGGCGAGTTGCCGCGTATCGTGCAGCTCAGCGCCGAAGAAACGGTCACGGTTGATTTCTCGGCGATCACCCTGCGCATCATTCGGCTCGACATCAGCGGCGCGGCCTTCGAGGGCACCAGTGCGACGCTGGACGCCCGCTGGCTGGAAGGCATCGAGCGCCTGGTTACCCTGCTAGAGGACGAAGTTTCGATTCTGCGGATCTCCTACCGCGCCGGGACAGACAGGCCTGAGCGGGTCCGCGAGCGAATCGACGCCGTCTCACAACTTGTGCGCGACCGCTGGCAGGTGGCAGGCAATCCCTATCCGCTTGAAATCCGCAGCGAGATCGCCGATTGAGGGTGGCCAACAAGAAGGACATTTTCCCTTGTACAATGTGTCGCTCCGCTCGGCCCTGCATTATGCGGCACTTTTTGCGATCCATCTCGCAGCTGCGATGCTGATACCGGCGCTTGTAGAGTTCCATCACGGCAGCGACCAATGGGAAAACTTTCTGCTTTCCGCCTTCTTCACCGGCGGACTCGCGCTCGCCGTCACGATGGCAAGCAATGGCCCCGCGCCGGTGCTGAACCTGCGCTTCGCCTTTCTCATCATCGGCATGCTCTGGATCGTGACTTGCCTTGCCGGCATGGTGCCACTGCTCGGTTTCGGCCTGTCCTTCAGCGACGCACTGTTCGAATCGACATCAGCTGTGACAACGACGGGCGCGACGATTCTTTCCGGGCTCGACGCGCTGCCGCCCGGCATCCTGCTCTGGCGGTCGTTGCTGCAATGGATGGGCGGGGTCGGTGTCATCGTGCTCGGCCTGTTTCTTCTGCCATTCCTGCAAGTCGGCGGCATTTCGCATTTTCGCATCGATCCGAGCGGTATCAGCGAGCAACCTTTCGCGCGGCTTTCCAGCTTCGGCATTGGCATACTCCTCGCCTACACCCTTCTGACGCTACTCTGCGGGCTGTCCTATGTCGCGGCGGGAATGGGCGGCTTTGCAGCACTCAACCATGCCATGACCACCGTATCGACCGCAGGATTCTCGATTCACGACGAATCATTCGCGCATTATCTCGACCGGCCCGCCGTGCTCTGGGTGGGGTCGCTGTTCATGTTCATCGGCGCCCTGCCCTTCTCGATCCTGATCCTACTGGCATTGCGACGCCGTTTCGAGGCGCTCGATGATCCGCAGTTGCGTGCCTTCGCACTTTATTCTGCCGCGCTCGTGGCTTTGGCCGCGATCTATCTGCATGTCTCGGCGGGGCTTAGCTTTTCCAGCGCACTGACCCTTGCGACGTTCAACTTCATGTCCGTGGTCACGACGACCGGATTTTCCGCGGGAGATTATTCCGCCTGGGGACCATTCCCGTTCGCGCTTGCATTTCTGGCGATGTTTCTCGGCGGCTGTTCCGGCTCGACCAGCGGCGGAATCAAGGCCTATCGGCTGATGATCCTGATCGCCATCATCCGCAATGGCGTGCGCAGACTTGTCTATCCAAGCTCCGTCAATGCGTTGCATTATGGGAACCATCCGGTCAGCACGGAACTTGAGCGGGCAGTCGTCCTCTATATCGGCTCGTTCCTGCTCGCATGGATGCTGTGCATGCTGATGCTGGCCATGACCGGGATGGACTTCCTTTCCGCGCTCAGCGGTTCACTCTCGGCGCTGATGAATGTCGGTCCGGGACTGGGTGAGCAAATCGGTCCCGCTTCCACGCATGCTTCGATTTCCGACGCGGCCAAATGGTTGCTTGCCCTTGCAATGCTGCTTGGCCGCCTGGAGATCCTTCCCGTGCTCGTTCTCGTCTCGCCGGTTTTCTGGCGTCGTTGAGACGCTTGCGCCCTGCACCGAAAGGCTCTAGAGCCTGAACTGGCCAGAGCAGCAGCGCAGTTCTTTTTTGGTAATATGCGTAAATACAGATAGTTAGGCCAGGGATCGGCGCACTGGCGGGCGTGGCGAAAAGGTATACGCAAGGCACTTAAAA
>CAYLGY010000021.1:0-7099 GCA_964383325.1 uncultured Rhizobiaceae bacterium
TTCCGGACGAGATCATGTGCCAGCAGGGGAGCCATGATCCCGGAAAGTGGCCCCCGCTTTGCGGGATTCATTCCCGGCATCGGGCCGGTCAGGAAGATCCGGCGTTCTCGCGACGCAGCGCGCCGGCGATCATTTCCCGGGTCTCGGCGATGCCGTAGAGCGCGACGAAAGAGCCGAAGCGCGGCCCCTGTTCCTGGCCCAGCAGCACCTGGTAGAGCATCTGGAAGAAGGCTCCGGATACGCCTGGACCGCCGTCCGGGCTCCGGCGAGCGGCGTCCTGGTAGCGCTCGATGCCCCGTGCCACGTCCAGAAGGGCATTCTGGATCGTCTCGCCATCGGCATCGGGTGCCAGCGCGCCGAGCGCATCCGACACGGTCTGCAGGGCGCCGCGCTCGGTCTCGTCCGGTTCCCGGAACTGCTTGCGCGGCCGGACGAAGTCTTCGTAGTAGCGGATCGCGTAGCCAGCCAGCTCGTCCAGCTTCGGATGCGTTTCCCGGCTGAGGCCGGGCGCATGGCGCGAGATGAAGCCCCACAGGACTTCCCGGTTCTCCGCATGGGAGGCGCTGACCAGATTGAGCAGCAGGTTGTAGGAAACCGGCATGGAGACGGCCGGCGGCTCGCCGGAATGAATGTGCCAGACCGCATTGTTCAGCTTCTGCGGCAGGTCCTGGCGCGGATAGGCGGCGGCAAGCTGGAAATATTCGTCCACGGCTCGCGGAATGACGTCGAAATAGAGCCGCTTGGCCGTCTTCGGCTTCTGGTACATGTAGAGCGACAGGCTCTCCGCCGGGGCATAGGCGAGCCATTCGTCGATGGTCAGGCCATTGCCCTTCGATTTCGAGATCTTCTCGCCATTCTCGTCAAGGAACAGCTCGTAGTTGAAGCCCTCGGGCGGCCGGCCGCCGAGAATGCGGCAGATCTTGCCGGAAGTGCGCACATTGTCGATATGGTCCTTGCCGGACATTTCGTAATCGACCCCGAGAACCGCCCAGCGCAAGGCCCAGTCGGGCTTCCACTGCGCCTTGCAGCCGCCGCCGGTCACGCTGGTCTCGAAGCGCTGGCCGCTATCCGGATCGCGCCAGACGACCGTGCCGCGCCCCGGATGGACTTCATCGATCGGCACCTGCATCACGACCCCCGTTTCCGGATGGATCGGCAGTACCGGCGCATAGGTTCTGCGGCGCTCCTCGCGCAATGTCGGCAGCATGACCGCCATCACATCGTCCCAGCGCTCGAGCATGCGGATGAGACCTTCATCGAAGCGGCCCGACACATAATAGTCCAGCGCCGAGGCGAATTCATAGTCGAAGCCGAACGTATCGAGAAAGCGGCGCAGCATCGCATTGTTGTGGTGGCCGAAGCTCTCATACTCGCCGAACGGGTCGGGCACCCGCGTCAGCGGTTTGCCGAGATGCTGCGCCAGAAGCTCGCGGTTCGGCACATTGTCCGGCACCTTGCGCATGCCATCCATGTCGTCCGAAAAGCAGAGCAGGGTTGTCGGCACCTCGTTGCGCGTGAGCACATGAAATGCATGCCGGACCATGGTGGTGCGCGCCACTTCGCCGAACGTGCCGATATGTGGCAGGCCGGACGGACCGTAGCCGGTCTCGAACAGTACGCGCTCGGGAAAGCCTGTCTGCGCGTACCGCGCCACGATCTTGCGCGCCTCCTCGAAAGGCCAGGCGCGGCACGCTTCGGCCGCGGCGACGAGCTCGGGCGACGGGGACTGGGACGGAACGCTCATGATCCGGATTCCTGAACAGGTTGTCGTGCCGCCTGGGGGGCGGCAAAGGGACTTGTGAAGCTGGTGTAGCGGCAATAGGTTGCATGTCAACACCAACGAGGCGGGAATTGCCATGTCCACTGATTCGGTTCACGAAGCCCTGATCCATCTGATGATCGTCACCGCCGCGGCGGACAGCGACATCACCGACGCCGAATTGCGGCGCATCGGGGATCTGGTGCGTGGACTGCCGGTCTTCAGCGGCTTTGACGACGACCGCCTGCCGCAGATCGCCGGCGACTGCCAGACGATCCTGCAGCGGGACGAGGGCCTGGATGAAATCCTCGACCGGGTAGCAACGGCCTTGCCCGAACGCGCCTATGACACGGCCTATGCGCTTGCGGTGGAGGTCGCCGCCGCCGATCTGCGCGTCGAGCAGGAAGAGCTGCGCGTGCTGCAATTGCTGCGCGATCGTCTGGGCCTCGACAAATTGCTCGTTGCGGCCATCGAGCGCGGCGCGCGGGCGAGATACCGCTCCATCTGAACCCACAAGGTTCTCCCGGCCAGATCAGGGCGTACCATCGCGACGCGTCTGGCGTTGCCCGGCAATGGGCGACGGCTGCGCCGGCATTCACCGCCGCCAGGAATTTTTCACATGATTGCGCGGGCGCGTGTGCCGATTGAAACAATCGCCTCCGTCAACCTCGGCTATGCTGGTTCGAGAATGGGCCCGCCTGCATCTGGCCGGGGAAGCGAGAGGACGCTGCGATGACATTTGACTTGAAGCTCACAACTATGGTCGGCCAGCAACTGTCTCAGCTGAAAGAAAATGAGTCCTCCCCGGTGTCGCCTACAACCGCCAAACAGATCGTCTCTGCCACGTCGAAAACGCATGAGCTCAGCACGTCGATCGTTTCGCTTGCCAGGGACACCTCCCCGCGGTCGCTTACTGCGAGCCAGATCGCCCACAACCGCCATCAGACTTCGAACTCCGTCATGTCCATGGCTTCGGTTTCGTATGTGGGGAGCGATAATGATGAAAAATTAATCCTGAGCGATAATCCCGTATATACTGAGAATCAGGCGGAGGAGATCGCAGAACTCAAGAACAGAATGGCAAGAATTTCCGATAAAAACGTCCTAAAGTTATTTGAAGAACTGAAACTAAAACTGTCAGGCAATTTTGAATATATGTCAATACTGACATACTTGTGGGAGGCCCAAGATGATATTGGAAACGATCCGCAGCCAAATCAGTCCCTTAAGGATATTATCGAATCATGCTTTCGCATGCAGGGTGGTGCTCTGAATTACTATATTGGGATACTTTCTGACGTACTGACTTCTTGCGAAGATACGTTTGCGAAGGAAGAGCAGCTCAGGATAATAAAAGAGCAAGAGATCCAAAAATCAAAAGAAGTAGAAAAGACAGAAAAGCCGAAAGAAAACGGTCCAAATGGAATTGAGTCAAATAAAATCAAGGCAATTGTGCGGCTGGATAACGCGCTGCGTTTGTTCCGAGAAACTCATCATCAGCATGGCAATTACAAAGAGCTGGTGCAAGAGCTTGTTGTTAAGCTGGAAGGTAAATGCGGAAAGGACGGTGCGGACTCGACTTGTCTTGCACATTTGCATGCCGTCCTGAAGGGAGAGGACTCGTTCATCGATCCGTCGATTGTCGCAACTTCCAGTTTGCGTCCATTTGTGAACGTCTGCGAGAAATTTGTCCTGACACTGCAGGGGGTTAACAACATCACGGAAATGTCGGTGCTCGACAGGGAAAAGCATATTGCCAATCTGCTTGGGCTGGAAAGCCGGGATCCTGAAGAGCAGCCAGAGATCGCGCAGATCAACGAGAACATCCTACCGAATGTCGTGGAAGAGAAGAGTGTTCATTCTGAAGAGAAAAATCTTATTCAGAATGAAGACAAAAA
The DNA here is from genome assembly GCA_964383325.1 of uncultured Rhizobiaceae bacterium. Lineage (GTDB taxonomy): Bacteria > Pseudomonadota > Alphaproteobacteria > Rhizobiales > Rhizobiaceae > CAYLGY01. The sequence goes on from CAYLGY010000021.1 coordinate 3,658, forward strand.
TGAAGTTGCCCCTTTGCCGGAGAATATCCCGACTGAAGAACTGGATGCCTACGGTTTCTCCGAGAAAGATAGAAATGATTTCGTCGAAATAAGAAACATATTGAGCGATTACGAGCATTCGATCGGCATTATCCGTCAGTTTATGAATAAGGAAAATATAAAGAAAACAAATGTTTACATGGAAAAGCTTCTGGTGGAGGATCGGAACAGAAGATTTGGAGCCAGTCGGTACGTTTCCGAGACCTTGGAGACAAATGCGTTACAGGGGAAGATGAGGACCGCCAACTTTGTGCTGTTCGAGCGGTTCCAGGAATACAATTTCGGTGAAACGTATACATTGGATAAATTCGTTAAGGATATGAGGGAGAAAAATTATGAATTGACGCGAGATATGTATAGATCGATGATCGATGGCATATATAATGTTTTTGATGAGATTATTAATAACAAGTACGGCGCTAAGGATACAGAATTCAGCAAGATGGCGCTGGGAGATATCACGAATATAATAAGAAGGCACAAAGGACAGAATTTTTACTTGGAATATATTTATAATAGAGCTTATACAGATATGCAGTATTTGGGAATTTCCCTGGATGGACTGGATGTGAGCAGAAAAATCCTGAAGCATATGAAGCAGTCTCTGGATGAAGGGAATCTTATTCATCTGGATGACATAGAAAGGGAATTTGGCGAAGAAATAGGCCGGATTTATCCAGGTGAGCCGAAATCCAGGTTCTGGAATGCATTCCTTCGCACTGTGGCTGAGGCCCAAGAGATATATGAGCGCGATGGAAGCTTCCTTCACAGGAATGAACCGATTCCCGAGAATGTGAAAGCCGATGAGGAATTGTTGGAGAAGTATATTCTGGACCAGGATGATCGTCGCTTCGAAGAAGTCGTTAAAGAAATAATTGTTAATGAGGATATGGAAAACAAAGTTAAAGAGGTAGAGGAAGAGATCAAGCAGGGGCTGTTTAACAGTATACATAATAATTCTATTGATACTTTAACTCTAACAGAGAGATCTATCGGTCCGGAGACGCGAAACTCGATTGCAACGCTAGCCACGGTGATTCAGAACGAGTTTGGGTTGACCGATGGGAATAGTAACAGAAAACGAAGTAATACAGTAGTATCGATATACGATAGTCTGGACGTGAAGGAGAAGGTCGGTAACGGAGCTGGGACTAATCTGCTAAATCTGCTGCAAAGTAGAGGGCTGGGTTATGTGTCAGACAATGATAGTAACGGAGAGGATGATCGGGACAGGATCTTTTCGACGACAAGCACGGAGTTGGATGAGCTTGATCTTGTACTTGAGGAGAATCTAGAGGCGGGGCCCCAAACTAACCCAGTAATCCCATTCTCTGGCCACCAGAGTCAGTCTGGCTCCCTGTCGGATATAGCGCATCCTGACGAGTCCAGTATCGGGAACAATGAAAGTCAAGGTGATGGCAAGGATAAACTTGACCTGGAGGAGCGCAGCTCGCTCGAGAACAATGACCAAATCCAGCAAATCACGCGCCGGCGCAGCCTGGATCTCCACGGGCGGAGCAATGTGCAGGGCCCGAGGCCGCGATCGTTTAGCCTGACGGACCTGCCCAAAGTCGGGAAAGACACGATCGACACGAGTACCTGGGCGCCGTTCGAATCGGTACCGGAGCAGATTCAGGAACTCCCGCTGAATCAGAGCGAGGTGTCGATGCCTGCTCCGAAGGCGCCCTCCGCTCCTGGTGGGTCGCTGCCTCCGCCTCCGCCGTCCCCCATTTACATTGTAAACCAAAGCCCGAATACCCCTGAGACCGATCTGAAGAACAAGGGTTTAACGGATAGTAAAAACAGCAATATTGAGGAAAAGAACGAAATATCGGATGATATCCAGACGGTTAGACAAAATAGTACGAGTATACTGGAGGAAAAGAATAACATCCAGGTATTAAATAATGATAACAACGAAAATAAGTCCAGTGTGGAGGGGACGGAATACGAGGATATCGGCTCGGAGAACGAGGAGCTGAAAGCAGTAGAGATTTCGCCAGAGATGCTTCACATGACCCCCGGCAATGACCGGACCCATGTGACCTCCGATTATGAGTCAGATTCCGGGGGCAGTGTCGTCCAGGTGAGCGAGTTGTCTGATCCCTCACTCATTTACAGCCATCATCGTCCGCCAGTTCTTTACGACCAAGGCAGCCCCTTGCCGACCTTGGAGCAGACAGTCCAGGGCAAGATTGCTCTGTTGTATCCGGGCAATTCAACAAATGTGCCGAAATCATATAGTCTGGAAGATACCGCCGAGCTGATGGAGGCAACCCGGCACATTGCCGGTCTGGTGCGGTCGCCGAACGAACAGCTTACCGAGGAACAGGGCGAGTTGCTGCGCGATATTCTCTTCAACCTCGCCTATCACGAGAATGAAGGGGTGCGGCAGGTTGCGGCCTCCGAACTGCTTGAGCTGCTCTGCAGCGAGGACGACGACGTTGCGCAGGAGACGCTGCAATCCCTGGAGATCTGCATCAACAACTATGAGAAGGACGAGAACCTGACCAGTTCGGCATCGCGCGCCGGACTGTATGCGGGCGTCTATGGCTCTTTGCTCATGGCAAATCGCGGGGGCGATCCGGCAGCGGTGCGTTGTAAGGAAGTCCTGAATCAATGGAAAGGCGTGGATACGGTTAAGCCGATCGAGCTGGTCGACACGTCACGATTGATGACGGTGGAGGACATGAGCCTGCTTGCCACGCAACAAGGCAAGGATCTTCGCCAGCCGCAACAGGGTGAAGTGCGCTATATGGGCGGAATGGAACTGGACAGCGAGTTTCCGGAGATCAATCTTGGGAAGTATAATTCCCTGATCGGTGATTATAGCGGGGATGTTGCCTTCGACATTTTCGACCCGTCGACCGGAACCTATATTACCGCCTGCAAGGAACGCGGGAGCACGAAATTCTACCATTGCATTCCCGAAGGTGTAGGTCTGACCGCCTTCAAGGAAAAAGTGGACAAGATGCTGAGCGACCATCTGAAAACTTCCTACGAATACATCCCCTTTTCAGCACCGAGCGTGCGGAACATGGGGCTCGGTTTGTTGTATTCGGAGTACACTGCCGAGCGCAGTTCGCGTAACGAATCGTTTCAGCAATGGGTCGAGAGGGTCTGGTCGTCGCGGACCTGGAAGCACCGTCTGAAAGCCATTCAGTTGCAGGCCGAGCGCATGGCAGGAATGTCGCCGAACCTCGGATCTCGCGGAAATGTCCTCAGGGCCAGCGTCTGATCATCGCAACCAGTGGTTTCACCGGGGTCCGCGGTCGGATTCGCATCTGGGGGGCGCAGCTTGCGGCTGCGCCCGTTGAAGCCGCCTCCTCTACGGAACGGCAAGAGGCGCTGGCGCCACGCGCGCGTCCGGACGGATCATGAATTCTCCAACGCGTTGCTGGCG
>CAYLGY010000021.1:7199-34813 GCA_964383325.1 uncultured Rhizobiaceae bacterium
CTGGCGCCACGCGCGCGTCCGGACGGATCATGAATTCTCCAACGCGTTGCTGGCGGATCGGATAACACCAGGATGGCGCATCGGACAGCACCAGGGCGCGGATAGATAACCGGATTGCTCCGGAAGCGCGGTTCCACTTTCAGGGATCATGGTCTAGAGTGTCGCGACTCGGGCAACATGCAGCGGGGTGCGGCGCAAGCAGGTTTTTTCCACGACCTGCGGCGCGCAGGGGTGCATCCGGGGCCTCGGGGTTGGCGGCTCAGCCAGACCGCCCGAACGAGGCTGGAGAAGCAAGGGGGAGCGCGTGGTGGGCAGCCTGCCTCAGGGGCGAGGCCAGATTCGTCTTTTCGTTCCTGTGTGGCCGCACCGTCGTCTTGCGCGCTCGATCGCCGGCGCCCGCCCTTCTGCTGCGCCGGGCAATCAGGACTGGCAGAAACCAGTATGGCCGGCTGGGCAGGCGCCAGGATTCGGGCTGGCGCTGCTGTTGACGGTCATGCCGGGCCATGCCTTCGCGCATGCCGCCGATCAGCCCTTCGTGCTGCTGCTCCCGACCGGGCTCTATATTTCAGCAGGCATCGCCGCAGTCATCCTCACCCTGATCCTGATCGCCATCCCGCGGATCGGTGCGCTGACGCGAAGCTGGCAGGGCCGGCCGGTGATGCGGCTGCCGGCGAATTCATGCGCGATATCGACCAGCCTCGCAAGCCTTGCGATCCTCGCCACGCTGGTCCTTGCCGGGCTGTCGGGCTCGACGGACCCGGTCGCCAATCCCTTGCCGCTCTTCTTCTGGGTATTCTGGTGGATTATCCTTGTACTTGGCCAGGCGCTGGTCGGCGACCTCTGGCGCTGGCTCAACCCCTGGACCGGGGCCGTCGCCATCCTGCGCCGCCTCGCGGGCCGCCCGCCCCCCTTGCGCCTGCCGGCATGGCTGGGCGCATTTCCGGCAATCGCGCTCTTTCTCGGCTTCGCGCTGTTCCTCGCCGCGGACCTCGCGCCGACCGACCCGCGCCGCCTCGCAAGGGTCGTCTGCGGCTACTGGCTGTTCAGCTTCGTCGGCATGCTCCTTTTCGGCAGCAGGAGATGGCTGGCGCAGTGCGAATTCGTCACGATCTTCATGCGCAGATTTGCAGGCGTTGCCCCGCTTGCCTGCAAGGGCGGACGGATCCTCGCAGGCGTGCCCGGCTGGCAGCTCCTCCGTTTCCGGCGGCCGGGAATGAGCCTTGGCCTGTTCGTCATCGCAATGCTCAGCGTCGGCTCTTTCGAGAGCCTCTACGGAACCTTCTGGTGGCTGACGCGCATCGGCATCAATCCGCTGGAATTTCCAGGCCGCAGCGTCATCTTCTGGTCGACCCTGTGGGGCCTGCTCGGCGCCTGCCTTCTCGCCGCTGCGGCCTTTGCCGCCATGGTGGGGGCCGGCCTATGGCTCGCAGGCGAGGGGCGTCGGTTCGGGGAAGCGTTCTGCCGGCAGGCGCAATGCCTGCTGCCGATCGCCGTCGGCTATCATTTCGCGCATTATCTGACTTCCCTGCTGGTCGACGGCCAGTATCTGTATGCGGCGATGAGCGACCCGTTCGGTACGGGGGCGGACCTTCTGGGCATCGGGCATTTCCATGTCACGACCGGTTTTCTGACGACCAGGGACAGTGTCGAGGTGATCTGGCTGAGCCAGGCCGGCGCGGTGGTTGCCGGCCATGTCCTGGCGATCCTGGTTTCGCACGGGGTGGCGCTGGACATGTTCGGGGAGGGCCGCAAGACGATGCTCAGCCAGCTGCCGATCTCTGCATTCATGGTCGCCTACACGTTTTTCGGCCTGTGGCTGCTTGCTTCGCCACGCGGCATGTGATGCTTTATTTTTGGTGCGATCTGTGTTCCATGGGGGAGGCACGGAATCGGGCATGAGGGAGGAAGTATCATGCAATCACAAGGAAATAGCGGTTTCGGCAAGGATACTCGTCGCGGCGTACTGAAGAAACTTGCCGCAGGCGCGGGCGTGGCGGCCGGCGCGGCGGCCATGCCGGGCTTCGTGCGCTACGCCCAGACGCAATCCTCGGAGCCGATCCGGATCGGATTCCAGGTCCACCGCACCGGCATCGGTGCTCCCTATGGCCGCTGGTACGACCGCACCACCATGGCGGCCGTCAAGCGAATCAACGATGCGGGGGGCATCAATGGCCGGCCGGTGGAGATCATCGCCGAGGATGACGGCACCGACCCGAAGCGTGGGGCGGAAGTGGTAGAGAAATTCGCCACCCAGCATCGATGCGACATCGGATTCGGCACGCTGTACAGCCATGTCGTCATCGGATCGGCGCCGCGGGCAGGTGAGCTGAAACTGCCCTATTTCGTCGTGTCCGAAGGCCATCATGTCGCCAGCGGCATGCTCAACCGCTACACGCTCCAGCCGGGCATCACCGACGTGAAGAGCCAGGTTCAGGCCATGGCACCCTTTGTCACCGGAAATCTCGGCAAGAAGGTCACGATGATCTTCCCCGACTTTGCCTTCGGGCACGATCACCGCGACTATTTCTCCGAGGCCGTGCGCGCGCAGGGCGGCGAGGTGCTGGCGCAGATCGCGATTCCACCCTCCGACACGTCGTTCACGCGCTATTTCCCCAATATCCCCCGCGAGACGGAAGTGGTCTATCACGTCATGGTCGGTCCCGCGGTGCTGACTTTCGTCAAGGAGCTGGGCGAATTCTTCGGGCCGAGCCGGCCGGAACTGTTCGGATTCATCGACAGTCTGGAAGGCGTCAGCATGACGAGCTCGGGGCTGGAATTCCTCGAAGGCACCTATTTCTGGGAAGGCTTTCCCCGCTATGTCCAGAAGGACCAGACGCCCTATGACAAATTGTATCGCGAAGCGGTCGGCGTCGACGAGAATGGCGCTTCCGTGAACGATCCGGATGATGTCTCGACCTATGCGCACATGTTTGGCTGCTGGGAGACGCTGTATGTCATCAAGGCGGCGATGGAAGCGTCCGGCTATGCTGGCGTCGAGGATCGCCCCAAGCTGATCGAGGCGGTGGAGGCAATGACGGAACTGCCACATTCGAACGAGCATCCGCAGGGGCCGAAGCTGTTCAATGGCAAGACGCATCAGGTTTTCGGCGTGCAATACATTTCGCGCGTCAATGAGGGACGGATGGATGTCGTGCATACGACTTCGATCGAGGATACGTTCTATCCCGATGAGGTCGATTACACCACCCAGCCCTTCTAGCGCATCGGACCGGGAAGTGAGGTCGCTTTTCGGGAAAAACCGGTGCTCCGTAAATGAGCTGGAGCGTCCCTCTCGCATCCGCAAGGACGCGGGGGGCGCCAGAACCAGTTGTTCCGGGCCAGCCGGTGCCGGGACGCAATTCGTGTCGTGACATGGATTTCGGCCCTCACCTCATGCTGGCATGTCTGGAAGGCGCGGTCACCGCTGCGGTGCTTGCGCTGACGGCGGTCGGCCTCAGCCTGGTCTTTGGCGTCATGCGCGTCGTCAATGTCGCGCATGGCGAATTCTACATGCTGGGCGCGGTGCTTGCCTGGTGGATCGCCTCACTGGTTGGCGGGCATCCGGCGCTCGGCTTCCTTCTGGCGCTGCTGGTTGCGCCGCTTCTCGTCGGCATGATCGCCGTCATTGCCGACCTCGCGATCCTCAAGCGCCTGAAATATGATCCCGAGAGCACCATCGTCGCCACGATCGGCATTCTCTACATCCTGCAGCAGGCGACGCTCATGACCTATGGGCCGCATGCCCGGCCGGTCGAGGCGCCCTTCAATGCCCGGATCGCGCTCCCCTGGCCGGAATTGACGGACGATGGGCTCGTGCTGGGCTGGCCCTGGGGCTTCGGCACCACGACCTACAAGCTTGCCGTGATCGTCGCGGCGGCGGTGATCCTCGTGGCGATCCGGCAATTCATGGCACGCAGCCGCATGGGTCTCACCATGCGCGCCACGCAGCTCGACCGGGAGACGGCGCAGGCTTTCGGCATTCCCGTCGACCGGGTCTATGCCACGGTATTCGGCATCGGCGCCGGGCTCGCGGCGATGGCGGCGGTGCTGATCGTGCCGATCCAGCAGGCGCATTACCTGATGGGCATGGACCCGTTGCTGCTCTCCTTCATCGTCGTCATTATCGGCGGGCTCGGCAGCCTGAACGGAACCATCGTCGCGGCGGTGCTGATCGGCCTCAGCGACGGCATCATCTCGGTCTTCTTCTCGCCGACGCTTGCCAAGATCCTCGCGACCCTGCTCGTTGCCTTCGTCCTGGTCTTCCGGCCGCAGGGCCTGTTCGGGAAGGGCGCGGCATGAAGGATGGCGGCAAGTCGCTCGCGCTGCATGGCGGTTTTCTGCTTCTCCTGTTCGCGCTGCAATTCGTCCTGCCGGAATACCATCATGCGAGCCTTGCCCGGATCATGGTGCTCGCCACCTATGCCATCGGCTACAATCTGCTGTTCGGCTATGCGGGGCTGCTCAGCCTCGGCCATGCCCTGTTCTTTGCCGCCGGAATGTACGGCACGGCGCTGACGGTGCAGCATGCCGGCCTCGCATCCGAAATGGCGCTGCTTGCCGGCGGCGTGGCTGCCTTTCTGGCTTCGGCGATTGTCGGCATGCTCGCGCTGCGCACACGCGGCGTCGCCTTCATGATCGTGACCCTGATGTTCGCGCAGGCCGGCTACCTCGCAATTCTGCTGTTCGGCGAATATACGCGCGGGGATGAGGGCTTCGTGCTGCGCCAGTCGGCCCGCGCCATTGCCGGGATCGATCTCACCGATGTGACGAACCGCTATTTCGCGGCGCTGCTGCTGTTTGCCACCGCGCTCCTGCTGGCCCTGAAGGTCGTGCGCTCGCCCTTCGGGCGCGTGCTCGTGGCCATCCGCGAGAATGAAGAGCGGGCCCGGATGCTGGGCTACGACATCTTTCGCTACAAGCTCGGCGCGGTCGTCCTGTCGGGTACCATTGCCGGCATTGCCGGGGCGAGCTACGGAGTGCTGTTCGGCTATGCGGGGGCGACCTTTGCGTCGGTGCAATATTCGATTTTCCCGCTGCTCTGGGTGCTCCTCGGCGGCGCGGGCACGGTGCTCGGCCCGTTCATCGGCACTTGGTTCATGTTCTATCTCATCGACCTGTCGAGCGGGCTGACCACTGCATACATGCTGATTGCGGGCTTGGCGCTGGTCCTGCTGACGCTGTTTGCGCGCCAGGGCATTGCCGGGGAGATCCGGCGCAGGTGGTTGCCATGGCTGCCGTGACCTTCCTTGCCGCCGAGAAGCTGTGCAAGAATTATGGCGGTCTTGCCGCCGTGCGCGAGGTTGATTTCGCGCTTTCCCAGGGCGAGGTCCGGGCGCTGATCGGGCCGAATGGCGCCGGCAAGACGACGCTGGTCGGCATGCTGTGCGGGCGCATCCCTGCCTCTTCGGGGCGGATCGTCTTTCTCGATCGCGAGGTGACCGCACTGCCGGCGCATCGGCGCATCGCCCTCGGCATGGCCTATACGTTCCAGATCACGTCGATCTTCTCCCGCCTCAGCCTGCATGAGAATGTCGCGCTGGCGGTGCGGCGCAGGCTGCGCGGCAATGGCGACGAAACGGATCGCGAGGTGATGGATGCGCTCGAGCGGGTCGGCCTTGCGGACCGCGCCCTGCAACTTGCCGGAGATCTCAGCTATGGCCACCAGCGCCTGCTCGAAATTGCCATGGGGCTTGGCCAGCGGCCGAAACTGCTCATTCTCGACGAGCCGACGCAGGGTCTCTCCGATGGCGAGATCGGCAATTTTCTTGAACTGGTCCGCAGCCTGGCCGGCGAGACCACGATCCTGCTGATCGAGCACAATATGGATGTCGTGATGCAGGCGGCCGATCGCATTACCGTCATGAATTTCGGTGCGGTCCTCGCCGAGGGGAGCCCCGATGAAATCCGGGACAACCGGGCGGTGCAGGCCGCCTATCTGGGGGCGGTCGATGCTTGAGGTGCGCGGGATCGACGTTGCCTATGGCCCGGCCCGCATCTTGCGCGGCGTATCGCTCAGCGTGCGACAGGGCGAAATCCTCTGCCTGCTGGGCCGCAATGGCGCCGGCAAGACGACCACCCTGAAGGCGATCATGGGCCTGCTGCCATTGCAGGCCGGCTCCATCCTGCTGCGGGATGAAGTCATCAGCAACCTGCCGGCCCATCAGGTTCCCGCACGCGGGCTCGGATATGTGCCGCAGGGCCGGCGCCTGTTCTCCGAGCTGACCGTGCGGGAGAATCTCGAGATCGGCCTCATGGTTCGCAACAAGGGCGCGCAAACGCTCGAGGCGGCGCTGGATCTGTTTCCGCGTCTGCGCGAACGGTTGCACCAGCGGGCGGACACGCTGTCCGGCGGCGAGCAGCAGATGCTTGCTACCGCGCGGGCGCTGTGCATCGAGCCGGAGGTGCTGCTGCTGGATGAGCCGACCGAGGGTCTGCAGCCGTCGATGATCGCGCTGATCCGCGATGTCGTTCGCCAGTTGAAGGCGCGTGGATCGGCCATCATCCTCGTCGAGCAGCGCGTCGATGCGGTCCTGTCCCTCGCTGATCGCGTCACCTTCCTCGAGAATGGCCGTAGCGGCGAGACGGTGACGCCGGATCATTTGCGCCAGGAGCCGGAATTGCTGCGGCGCTATGTGGGCGTTTGAGACATGAAAATGTCAGGAATTGCGGAAGTGCTTTGACAGCTTCAGCCCCTGCGCCTGGTAGTTCGAGCCAAGATCCCGCCCATACAGGCGCTCGGGCAGTTCGAGCATGCGCTCATAGGTAAGGCGGCCGACGATCTGCCCGTGCTCGAGGATGAAGGGCACTTCATGGCTACGCACTTCCAGCACCGCGCGACTGCCCGTGCCCCCGGCGGCGGAATGGCCGAATCCGGGGTCGAAGAAGCCGGCATAGTGCACGCGGAATTCGCCGACCAGCGGATCGAACGGCGTCATTTCCGCGGCATGGGAAGGCGGAACATGCACCGCCTCGCGCGACATCAGAATGTAGAATTCGTCCGGGTCGAGCACGAGCTCGCGCTTGCCGCGCCCGAACAGCGGCTCCCAGAAATCGAGGACCGGATAGGCGCTCTTCCGGTCGAGGTCGACCAGCCCGGTATGGCGCTTGCCGCGATAGCCGATCAGCCCTTCGGCATTGCCGCTCAGATCGACCGAGAGCGCGATTCCGCCGCCGGAAATGTTCGGGCTCTCCGAAGTTACCAGGTTTTCCTGCCGGTGCAGGTCGAGGAGCGCCGCATCGTCCAGCAGCGCATTACCGTTGCGGAAGCGAAGCTGCGCCAGCCTTGAGCCGGTACGGACCACGATGGGAAAAGTTCGCGGCGAAATCTCGATGTAGAGCGGGCCGCAATAGCCGGCGGGCAGCTTGTCGAATTCCTGGCACTTGTCGGCCATGATCCGGGTGAAGATGTCGAGCCGGCCGGTCGAGCTCTTCGGATTGGCCGTGGCCGCGATCGCCTCCGGCAGTTCGAGCGATTCCTGGAGCTGGATCACATAGACGCAGCCAGTCTCGAGCACGGCGCCCGCCTCAAGGCTGAACTCGTGCAGGCTCAACCTTTCGAGCTTGTCCGCAACCCGCATGTCCGGTCCCGGCAGGAAACTGGCGCGCACCCGCCAGGCCCGCAGCCCGAGCCGCAGGTCAAGGCTGGCCGGCTGGATCTGGTCGTCGTCGAGCGGCCCCGCCGTCCGGATCGCGCCGCGCGCATGCAGTCCGGCAATTTCCCGATCGGGTAGGATGCCCGCTTTCACCTCACTTGCCTCCAGTTGCGGCCCGACGTTTAATCAAACCTGCCGTTGACGCAAGCTTTGCATCGCCGTAAGAAGCCACTTATCCCCCGTGGTGATTTGGCCGGCCGGCTTGCAGCCACGTAAAAGAAATCGCTAAAGGGCCGCCTGCGAAATTGCCAGGGACCTTCGCAGCCGGTCTTCGCAGGAGCAGAAGATCATGAACCTTGCCGACCTGAAACCGGAAACCCGCCTCGTCCATGGCGGATCCAATCGCTCGCAATTCGGAGAGACCTCCGAGGCACTCTACCTGACCCAGGGCTATGTCTACGAGACCGCAGAGGCCGCCGAGCGGCGTTTCAAGGGGGATGAGCCCGGCTTCGTCTATTCGCGATTTGCCAATCCCACAGTGGAGATGTTCCAGCAACGCATGTGCGCCATCGAGGGTGCGGAGGATGCGCGCGCCACGGCTTCCGGCATGGCGGCGGTGTCGGCGGCGCTGCTGTGCCATGTCAGCGCCGGCGATCATGTCATCGGCGCCCGGGCATTGTTCGGCTCCTGCCTGTGGGTCATCGAGAAGCTGCTGCCGCGTTTCGGCATCGAGACGACGGTGGTGGACGGCAAGGACATCGCCAACTGGAAGGCAGCGGTGCGGCCGAACACGCGCGCCATGTTTCTCGAGAGCCCGACCAATCCAACGATGGAGATCGTCGACATCGCTGCCGTTGCGGCGCTTGCCGATGAGGTCGGAGCGCGGTTGATCGTCGACAATGTCTTTGCGACGCCACTCCTGCAGAAGCCGCTCGAGCTGGGCGCGCATGTCGTCGTCTATTCGGCGACCAAGCATATTGATGGGCAGGGACGCTGTCTCGGCGGCATCATTCTTTCCGACCGTGAATGGATCAACGAGAAGCTGCACGATTATTACCGCCATACCGGACCGTCCATGTCCCCCTTCAATGCCTGGACCCTGCTGAAGGGGCTGGAGACCTTGCCGCTGCGCGTCGCCCGGCAGAGCGAAAGCGCGGCGCGCATTGCCGACTTCCTCGCGGAAGTGCCGGCCATCTCGCGCGTCATCTATCCGGGACGTGCCGATCACCCGCAGGCCGATCTCATCCGGCGCCAGATGTCGGGCGGCTCCAGCATGGTGGCGATTGAACTAGCGGGCGGCAAGGAAGCGGCCTTCGCCTTCATGAATGCGCTGGACATCATCCTGATCTCGAACAATCTGGGCGACGCCAAGAGCCTGATCACGCACCCGGCGACGACGACGCATCGAAGCATGTCCGAAGAAGCCCGGCAAATGCTCGGCATTTCCGATGGCTTGCTGCGCCTGTCGGTCGGTCTGGAGCATGTGGACGATCTCATCGCCGATCTCGACCGGGCGCTGGCCGGGATATAGCGGCGCGCCGGGCATATGGTTTGCACATGCCGAGGTTGTTTCCGGAATCTCCGCTCCTGCAAAGGGTTTGTGCTTTTCGAAACAAGCGCAACCGTCATTGTATCGTATTCCTGCGCCATTCAACCGGGGCAGGACAAGTATGGGGCGCATTGGACAAAGCGGCTATCGGCCGCAAGTAAATCGAAATGAAATCAACGATTTAGAGGACCGGCAGAAGGTCGGGACCAGCGAGATGCTCGGGTTCCGGCGGAGAGAGGAACCGAAGTTCCCGCCCGTTCGGCAGGAGCAGGATTCTCTCCGGCAGTCCCGGCCACACCATCGAAGAACCAATGCAATTTCGGATGATCTGAAGGGCATTGGCGGGATCGGCATGGCCCCGATGCGGCAGCGCAAGGAGCCGCTCCCGGAAATGCGGGTCTATCAGCAACCGGGGCGCTTCGGGTGTCATGTACGGCATGTGCCGACCACCGAGCTTGGCAGTCCGGAGCTGCGCAAGATCGTCCGCGACCATTTCTACGATCTGAATACGAGACAGAATGGCTACAACAATTTGGGTAGGCGGGGGGAACACCCGATCTCGACTGTTGTGGATGTACGGGATCCAGGAACCGGAAAGTATGGCTTGCTGGTGATTCACGAAGAATCCGCAGCCTTTATCGGAAATGTCTTTAAAGAAAATATGGAGCTGACAAGGAGTGTCGCAAAAGACATAAAGTTCGGCAGGCATTTCTGGACGGATGAATTCAGATTCTCTGTAACGAGAAATTTCGTACACTCGAAGTCGTACATGAATATGGATGGTACGAATCAATTGCTGGTTTACAATGAGAAATCGAGCAACAGCCCTCAAGGAAGTATTGTTTCTGAAGTCTTGAGGACTTCCACGAAGGTTGGTTTATTGATGGTAAGTGGGAAGGACCTTGCGCAAAGCGTCGGCAAGGGGCTGTATGAGCATTTCACGCAGCAGGATGTGAAAAGCGGCAAGCTCGTTCTGCCGGATTGATCCTGCGGCAACAGAATCTATGACCCTGTCTGTGTCGTTGGCCGGCCGAGCTGGCGCCTTGCCTGGTGAATCCGGGCCGCTGCCGTGACGAGGCAGAGCGCTGCGAATACAAGGGCCAGAACCGCGAACCAGTGCGGCAGCAGGCAGAATGCAATGAAGAAGATCAGGGTCTCGCCAGCCTCGGCGAGACCGGTCGTGAAATGGATCGATTTCGGCCCGCGCAGATTGCCCTTCATGCCCAGCCTTGCGGCAAGTGCTGCAAAGGCGAGGAAAGTCGCGCCGTTGACGTAGAATGCGAATAGCAGCGCTGCGCCGGCAACGCCGTTCTGCGCCGGGTCGGCAATCACGAAGGCGAGCGGAATGGCGCCGTAGAAGACAAAATCCAGCACGATGTCGAGAAAGCCGCCGAGATCGGTGACCCGATTGCCCAGCCGCGCCACCGCCCCGTCCAACCCATCGAATAGCCGGCTGAACAGGATCAGGACCAGCCCGGCGAAAAACGCTTCCATGGCGATCGCAAGCGCCGCCGCGAGGCCCAGGAAGCAGCCAAGGATCGTGATGACGTTCGGCGGGGCGCCGCATCGCGCCAGCGGCCGCGCCATTCTCGTCAGCCAGGGGTCGAGCCGTCGCCTTGCCCAGCCGTCGATCATGGCTCAGAAGCGGTCGCGGAGCGCATACCAGCTCATGGCCAGTAGCAGCAATGGCGCGCGGAACCGTCTTCCGCCCGGGAAGGCGGGGATCCGCAATTCCTCGAACAATTTGAGCTTGTCATGCTTGCCGAGCACGGATTCCGCGTAGAGCCGGCCGACATAGTTCGACAGCATGACGCCGTGGCCCGAATAGCCGCCGGCATAGAGGACATTGGGCTGCACCTCGCGAATGAAGGGCATTCGCGGCACGGTAATGCCGACCGATCCACCCCAGCCATGGGTAAGCCGCGCATTGGCAAGTGCCGGGTAGATCTCGGAAATCTGCCGGCGGATATGTTCCTCGATCCTGCGGTCGCTCTGCTTGCCATAGACCTCGCGACCGCCGAACAGCAGCCGGCCGTCGGGACTCTTGCGGAAATAGCGGATCACGAAACGCGAATCGTCGACGGCTTCATCGCCCGGAAGGACAGAATCGGGATCTTCCAGCGGCTCCGTGGCGCCAATGAAGGAGCCGATCGGCATGACATGGGCTGCGCTGACGGGCTCCAGCATGCCGCCATGGGCATTGACGGCGAGCAGGCATTTCTGCGCCCGGATCTGGCCGGATGGCGTCTGGACGGTGATTCCTGCCGCCGAGGAACGGATCGAAAGGGCAGGCGACTGCTCATAGAGCCGGCTGCCGGCGAGATGGGCGACGCTGGCAAGGCCGATGACGAGTTTCAGGGGCTGGATATGGCCTGTGCCCGTGTCGCGAATGCCGCCATGATAGAAATTCGAGCCGACGCGCCACGCCGTTTCCTCGCGGTCCATCACGGCCAGATGCGAATAGCCAAATCGCTCCTGCATCAGTTCCACATGCCTGCGATAGGACGGCAGCAGCCGCTCCTTGTGCGTGACGGAGAGCTGCCCCGGCCGGTACTGGATGTCGATTCCGTTGCGGCGCGAGAATTCCAGCAGATGCGTCTTGGCCTCCTCGGCAAGGTCGAACAGCGCCCGGGCGCGCTCGAGGCCGAGCTGCTGCTCCATCTCTTCGACCCAGCGCCGATGGCCAGTTCCCATCTGGCCGCCATTGCGTCCCGAAGCGCCATCGCCGAAGCGATGCGCGTCGATCAGCACCGTGTCCACCCCGTTCTGCGCGAGATGGGCCGCGGCCGACAGGCCGGTGAAGCCGCCGCCGATGATGACGACGTCCGCCTTCTCCTCGCCCTCCAGCGAGGCATAGGCCGTGCGGTCGCCGGAATTGTCCTCGTACCAGGAGCGGCCCGGCGAAATGGGGCTTTGATAATCAGACATTGAGCAGCAGATATTCCCGTTCCCACGGGCTGATGACTTCCATGAAGGTCTCGAATTCCGCCCGTTTGATTGCCGAATAGGTGGTCACGAAGCCGCGTCCGAACATGGTCTCGAATTCCGCCTCTTCCTCGAACAGCGATACCGCGTCGAGCAGGCTGCGCGGCAGGGAGATTTCGTCGGCATTCGCCGCGAACCGGACCGGCTCGGTCGCTTCGACCTCGTTGATGAGGCCGAGCAGGCCGCAGGCGAGCGATGCCGCCAGCGCCAGATATGGGTTTGCATCCGAGGACGGTATCCGGTTCTCGACGCGCCGCGCTGCGGGGTCGGAGCGCGGCACGCGGAAGGCCGTGGTCCGGTTGTCGTAGCCCCATTCCACATTGACCGGCGCCGACTGGTTGGGCGTCAGGCGCCGGTAGGAATTGACGTAGGGCGCGAACATGACCAGCGCCTTCGGCACGTATCGCTGCATGCCGCCGATGAAATGCCGGAAATAGGGGGTTTCCCCTCCGTCGGGACTTGAAAACAGGTTCATGCCGGTCTTCTCGTCGATGATCGACTGGTGAATGTGCATTGCCGAGCCGGGCTGTCCCTGCATCGGCTTCGCCATGAAGGTGGCGTAGGTCTCGTGCTTCAGCGCTGCTTCCCGGATGGTGCGCTTGAACATGAACACCTGGTCGGCCAGCTCCACCGGGTCGCCGTGGCGCAGGTTGATCTCGAACTGGCCGGCGCCCTCTTCATGGATCAGCGTGTCGATTTCCAGCCCCTGCGCTTCGGAGAAATGGTAGATGTCGTCGATCAGCTCGTCGAATTCGTTCACGCCGGCGATGGAGTAGCCCTGCCCGCCGCCGATCGCCCGGCCGGAACGGCCGACGGGTGGCGCCAGCGGGTAGTCGGGATCGGGATTCTTCTCGACGAAGTAGAATTCGATCTCCGGGGCCACCACGGGCTTCCAGCCGCGTTCGTGATAGGCATTGACGACGCGCTTCAGCACGTTGCGCGGCGTGAACTCGATCGTTTCGCCGCCCAGGCGGACGAGGTCGCAGATCACCTGCGCCGTCGGGTCGCTTTCCCAGGGCACGATGGTAAGCGTCGACAGATCCGGCAGGAGCTTGAGATCGCCATCGTCCTGCGGATAGGCAAAGCCGCGCCCATCATCGGGATAGGCGCCCGAAATGGTCGACATCAGCACGGCCGTCGGCAGCGCCAGCGAGGTATTGGACGTGAACTTGCTCGACGGCATCATCTTGCCGCGCGGGACGCCGGCCTGATCCGGCGTAATGCACTCGATATCCTCGACGCCGCGCCACTCAAGCCAGGCCTTGGCCTGGCTCCAGTCGGCCACGCCACGCAGATTCTTGACGAAATCCGGCACGCGGCGCCGTGCGGGCTTCGTCGTGCCGCGTGCAATTGGCTTTTTCTTCTGCATCCATCACCAGTGGAACCGTTCCTGTGCTTCATAGCCGATCCGCGGCGGGAACGGTAGATGTCCGGCCGTAGATCAGTCAGTGCTAAGATAGGGATGCGCGGCATCCATTTCCGGCGCGTCGCCGGTGGCCGCTTCGGCCGGCGCATCCTCCGCCCACCGCAATTGCTTGTAATCGAAGCCGTATTCGAGCGTCGGCTTGATGATCTGGAAATAGGGCGACAGGTCGAAATCGCGCGGCGTATAGAGCGAATGGTGGCGGATATGCAGGATCTCCTGCCGCGAAAAGCGCGATTCCGCGGCCGTCTTGCCCTTTCTGCGCCGGATCTCGGGCAGGATGGGGTAGCGCACCTCCTCGAAGGCCTGGGCGATCAGCGACGAGCAGATCGCCCGGGTGGGATCGCCGGATCCGAATGCAATCAGTCGCCGGCGCCAGCGCACCGGAACGGGCGGGGTCGGCAGGAAATAGCGCAGCAGATCGAGGATGTTCTTGAGATCGTAGCGCAAGCCGATCTTGCTGATCATGAAATCGACGACGCGCTGGCGGTCGTCGGGGGTCAGGGCATGGGCGCGGCAGATGCGCGTATTGTGGGCGCGGTACTTCGACAGCGGAACCGCGATGCAGCCCGTGCCGAGATTGACCTCGATCAGGCGCGGCGGCTCCTGCCCGTCCTCGGGCGCGGGCAGGGCGTCGCCGATATAGAGCGCCGAGTGGCTCCAGGTCGATTGCGACAGATATTTGATCGCCGCGGAGATCTTCTGATTGCCCTCGACCAGCAGGATGTCGCCCGGCAACAGGCTGCGATGCAGGGTCTCCGGGTCGGAGGGCGTATAGGGCTGGTAACCGGAGGATTCGCTCTCCAGCCATCTGGCGAGGTACTTGCCGAGCCGGTCGAGAAACGTGTCCCTTGCTGCCGTCATCGCCTGTCCAGCTTGTTCCGGTTCACCCGGATCTGCGCTTCCGGTAGTACCGTCCGGCGCGGTCGATGCCGCGCGAATTCTGTCCGCATGGTTAACTTCACTTTCATCGGGGATTCATCATTCGGCAATAGCATGGCTGGTGACGTACATGACGTTATCGGGTCGCGGGGCACGACAAGGATGCAGACCATGAAACTGAAACCGTTGGGAAAGATCGCAATCCTGCTGCGTAGCCTCGCCACGCGCCGCTACCAACCCGAACGCCATTACATGCGCGGCCCGGGCCCGGCCTGCCTGCGCCGGCAGGGCAAGCGAGCCAATGCAGCCTTCGCGATGGAGGAATGCCGGTAATCTCCTGCATGAACGGAACCCGTCGGGCAATGCCGGTTCAGCCAAGCTGGCTGGCGGCCAGCGGATAGACCGCGCTTTCCCCCAGCAGATAGGCATTGAATGCGCCGTCTGCAAATAATCGCGACACCGCGGTCTCACGCACGCTGAGCATTCCCGTATAGGCGCCGAAGGCCGGCAGGATCAGGCGCCGTGCATCGGCAGCGAAACAGGGCCGGCGCAGGGACCTGCCGCGGTGGCGGACCACCGCGCCCGGATGAAGATGGCCGGCGATCTCTCCATGGGCCGCATCCGGGCTCGGTTCGTGACGCAGGACGAGTTCGCCAATTGCGAGTTCGGTTGCGGCGCGCCCGAAATAGCCTGCCGGGGCCAGCGGATCATGATTTCCGGCAATCCAGTACCAGTCGCGTCCCGCGGCAAGCTGACCGAGCGCTTCGCGCAAGGGGGGAGGTAGCCGTGAATGGCCTTCCGGGTCATGGAAACTGTCGCCCAGGCACACGACGACCGCCGGATCATGGTCGCCGATCATTTCCGCCAGCCGCCGCACGGTCTCGTGACTGTCATAGGGTGGCAGGAAACGGCGCGTCCGGGCCAGCGACGAACCCTTCTCGAGGTGCAGGTCGGACACGATCAGCAGCTGGTGGCGTCGCAGCAAGGCGCCGCCGCGCCAGTCGAGCTCCACCGTCTCGCCGGCGACGGAGATCGGCAGGGAAATGGCCGGGTGGCGAATCACTGCGGTTCGGGCATTCATCCTTCAGGGATAGCCGCATCCATCTGCGCTGCCAACTCCGCCAGCAGCGCATCCTCCGCGCCGCCGGCGACCGGCTCCCTGCCGATTTCCATCATCACCGGCACGGCCAGAGGCGAGATCCGGTCGAGATCGACATGCTGGATGTGCTGCGGCACCCGGCGCAGCATGTCGGCGAGGCGGCCGATGTCGAGGAGGCCCGATGCCGCATCCTTGCGGGTCGCCTGCAGAAGGATGTGGTCGGGCTCGTGGCGGCGCAGCACGTCATAGATCAGGTCCGAGGAGACCGTGAGCTGCCGGCCCGATTTTTCCGCGCCCGGATGACGCTTCTCGATCAGCCCGGCGATCATGGCGCAGTTGCGGAAGGTGCGCTTGAGCATCCAGCTCTCGTCGAGCCAGCTTTCGAGATCGTCGCCCAGCATGTCCTCGTCGAGCAGGCTTTCGAGAGTCGCCTCGCCGGAACGGGCCAGCCGGCCGAGATCCCGCAGCGCCCAGATCGCCAGCGCATAGTCTGTCGCCACGAAGCCGAGCGGGCGCGCTCCGGCCCGCTCCAGCCGCCGGGTCAGCAGCATGCCGAGGGTCTGATGCGCCGGCCGTCCCTCGAAAGGATACATGACCATGCAGTAGCGGCCTTCATGCGGAAATGTCTCGACCAGGAGGCACTCCGGCCGGGGCAGGGCGGAGTACTGCGCCTGCAGCGCCAGCCAGGAAGAGACCTGCGTCGGCAGTTCGTGCCAGCGGCCTCGATCGGCGATCAGCTGGCGCACGGTCGCGGCAAGATAGGTCGAGAGCGGAAACTTGCCGCCGAAATAGGCCGGAACGCGCGCCTCCCGGTCCGGCGCGATCGAGGCGTAGCAGACATTCTCGCGGATGGTCTCGAATCGCAGGATCCTTCCCGAGAACTGGAACGTATCGCCCGGAGTGAGCGATTCGAGGAAGCTTTCCTCGATCTGGCCGAGCACGGGGCCGGCGCGGGCGCTGGCGCCCTTGCGGCGGGTAAGGCGCACCGTGAGCATGGGCGATTCGACGATGGTCCCGACATTCAGCCGGTATTGCCGGGCAACCATCGGGTGGGCGATGCGCCACCGGCCGTCCGGCATCGGCCGGATGCGCGCATGGCGCTCGTAGCTGCGCAGCGCATATCCGCCGGTGGCGACGAAATCGACCACCCGGTCGAAGGTCAGCCGGTCGAGCCGCGAATAGGGTTCGCAGCTGATGATTTCGCGATAGAGCGCATCCGCATCGAAAGGGCCGGCGCAGGCAGTACCCAGCACATGCTGGGCGAGGACATCGATGGCGCCCTCCTCCAGGGGAGGCGTATCCTGCGCGCCCTCGCTGCTGGCGATCAAGGCCGCGCGGCATTCCAGCACCTCGAAACGGTTCGAGGGAACGAGGATTGCCTCGCTCGGCTCGTCCATGCGGTGATTGGAGCGGCCGATGCGCTGCGCCAGCCGGCTCGCGCCCTTCGGTGCGCCCACATGGATGACGAGATCGACATCGCCCCAGTCAATGCCGAGATCCAGAGTCGAAGTGGCGACGACTGCCCGCAACCGGTTCTCGGCCATCGCCTTTTCCACCTTGCGCCGCTGGCCGGCATCGAGCGAGCCATGATGCAGGGCGATCGGCAGATCCTGGTCGTTTGCCTGCCACAGCGCCCGGAAGAGCCGCTCCGCCTGGCTGCGCGTATTGACGAAGACCAGCGTCGTGCGATGCGCTGCGACCGCGGCAAGGATGTCGCCGACGGCATGCATCGCCGAATGACCGGCCCAGGGTACGCGCTCGGCCGAATCGAGGATGCGGATGCGCGGCCGCGCGCCGCCCGGTACCGTGACCAGTTCGGAAAGCTGGCCCGGCGGCATCTGCGGCACCAGCCAGCGCCGCAGCGCATCGGGGTCGGAGACGGTAGCCGAAAGGCCCGTCGCGATCAGCCCGGGTGCGAAACGGCGCAGCCGCGCCAGCCCCAGCGCGGTGAGGTGGCCGCGCTTTGCGGTGACGAGCGAATGCAGCTCGTCGAAGATGCAGAACCGGAGACTGCCAAACAGCCGCTCAGCATTGGGGTCCGCAAGGAGCAGCGCGAGCTGCTCGGGCGTTGCCAGAAGAATTTCGGGCGGATCGAGCTTCTGCCGCAGCCGCCGATGGGCGGGCGTGTCACCGCTGCGCGTCTCCATGCGGATGGCGAGCCCCATTTCGGTGACCGGCACGTCCAGATTGCGGTGGATGTCGACCGCGAGCGCCTTGAGCGGCGAGATGTAGAGCGTATGCACGCCGCGGCGCGAGGTTCCTTGGCGGCCGGTCCCGCGCTCCGACAATTCCACCAGTGCCGGCAGAAAGCCGGCCAGGGTCTTGCCGGCGCCCGTCGGCGCGATCAGCAGGCTGGAGCGGTCGTGCCGCGCATGTTCGAGCAGCGCAAGCTGATGCGGACGCGCCTCCCAGCCGCGCCGGGCAAACCAGTCCCGGAAACGCGCCGGCAGCAGGTCTGCATCCGGATTTCCCGCCATGTTCAGGAGGCGGCCACCGCCGTCCGGATGGCCTGGATGTCGATGATTGCGCCGCTGCCACCAATGGCCGGGCGCAGGATCAGCGCCCCCGATTGGCGCGGACTGCCAGCCGGAACGACGATCTCGAACAGGAATTCGGAGATCGTCGGGCCGATCTCGAAGCGCTTGCGGCCGCAATCGCCCAGTTCCGCCAGCTGGCATTCTATGGCGAATTCGGCGGTCTCGCCTTCGCCGGCGCGCGCCTGGATGCTGATCATGACCCGGTTTCCGGCCATCCGCTCAAGGATGCCCTGTCCGATGCCGAAACGGACCTCCGCCTCTCCGTCGCTTTCGATGCGCAGGAAGGTCTGGCCTTCCTCGGCCATGATGTTGGCCGTCGCGCCGCCGCCGAGCGCGACATTGGAGGCATCTTCCGGCACGAAGACGCGGATCCAGTCCTGGTCCGCCGGTACCTGCGTCACGCCGGATGCGGGGCCCGATCCCGATATTGCCGGCGGTGCGTCCGGGGATCCGGGCGAAGCGGAAAAGCCGCCAAAGACGATCCACCACACCGCGGCGAGAAGCAGCAGCAATCCGGCAAGCACCACGAGGAAGATCATGGCCGGCCGGATGCGCGCCCTGTTGCCGCGCCGCGCCTTTGGCGGCCGACCGGCATCGATGCGGTCGTCGGGATCCAGCGCCGGCGCCTCAGGGGCGGACAGCGCCCAGTCGTCGCCAACCTCGTCGATCCCGATCTCCGGCAGGGCCGAAGCAAATTCCGACTCGATCTCGACAATGCTGGCACGGAGCCGGTCGCGCCGCTGCTCGATTTGTTCGGGGCTGAGCTGGCGTCCGGAGAGCGCCCGTTCCAGCGAGGAAAAGGCGGATTGGTAAACGCGCTCGCGGAAGGCCTCGTCCGTCGCATCTCCCTTTTCCAGCGCGTTGCGGATGGCCTTCTTGATCGGGTCCAAGAGATGGGTACTCCAGCTTCAGGTCGATGCCATATGGCAGGGCCCTATCGTTCAATCTTGTTGAAATAGGGCCCTTTTCCCCGAAATGGAAGCCGTTACCAGGCTGCGGCCTGGGCTGCCTTGGACAGATAGGCGAACAGATAGGCCGAAAAGGACGGCCAGTAATCGATGCGGAACGTCTCCTCGCCGGTTCGCCACAGGATGATGTCGACCTTGCCGAAGAGCGTGCGCGTGCATTTTCCGACCGGAAAGGCTTGCAGCGACAGGTCGAGCGGACAGCCGGCCGCCAGCGTCGCCGTGGCCAGCCGGCCGCTGATTTCAATCGTGCGGTTGCGGTGGGAAATGTCGACGATCGACCCCGCAAGGCCCCCGGCCGGCATGGCGGCCTCGGCATTCTCGTCAATGATCAGCCATTCATCGGGCCCTAGCCAGAGAGCGGAGCGGGTGCCGGAACGCGCCGACCGGCCCGGTTCCGTCGGCAAGACGACCCCGAAAGCCGCGCTGGCTGCTCCGACCGAAGCGGGCGGCACCCGCAACGAGATCTTGCGGGCCAGGGGCAGCGGGACGATCGAAATGCCCGCCGTGGCAAGGCTGCAACCTTCGAGCGGATCGGAAAGCGTGGCGACAGTAGGTTCAGCCATGGAGACGCGCTCCTTCCTCGTCGATGAATACGGTTCCCGTCACCTCGACCTTGATGACGCGGTCCGGCATCGGGACATAGAGGGTTTCGCCCATGCGGGCGCGGCCATTCTCGACCAGCGCCAGCGCGATGGACCGGCCGCAATTTTCCGACCAGTAGGAGGAAGTCACCCAGCCGATCATCTTCATCGGCACCGGCTGGTTCGGATTGGCGACGATCTGGGCGCCTTCCTCGAGCACGGTGCGCGGGTCCTCGGTCTTCAGTCCGACGAGCTGGCGCCGGCCTTCGGCCACCAGATCCTCGCGCATCAGGCCGCGAATGCCGACGAAATCGGTCTTGTTCTTGCCAATGGCCCAGTCGACCCCCGCATCCTGCGGCGTGACCGTCCCGTCCGTGTCCTGCCCGACGATGATGTAGCCCTTCTCGGCGCGCATCACGTGCATCGTCTCGGTGCCATAGGCGCAGGCATCGTGCTTTTCGGCTTCCGCCCAGAGCAATTCCCAGACCGACTGGCCGTAGGCCGACGGCACATTGACCTCGAAGCCCGTCTCGCCGGTAAAGGACATGCGGAACAATCGCGTCGGGACGCCGCAGATCCTGCCTTCGCGGACGCTCATATGGGGCATGGCGTCCGCGGATAGGTCGATGCCCTCGACAAAGGGCGCGATGATCTCGCGCGATTTCGGGCCCTGGACTGCAATCACCGCCCATTGTTCCGTCGTCGAGGTCAGGGCGACATCCAGATCGGGGAATTCCGTCTGCAGATAGTCTTCCATGAAATTCAGGACCCGCGCCGCGCCGCCGGTGGTGGTGGTGACATGGAAGCGGTCCTCGGCAATCCGGCCGACAACGCCATCATCATAGATGAAGCCGTCCTCGCGCAGCATGATGCCGTAGCGGCACCGCCCTACGCCCAGCTTCTGCCAGGGATTCGTGTACATGATTTCAAGGAATTTCGCCGCATCGGGGCCGACGACCTCGATCTTGCCCAGCGTCGATGCGTCGAACATGCCCGCCGTGGTGCGCACGGTGCGGCACTCGCGGGCGACCGCTGCCCGCATGTCCTCGCCGGCGCGCGGATAGTACCAGGCCCGGCGCCAGTTGCCGACATCCTCGAACTGCGCGCCCATGCGCTCATGCCAGGCATGCATCGGCGTCACCCGCATCGGATCGAACGTGTCGCCGCGTCCGAAGGCTGCGAAGGCGCCGAAGGTCACCGGGGTGAAGGGCGGGCGGAAGGTGGTCAGCCCGACCTCGGGAATATCGCGGCCGAGTTCCTGCGCGGCAATGGCGAGGCCGTGCAGGTTCGAGGTCTTGCCCTGGTCGGTGGCCATGCCGTTGGTGGTGAAGCGCTTGACATGCTCGATCGAATGCATGCCTTCGCGTACGGCCTGGCGGATGTCCTTTGCGGTGACGTCGTTCTGGAAATCGATGAAGGCCTTGCCGGGCGCCATGACCCCGGGCGGCGGTCCGGCAATGCCGCTGTCGCGGCTTTCGCTGGAGCGGATCTCGGGAACGGCGTCTCCCGCCGCCGAGACGGCTGCGGCCGCCTCCTCGACGATCTGGTCCAGCGCGCCGGTGCCGGCCGCCGAGCCGACGCAGGCGCAATCCTGCGCATAGGCGCCGGGCACGAACTGGGTGCCGTCCCAGACGACCTTGCCGCGCGATTGCGAGAACAGGTGCAGGCTCGGCGTCCAGCCTGCCGAAGTCAGCAGCGCATCGACTGCGATCTTGCGCGGGCTGCCGCCGGAAAGCCGCTCCACGGTCATCGAGCGGATGCGCAGCCGCCCGCTTGTATCGCGGACGTGGTGGCCGGCAAGAACTTCGATGCCGAGGGCGCGCGCCTCTTCGGCCGCGGGGCTGGTCGCGCTGTCGCGGCTGTCGACGATGGCGGCGATCTCGATACCGGAGCGCTTGAGATCGATTGCGGCGCGGTAGCCGGAATCGCATGCCGTATAGACGCCGACCCGCCGTCCGACCGCGACGCCGAAATGATTGAGATAGGCCCGGCCGGCCGAGGCGAGCAGGATGCCCGGGCGGTCATTGCCGGGAAAGACCATGTGGCGCTCGATGGCGCCCGTCGCCAGGATGACTCTGCCGGCCCGCACCTGCCACAGGCGCTCGCGCGGCATGGCTGGATCCGGATCGGCCAGATGGTCCGTCAGCCTTTCGGCCAGGGTGACGAAATTCTGCACGTAGTAGCCGAAGGCGGTCGTGCGCGTCAGGACGCGGACATTCTCCATGGCGGCGAGACGCGCCACCTCCTCCTGTGCCCAGTCCCAGCCCGGCCTTCCGCCGACCTCGGTGCCGCTTTCCCAGCGCAGCGCGCCGCCGGGCATTTCCTGCTCGTCGCAGAGAATCACGCGCTTGCCCTGGGCCGCCGCCGCGCTCGCCGCGACGATGCCGGCAAGGCCGGCGCCGACGACCAGCACGTCGCAATGCGCATAGAGCGAGGCGTAGTGATCCGGATCGGGTTCGGTCGGGGCAGTGCCCAGCCCCGCCGCCTTGCGGATGATCGGCTCGTAGAGATGTTTCCATGCCGCCCGGGGCCACATGAAGGTCTTGTAGTAGAAACCGGCCGAGAAAAAGGGCGAGAACGCGTCGTTGACGGCATTGATGTCGAAGGCAAGCGACGGCCAGCGATTCTGCGAAGTTGCGTTCAGCCCGTCATACAGCTCCTGCACGGTCGCGCGGACATTCGGCGTCACGCGGCCATTGCGCCGGTCGATGCCGACCAGCGCGTTCGGCTCTTCCGAACCGGCGGAAAAGATGCCGCGGGGGCGGTGATACTTGAATGACCGCCCGACAAGGTGAATGCCGTTGGCCAGCAGCGCCGAGGCCAGCGTGTCGCCCTTGAGGCCCGTCAGCGATTGCTGGTCGAAAGTGAAGCCGATCTGCCTTGCCGGGGTGAGGCGGCCGGTTCCCGCCAGTCGGAATTTCCCGCTCATCTCGATTTTCCACCCTGACGGATCTCGTTCAGCCTTGCTTCGAGGATTTCCGGCGCCGGCTTCGGCTTGCCCGCTTCATACGTCATCAGGAACTTGTCGGTCACCGTGTCACGGGCGGCATTGAAGAAGCGTGCGCAGCCTCGCACATGGCGCCAGCGCTCGAAATGCAGTCCGCGCGGATTTGCGCGGATGAAGAGGTAGGCCTCGAAGGCCTCCGCATCCAGTGAAGCGATGTTCTCCGGCCGCGCAATATGCGCTTCACCTGCATTGGCGAATTCGATCTCGGGCCGGTCTTCCTTGCAATAGGGACAATGGATCAGCAGCATGATGACCTCTAATGGGCGACGGCCGCGGCAGCGGCTTCATCGATCAGCCGGCCGGTACGGAATCGTTCGAGCGTATAGGCGGCGTTGATCGGATGCGGCTCGTCGCGTGCGATCGTATGGGCGAAGACATGGCCGGATCCGGGCGTGGCCTTGAAGCCGCCGGTTCCCCAGCCGCAATTGACATAGAGCCCCGGCACCGGCGTCTTGCCGAGAATCGGCGAGCGGTCGGGCGTGACGTCGACAATGCCGCCCCAGCTGCGCAGCAGCTTCATGCGCCGGAAGACGGGGAACATCTCGCAAATGGCTTCGAGCGTATGCTGGATGATGTGCAGGCTGCCGGCCTGCGAATAGGAGACATACTGGTCGGTGCCGGCGCCGATGACCAGTTCGCCCTTGTCCGATTGCGAAATATAGGCGTGCACCGTGTTGGACATGACGACGCAGGGCACGCAGGGCTTCACCGGCTCCGATACGAGCGCCTGCAGCGGATAGCTTTCGAGCGGCGCGCGCACGCCAGCCATCTGCAGGAGGACCGATGTGTGGCCGGCAGCGACCAGGCCGATCTTGTCGGCGCCGATCGGCCCTTTCGTGGTCTCGACACCGGTCACGCGGCCATTCTCGCCGCGGCGAATGCCGGTGACCTCGCAATTCTGGATGATGTGCACGCCGAGATCCGAGGCCGCGCGGGCATAGCCCCAGGCCACCGCGTCATGGCGCGCCGTGCCGCCGCGGCGCTGCAAGGCTGCCCCGAGCACGGGATAGCGGGTTGTCTTCGCAATGTTCAGCGGCGGGCAATAGGCCTTTGCCTGTTCCGGGGTCAGCCACTCATTGTCGACGCCGTTCAGGCGATTGGCATGGATGTGGCGCTGGAAGCTCTGCACGTCATGGATGTTGTGCGCCAGCATCATCACGCCGCGCGGGCTGTACATGACGTTGTAGTTGAGCTCCTGCGAGAGATTTTCCCACAGCCTGACGGCATGATCGTAGATGCCTGCGCTTTCGTCATAGAGATAGTTCGAGCGGATGATCGTGGTGTTGCGGCCGGTATTGCCGCCACCGAGCCAGCCCTTCTCCAGGACGGCAATGTTGCGCAGGCCGTGTTCCTTCGCCAGGTAATATGCGGTGGCGAGGCCGTGGCCTCCGGCGCCGACAATGATGATGTCGTATTTTGCCCGGGGCTCGGGCGAAGGCCATTGCCGGTCCCAGCCCTTGTGCGACCGCAGGGCTTCGCGCGCGATTGCAAAAACGGAGTATTTGCGCATTCCTGAATCCGTGAACCGAGATGCTCGAGGGGTTTGCCGGGAAAGTATCATCCGGGCGCTGTGAAGCAAGGCCGGGATCGAGCTAAAAATGCTCATTCACGCATAAGGGCGCCTTATGAAGCGGCGCTTCCGGTCGCGATTCGCCGAAAAATGCGGGCGGACACGGCTTTGCGAGCGGGTTGCGGTGGACAATTGCTTTCCATCCTGTTATTTCCCGCGCGGATTTGCAGCGTCTCGGCGTTGCGAAGCGGCCGGGCTGCTTGTCGGCCCCTTTTCATGATCATGACCAACTGGCAGGAATCCTACGTGCAGGTACTCGTTCGAGACAACAATGTTGATCAGGCGCTTCGTGCCCTGAAGAAAAAGATGCAGCGGGAAGGCATTTTCCGCGAAATGAAGATGCGCGGCCATTACGAGAAGCCGTCCGAGAAGCGTGCCCGCGAAAAGGCCGAGGCCATTCGCCGCGCCCGCAAGCTTGCGCGCAAGCGTGCGCAGCGGGAAGGGCTGACCGGCGGCAGAATGGGTCGCTGAATCCCGTCCGCGGGATGGTTTGCCGCGATTTTGTCTCTTTCAACGGATAGATGAATGGCGGTGCGGGTGCGATCATGCTGACTCGTGCCGGCTGTTCAGCGGCCAGGGAACTTCGAGACAGGGTAGGCACTGGGTTGATGAGAGTGCAGGATCGGTCGTCGAGATGCACTGCGGCAATCGCTGCGCTCCTGCTCGGAGCGTCGCTCGCCGGATGTACGACCGCCAGCATGCCGACGGCCACGCAAGTCGCGCCGCTCGATCTTGCCCAGGGGTCGCAAGAGAATATTGCTTCGCTTACCGCGGTGATCGAGCGCAGCCCGGACGCCCAGGCCTACAATATGCGCGGCACCGCCTATGGAAGGGCAGGCCGCAACCAGGAAGCGCTGGCGGATTTCGGCCGGGCGATCGAGCTCAATCCCGGCTTCTACCAGGCCTATGCCAACCGGGCGTTGATCTGGCGCGCAATGGGCGACAACGCCAAGGCGATGGCGGATTACAACCGCGCCATCCAGCTCAATCCATCCTATGACACCGCCTATATCGGCAGGGGCAATCTGTACCGCCGTGCCGGCCGCACGCAGGAAGCCTATCTGGATTTCGAGCGTGCGATCCAGCTCGATACCACCGATGCGCGGGCCTATCATTATCGCGGCCTGATCTACCAGTTGCGCGGCCAGCACAGCGCCGCCATCGAGGATTTCTCCACGGCGATCTCTCTCTCGTCCAGCTCGCCGGAGCCGTATAATGGCCGTGGGCTTTCCTATCTCGCGCTGGGCGATGACGAGAATGCCTTCTCTGACTTCAATACGGCCATCAAGCTCGACCGGAACATTGCGGAAAGCTGGGCAAACCAGGCGCTGGTCTATGAGCAGCGCGGCGAGCTGGAAAATGCCCGCCGCTCCTATCAGCAGGCCTTGCGCCTCGATCCGAATTTCCGGCCGGCGAGCAACGGCCTGGCCCGGGTCGGGCGCGGCGCCTGAGCTGGCGGGGCGTCTTCCCTGCTCGTCCTCCCGGGCTCAATCGCCGAATAAAATTCCGAATATATCGGCACTATTCAATCTGAATACCGTAGAAGGATTCACGTCCCGGATATTTTTCGACGGGAATGGTTGCTGCTATCCCCAATGGTACAAAGTCCGGATTGCTGTCGGCCTATAGCTCTTCTGCATCCACGCGCATTCCCCAAGGAGCAGAAGAATGACGTTTTCCCCGACAAGATACGGTACCTTCAGCAACACCACAGCCACAGTTCCCTTGCTGGACAAGACGCCGCGAAAAATCCAGGAGCAGTCCGATCTGGCGAAATCGAAGGATTTTCGCATGTGGACGGATGTGATCTCGAAGAATTTTTTTTTCGAACTGGAGAAAAATCCAAAGGTTCAATTCGAGCAGGTCTACAAGGACATCGTCTTCATGATGAATGCCAATGGGGTCAAGAATTTGAGCAAATCCAATCTTGATAGTCTCAAGCAGTCCGCATCAAGAGAAGTCAACCGGGAGTTGGCGAAGATGGAGGCGGATATTGTCAAGAGTTGCGTCGGAAATGTCGAGAAATGGATTGCCAGTCTCATGATAAAAGCGAAATTGCAGACGGAGCGTTGGCGGGGAGACCAAACCGAGATTCTCATCTGCCTCTACCATGCCGGATTGATGACCGAGAAAAATTGTCGCAAGCTTGTTTTCGAGATCATAAATGAACTATTCATTTATTCATTTGACGATGAAGAAAATATACAGGGCGCATTCAAGGTTTTTAAAGAAAAAAATACAGATAAGATAGAAGAGTATAGGAAGATAGTAGATAAATTCCTGGCAAAGGAAAAAAAATACGTTCATAGAGAGCGATTCTTTCCGCATATCAAGCAAGACATTTTTCAGGAACTTAGAAGCAAGTCATTTGCGAAATATCGCATACGTCTGAACTAGTGGTGAGCTTTCCACAGCTTGTCCCTCGACAGGGCAAGTCTGCTGACTGGCGCTCTGGAATTCCCGCTGCCGTGCGGCCGATGCCAATTATGGCGCTGGAGCCATCCCGGCAACTCGGCGGCGCGAATTTGTGACGTCAGATATGCGAATGCGTCGGCCCATTCGCGCAATGCGGTCTGGATGAAGCGCCTGCCTTTGGTCTTTGGCGTGTCGGCCTGGTCCTGATCTGACGTAGCCCGAGTTCGAGGCAGGCGTCACGAAGGGCTTTGGACTAGTAGCAGGAGCCATCGCCCCTATGGAAGGACGAGAGGGAACTGCCGAGACGACGGTGCGCGCAGCTTTTCGGCGAAAACGTGGAAGAATTCCCATCCCGCCGCGGCTGTTGCTCTGGCCGGTGCGATCGCCGGTGAGGCGATGACCGACGCGATCGAAGCGCCGAGCTTCTTGATGTCGATGTGGATGAGGCCACCGGGATGCTCCCCTTCATGGCGGCGCATCGGCTCGGCCGGTTCCAGGGCAGCAAGCCGAGGAGGCCGAGGCGCTTCAGGATGCGGCTGACGGTAACTGGCGAAACGCCCACTTCGGCAGTGAAAGCGCACATCGAGAGCGCTTCATGTTTACATGGAAGCACGTTGAAAGCGTGGAATTTTCGTTCCTGCGAGGAGAACACCGCAGCACGATATGGATATCGGGCAAGGATTTCCGCGATGCAGGGCGGAAAGGGCTGCCAAGCCATCTCTTCCAGAACGAACTGCAATCGTTTCAGTTGGGTCTTGCGGTGATCCGGTCGCACCCGTACTGCACCGGACGCCATGAAAGCATGAAAAAACCGGCCCGCAAGGGGCCGGTTCATCGCAGTATGGCTGTCCAGCGATCCCGCGCTATTCGTCCAGCGCCTTGACGATTTCCTCGGTCATCTTCTTGGCGTCGCCGAGCAGCATCATCGTCCCGTCCTTGTAGAACAGCGTATTGTCGATGCCGGCATAGCCCGAGCCGAGCGACCGCTTGACGAACAGGCAGGTGC
>CAYLGY010000022.1:0-22221 GCA_964383325.1 uncultured Rhizobiaceae bacterium
CCGCTTTCCGGGATCCTGTTTCAGTCGTCAGTACCGGCCGCCGGTGACATGTAGGACCTCGCCGGTAATGTAGCTGGCCCGCTCGGATGCCAGGAACGCGACGGCATCCGCAACGTCCTCGACTGTTCCGAGCCTGCGGATCGGCGTGATCTTTTCCGCTGCTTCGACGATCTTGTCGAAATGGCCAAGGCTGCGGACCGCTTCCGTGCCGATGATTCCCGGCGCGACGGCATTGACCGTGACGCCATTTCGCCCCAGCTCGAGCGCCATGGCGCGCGTGAAGCCCAGAATGCCGGCCTTGGCCGCCGAATAATTGGCCTGTCCCGGATTTCCCAGATGCGCGCGCGAAGAGATGTTGACGATGCGGCCCCAGCCGCGCTCGGTCATGATGGCGGAAGCCGCCTTCGTGCACAGGAACGCGCCCTTCAGGATCACGTCGACCACCGCGTCCCAGTCAGCCTCCTCCATTCGCGAGATGCGCATGTCCCGGGTGAAACCCGCATTGTTCACGAGGATGTCGACGCCGCCAAAGGTTTCGGTTGCGGTGGCGACCATGGCTGCGACCGACTCCGCATCGGTGACGTCGGCCTCGACGGCGACCGCCTTGCCTCCGTCCCGGACCAGGGCTTCAGCCTGCTCGGCGGCGCCGCTGACGTCAGCGACGACGACATTCGCTCCTTCCGCCACGAGGCGCTGCGCGATTGCCGCGCCGATGCCGCGTGCGGAGCCCGTCACGATTGCGGTGCGGCCAGTGATCTCGAGATCCATCTATTACTCCCTGCATGCAGTTTGCGTTGTTTCCTGACCCGGCCGGCAATCAGGCCGGCGCCTTCGATGGGCTCCGGCGATCGGGCCCCTGCCATTTCGCCAGAATTTCGGCCGGATCCTCGAATGGCTCCGTCTGTGGCGGGCTGGGTATGCCCGGAACGGTGCGTGAGAACCGGGGAACCGGCCCAGGCTGGGCAATGCCGTCGATCTCCTGGAAGAATCCCCTCGCGGCGTGTTGCGGATGATCCGGCACTTCGGAGAGCGTGAGGACCGGGGCAAAGCACGCATCGGTGCCCTCCAACAGCGCGCACCATTCCTCCCGAGTCTTTTCAAGGAATCTGCGAGCAAAGGCCTGGCGCATTTCGTCGCGACGCTGGGGGTCTCCCTGCCGGGGGAAAGTGGCGGGATCGAAACCCAGCCGCGTCACCAGATCGTTGAAGAACTTGGTCTCGATCGCGCCGATCGCAACATATTTGCCGTCCTTGCAGACATAGCTGTCATAATAGGGCTCGCTTCCATCCAGTACGCTCTTGCCGCGACCGCCGGCTGGAGAACCCGCTGCCGCGAGGCCGAAGGCATGCGTCATCAGATGTGCCGCGCCCTCGGAGATCGAGGCGTCGACAACTTGCCCTTCCCCGGTCTCGCGACTGCTGAGCACGGCGGAAACGATGCCGAGCGCCAGATAGAGGGCACCGGCATAATCCCCCACGAGGTTGAGCGGCGGTGTCGGCGGTCCGTCCGGCCGGCCGATTGCATCCAGCACGCCCGAGATTGCAATGTAGTTGATGTCGTGCGCGGCCGCTTGCGCGAGGGGACCGGTCTGGCCCCATCCCGTCATGCGACCATAGACCAGACGGGGGTTCCGTGCGAGGCAGGTCTCCGGGCCGAGCCCGAGGCGTTCCATGACGCCCGGCCGAAAGCCTTCTATGATCGCATCGGCGCTCTCGACGAGGTCGAGGACGAGCGCGACATTCTCGGCCTTCTTGAGATCGAGGGCAAGGCGCTGGCGCCCCCGCAGGAGAAGGTCAAAGCGCGGAGGCTTGCGAATGCCGAGACCGCTCGGCTCCTTGCGATCGAGGCGCAGCACGGTCGCGCCAAGATCGGCAAGCGCCATGGCGCACATTGGCCCCGGCCCGACGCCGGCAAACTCCAGGACCTTGAGCGAGGACAGCGGACCCATCACCCCTGATCCATCTCGAAGGGTGCGCGGTCCGGCACCAGCGCCATTTCATTGTCGCCGAACGGGATTTCCAGGGATTGCACGAGCGTACTCATCGACTTGCCGGTCTGGTCGAAACGCAGGGTGCGCGTCGCCCCTCCCCCGAGCGCCCCATGCATCACGATCTGCAGGGCTTCGATATTGTCCATCGGATGGATGGTGACTTCACCCTGGACGACGTCGCCGAAATATTCTTTCACCCGCTCGGGCGTCAGCCGCTCCTTGAGCAAGGCATAGATCTCCGGCGAGAAGGCGATCACGCCGATATTCGAGACGTCGCCCTTGTCGCCGGATCTCGTGATGGCGATGCGGTGCAATGGAACCATGTGCGCATTCATGCTGCTGCACTCCGGACGGTAACGGACAGATCGACGGCCTCTCGCGGGATGAGCGTTGGCCACAGCGAGATGACCGGGCGAACGGCGGCGGGCGCTCCCCACCCGATCCCGACCGGGCCATAGAGCGTGACCCGCAGGAGATGGGCGCGAGCTGTCATGGCCTCCTCGCGCGTACGGGTACGCACCGCGATTCGCAGCCCGCATTCACGCACCGTCTCTTCCGGGGGATCGGGGAACATGTTGCCCGAGATCGCATCCAATCCGATCCGGTCAAAGCGGAGGTCGAGCGGCACGATGCCGGACTTGGCGAGCAGGCCTTCATAGAGTTCCCTCGCACGCTGGACCTTCTCCAGCACGTTCGGGCTGCCGACAAGATAGGTCGCTTCCGCCGCATAGCCGTCCAGATAGCCGATCTGGACCTTCAGCGTGTCCGGCTGCGGCAAGCCGCGGCCCCCGGAAAGCCGGACGCGATTGTCGCCAAGATCCTCGACCTTCAGCGCCGTCAGGTCGGCGATTCCATCCGGCATCATGTAGCGCGCCGGATCATGCACCTCATATACCAGGTGTTCCTTGACGGTCCACGAATTGACGACCCCGCCGGTCCCCGGCAATTTGGAGATGACCGCCGAGCCGTCCGCCGCTACCTCTGCGATCGGATAGCCGATGTTCCACGGCTCAGGCGTCACCCGCCACAGATTGCTCATACCACCACAGACCAGCTCGGCACATTCGACGACATGACCGAGCGAGATGGCGGCGGCGATCCGGTCCACATGGTCCCGGTCATAGCGCCAGCCGAACTCATGCATGATGGGGCCGACATACAGCGCATTGTCCGAGACGCGACCGGCGATCACGAAATCCGCGCCTTGTCCGAGCGCCTCGATAATGCCTTCGGCGCCCGTGTAGGCATGTGCGGACACGATCGAAGACTGGATTTCCTCGATATCTTCCTGTCCCGTGTCGAGATTGACGAATTTCCAACCCTCGCTGCGCAACGCATCCAGCTTGCTCGTGACATTGTCGCCTTCGACGGCCGCGACCTTCAATTCGCGATGGCCCTGCTCGCGCGCGATCGTCAGCACCTTCTCCATTGCGGACCTGCAATTCGTCCCGCCGCCATTGGTGATCACCCGGACGCCGGTTTCCCGCATTACGGGCAGCAGCCGCTCGGCATGCGTCGCGATATCGGGAATGTAGCCCCGCTCGGGATTCTTGAGGCGCTGCCGCTCAAGCAGGGACATGGTCAGTTCGGCGAGCTGGTCGAAGCAGAGATAATCGATGTTTCCCTCTTCCGCGAGCTTGACCGCCGCCTCGAGTTCGGCGCCCCAATAGCCTGCGCCCGCACCGAGCCTGACCGTCCTTGACGCAGCAGGGACGCTTCCAACCCTGGATTCCATGTCAGCAATCCTTGATCACTGCCGGGCGCTTTTCGGCGAAAGCCGCCATCGCCTCGCGAAAATCATGTCCCTGAAGGAGCAGGGCCTGCGCACGTCCCTCGATCTCCAGGGCCTGGGCAAAACCGGTCTCGGCGGCCTGGCGGTGCACTTTCTTGGCCATGGTCAGCGCGAAGACAGAATGGGCCGCGATCTCGCGCGCGAGGTCCCGTGCCGCCTCCTCGACCTTCTCGTCGGGAACCGTTTCGTCCGACAATCCCATTCGGGCGGCCGCAATCCCATCGACTTCCCGCCCCGTCAGGGTCAGTTTCAGCGCCTCGGCGACGCCGACGCGGCGCTGCAACAGCCAGCTCGATCCCGTGTCAGGGCAGCCGCCAATGCGGATGAAGGCCTGGCAGAAGCGCGCCTTTTCCGAGGCAACGATCAGGTCGGCCGACATTGCAAGGCTCATTCCCGCGCCGAAAGCAACGCCCCGGACGGCAGCGATCAGCGGCTTGGGAAACCGGTAGACCGCAAGAGCCGCCTCATTCACGGCATCGAGGAGATCGTTACTGGCGCGCGCGCCCACGAGCGAACGGAATTCCTTCAGATCGCCGCCGCAGGAAAAATGGTCGCCGCCGGTCATGACCAGCGTGCGGATATCGTCGCGCTTCGCAGCTTCGGCCAGCGTCGACGTGAGGTCGGCCGCGAAGCCGAGGTTGAAAGGATTACGCCTCTCCGGCGTCGTGAAGCGAAGCCAGCCAATCCCGCCGGTTTCGACACTCAGTTCCATCGTGCTTGCCATTTTCAACGACCCTCCCATTGCGGCGCCCGCCGCTCGGCGAAGGCCTGCGGGCCTTCGATTGCATCTCGACTTGCATAGACTTCAGCGTGCAGACGCACCGCTTCTTCGAAACCGGCCTCCAATCCGAGGTTCTGCCATGCCTGCAGGCTGGCCTTGGCTGCCTTCAGCGACAAGGGTGCGCCAAGCAGAAGGCGCTGCGCCAGATCATGAGCGCGCGCCCGGACCTGATCCGGCGTGTCCTCGACATAATTGACGAATCCGAGATCGCGCAGGCGCTCGATCGGAACCGTTTCGCCCGTCAGCAGCATTTCGGAGAGAACCGCCTGCGGCAGCATCCACAGCAATGGCGCCGCCCAGGGAGAACCGCGCCCGATGCGCACCTCGGTGATGCCGGCAACCGTTCCGGCAAGGCCCACCCGCAGGTCGCAATTCAGCGACAGCAGCATGCCGCCTGCCATGGCCGAACCCGTCATCGCAGCAATGATCGGCTTTTCAACCTTGCGCATCGCCGTGTGGAACGGATCGCGCATGCGGGTCAGAATGTCCACGCCCTCGCTTTCGGCCAGATGCTTGGCCTCTTTCAGGTCAAGCCCGGCCGAGAACACCCCGCAATCCGAAGAGGTGAGTATGATCACCCGTACCGCCGGATCGGCATTGAGTCGCTCCCATGCATCCGTAAGTCTGTTCGCAGCGACCACGGACAAGGCGTTCTTTCGC
Source organism: uncultured Rhizobiaceae bacterium (assembly GCA_964383325.1). Taxonomy (GTDB): domain Bacteria; phylum Pseudomonadota; class Alphaproteobacteria; order Rhizobiales; family Rhizobiaceae; genus CAYLGY01. The sequence goes on from CAYLGY010000022.1 coordinate 5,224, forward strand.
GCGGGCCTGTCAATCATCACCGTCGCAACGCCGTCTTTCACGGTCGTTCGAACGGGTTCCTCGATTTGCTCGGACGTCAATCTGCCGCCTCCCAAACTGTCTAACGTTTGTTTGATTTTCTATCCCCTGGTTGACAATCCGGTCAACCCGTAACTTCGATTCCTAATCCTTGCGAGGGTTCCGGTCCTCCTCGGCGCATCTTTCGGACCTGTCCTGGCTGTACACACCGTTGAGGATCAGCTTGGTACACCGCTCGACAAGCTCGTCGACCGAATGGTGCTCCGGATCGAACCATTCGACGGTCCAGTTCAGCGCGCCGAGGACAAATTCCCGAAGGGGTCTCACCTTGATGTCGCCCCGGAACACGCCCTCCTCGATCGCCTGCCGGAACAGATCGTCCCAGAAATGACCGTACTCGCGCCGCTTGGGGGTATGCCGTTTGCGCGTCCCCTCCGGCAATTGCCCGAAGATGCGGATATTGACCGAGGTAAACTCGCTGCGCGAAAGCAGCGTGCGCAGATGCGCGCCCATGGCAGCGAGGATGCGGGTCTCGGCGTCTGCTCCCTCGCCGCAATCCTCCACCGCCTGCTTCACGGTCTCGAAGATCCGCAGCAGGCCGACATCGAGGATTTCGTCAAGGATCTGCTCCTTGGACGAGAAATGGTAATAGATGCTTCCCGCCTTCATGTTGGCGGCGGCCGCGATCTGCCGTAGCGTTGTCGCGGTAAAGCCCTGATCGCGGAAGAGCTTTGCCGCCGCCGACAATATGTAGTCTCGCGACTGATCCGACCTGCTGCCGTAAGCTGGATCTCGCACCTGCCGAGTGGACATCTACCCTCCACCTGCCTTGTGCCAGCATTGCCCCAGGCTGTTGCCTGGCGGCAATCTGCTAGCCGGGCTCACCTTCCCCTTGTTGAGCGGAATCCCCGCGTCGACGCTCCTGGAACATGACAAAGTCGATCATGTCGCGGGCATCATGCGCAAGGTGAAGCGTCTCGCCGCCGTCTATATACCAATCCTCGCCGGTAATGAAATTCCCCAGCTTCGAGGTCAGGAAAATGATGGCAGCCGCGACATCTTCGGGCTTTCCCATCCTGCCCAGCACGGAACGGTTGAAGCGATGCCATTCCTCCGGCGGAATGGGATAGCGACCCAGCGCCTCAGTCTTGATGGTGCCCGGCGCGACGCAGTTCAGCCGGATGCCATAAGGGGCCCATTCGAACGCCAGCGTCTTCATCAGCGCGGTCACGCCGCCGCGCGCGGCAGCCGTATGGGCGAAGCCACCGAGGCCCGACCGGGTAACTGCCGTGACGAAGACGACAGCGCCGCCATTCTCGAACATGAAATGTTCAGCCGCCGCCTTGGTCATCTGCCAGGAGCCGATCAGATTGTTCCGGATGACAGCCTCGAAGCCCTTGTTGCTGATCTCGCGCGCGGGAGCGACGAACTGGCCGCCCGCATTGTTGACCAGGATGTCGAGCTTCCCGAACCGTTCCTTGATTGCCACCATTGCAGCATCGATCTGGTCGGCATCGCGGATGTCGCCCGTTACCGCGAATGCCTCGCCGCCGGCAGCCTCGATCTCGGCGGCGCAGTCCTCGATCGGCTCCGCCCTTCTGGCGAAAAGCGCGATCCGGGCGCCTGAGCGCGCCATCTCCAGGGCCGTGGCGCGTCCCATGCCGGTTCCACCGCCCGTTACCAGAGCCACCGAACCTTCCATCAGGTCCGCGGCAAAGCGTCTATTCTCGTTCGCAGTCTCGACCATTCCAAGTTCCCTGTTCTGCAGCGGCACTGCCGTTCCTGCTTGCGCCCGTCAGCCCCGCGGAAGAGGACAGCCGCACAGATGCGGCTGTCCGATCGCAGAGGTCACGGCTCAGTATTCGGTGAAATCCGTGAGCGCCGTCACCGTCTTTGCCTCCGGGTCCACCTCGAGAACGCGTACCGCGGTCGCCGAGATGTGCCGGTCCGGCGTAAAGCTGATCGGCCTGGTGACGTCATTGACATCGAATTCCTCGCCGGACGTCAGTCTGGCGGTGACGCAGGCGCGGGTAAGATCATCCTCGCAATCGCGCATCGCGTCGATCATCACCTTGCCGACCACATAGCCGACCATCGAGTAGCGGTTGACCGCTTCCTGCTCGTCCGGCTGGAGATATTCCGCAACCAGCTTCTCGAAATGGGCGGCTTCCGGAGACCCGAACGGAGACACATAGTCGGCGCTGAGCGGCTTGTAGCCCGTCGTTTCGGAGAGCTTCATCACCGGGAGGAGCTGCATGGTCGGAACGGTCGCGATGTCGATGTCCATCTGGAACTTGCTCGCCTCGCGAAGCATGGCGGCCGTTTCCGTCGTCACGCCGCCTGCCACCAGCACGCCGATGTCCTGCGAGCGGAGCCTCAGCACTTCCGCGCCGAAATCCTTCTGGCCACGCTTGAACAGCGCGCGGGTTGCAGCCTTGAGACCGAAATCATCGACGCCGCGCTGGAATGCCTCTTCGAGGTCCCGCCCGTAATCGTCGTCCTGCCGGATGATGCCGTAGATCGCGCCGTCGCGACGGCCGCTCTCATGGATGTACTTGATCTGCGCGTAGATCATCTGCTGATAGTCGGCGCCGACCATGAAGACGGTCGGCTTCACGGGATCAATGGCGGCCTTGAGCGGCGAAAGCGACGCGAAGGAAGGAATCCCCTCCTCCTCGACGATCGGCAGGATGGCTGCAGTACCGCCGCTGCCGCTCATCGACAGAAGGGCGAAGACGCCGTCATCAATCAGCTTGCGCAGGCTCTGCACTGCGCGCGCAGGCACATAGCCGTCATCCTCCGTCTTCACGACGATGGTTCGGCCAGCGACCCCGCCTGCGGCATTCGCCTCGGCCGCCGCCAACACGGTGCCGAAATGCAGGGCGCGACCTGCAAGGGCTGCCGAACTGGACATCGGCAGGATGTTCCCCAGCACGATCTCCGTTTCCGTGATCCCCGGTTCGGCGTTGGCAGCGCCCATCCCCATGAGCAGCGCCAGCGCAGAAGCGGCAATTGTCCTGATCTTCTTCATGTGGTTCCTCCACCTGTGTCAGGGTCGTTTCAGGGGCCGCTGTCCTCGACCCATCGGACAGGGCCAGGTCAAACTCAGACGGATAGCGGCCAGTGGCTCCAGTAACGGCTGACCCGGCGCCAGATGCCGATGAGTCCAAGGGGCTCGACGCGCAGCATGATGATGATGGCAAGGCCGGTCAGGAGGCCGCGGACGTCGTAGATGTAGGTCGAGAAGGCCGCGCCGACTCCCGCTGGAAGCAGGTCGGTGAGCTCCCGGGCAAATTCCGGCAGCAACACGATGAAGACGGCCCCGAGTATCGCTCCCGCCAGGGATCCCAGCCCGCCGACAATGATCATCGCAAGGGCTTCGATCGACAGCAGGATGCTGAAGATGTCGACATTGATGAAGCGGAACTGGAAAGCCATCAGTCCACCGGCAATGCCGACGATGAACGAGGACGCCACGAAGGCGTTGAGTTTGTAGGTCGTCAGGTTGATCCCCATCGCCCGCGCGGCAATGTCGTGATCGCGGATAGCGGCAAAGGCCCGCCCTACCCGCGAGCGCATCAGGTTGAGCGACATGAGGATGGAGAGGACCAGCACCGCCAGAACCAGGTAGTAAAGATGCGACAGCACCGCCAGGTTGAGGCCGAGAAAGCCGAGATCCTCGATGCGCACCCCGTAGGAACCATGGGTCAACCCTTCTGCATACAGCAGGAAATGCGTCACGATGAACGAGAAGGCGAGCGTCGTGATCGCAAGATAGATTCCCTTGAGGCGCAGGGACGGTATGCCGATCAGCAGGCTCAGAAACGCCGAAACGACACCGCCGGCCAGCAAGGCCAGTTCCGGCGGCCAGCCATAGTCGGCAATCAGCAATGCCGTGGTATAGCAGCCCGTGGCAAGAAAGCCTGCCTGGCCGAGCGAGATCAGCCCCGCGACGCCCGTGAGGAGATTCAGGCCGATGGCGCCGATCGCGGCAATGCCGATCGTGATCGCCATCGTCATGAAGAAATTGCCGAGGAACAGCGGCAGCACGAGGCAACCGGCAAGGAGAAGCCCGGACCAGGCCCAGACGGTCGGGCTGTCGCTCAGTGCGATATGCTTCTGGTAGCTTTCGACGAAATGACCAGTGCGCATTATACACGCTCCAATTCGCGCTGGCCAAACAGCCCGTAGGGTCTGACCATCAGGATGATGATGATTGCGACGAAACCGCTGATCTCCTTCAGGCCGTGGCCGACATAGCCCTCCGACAGATCGCCGATGATTCCGATCAGGATGCCGCCAATGCCGGAGCCGACAACCGAGTCCAGACCACCGAGAATGGCGCCCGGGAAGGAGCGCAGGCCCAGAAACCACATGTCCGGGGCTCGCGAGGAAATGGTGGCGAAGGTCACGCCGGCAAGGCCGGAAACGACCGCGGCGATCGACCAGGCCATCATGGAAACCTTCTTCACATCGATGCCCATGAGAAGCGCCGTGGTCTCGTCCTCGGCCATTGCGCGCATGGCAACGCCAACGCGCGTGAAACGATAGAACAGCGTCACGATGGTGATCACGATGAAGAAAAGCACGATCGCGGAAAGCTGCTCCGTATACATGATGACCGGGCCGAGGGAGACGATGCCGCCCTTGATGGTGGTGTCGAACGGTTCCGCATCGGTGCCCCAGATCAGCACGGTCAGGCTGCGAAGCACGATGGCGAGTCCGATGGTCACCATGATGATGGCGAAGGTAGGCTGGCCAAGCATCGGCCGGATGAAGGCCCGTTCAAGGACGGCCCCGATGACCACGGCGACAGCCACCGTCAGGATCATGAGCAGCCAGAACGGCATCGCCCAGCTCGTTGCCAGGCTCCAGCTGACATAGGTGACCAGCATCATCACTTCGCCCTGGGCGAAGTTCAATATGCCCGTCGCCTTGAAGATGATCGCGAAGCCGATGGCGATCAGCCCGTATATCGAGCCAATGATGAGGCCCGATGCGACGAAATTGAAAAACAGATCCATCTCAGCCCCCGTACATTGCTTCGATCTGATCGCGGAATTTTTCCTCGATCACCTTGCGGCGGACCTTCATCGTGGCCGTAACCTCACCGTCATCATGGTCGAGCTCCTTGTCGAGCAAAGTGAACTTGCGGATGTTCTCGACCCTCGCGAACTCGGCATTGACCTTGTTGATCTCGCCCTGGATCAGTTCGCGGACTTCCGGCAGCATCGACAGGCTCTTGAAGGTCGTATAGGCATAGCCCTTCTCCTGGGCCCATTTGCCGACAGTCTCGTAGTCGATCTGGATCAGCGCCGAGAGGAAATTGCGCGCCTCGCCGATCAGCACTGCCTCACGGATGTACAGGGAGTCCTTGATCCGGTTCTCGATCAGGGAAGGCGTGATGTTCTTTCCGCCCGATGTGATGATGATGTCCTTCTTGCGGTCGGTGACAATGATGGAATTGTCCGGGGCGATCTCCCCGATATCTCCGGTCGCGATCCAGCCATCCTGCAGGATCTCGCGGCTGGCCGCCTCATTGCCGAGATACCCCGCAAAGGCCGCATTGCAGCGCACGAGGATTTCGCCGTCTTCGGAAATCCGGTGCTCATAGGTCGGCAGGGGAGGACCGGCATGACCGAGGGTCGTGTGACCCGGATACTGGGAGTGGGAAATGCCGGAAAGCTCCGTCATGCCATAGACCTGATAGACAGGCAGACCGATGATCCAGAAGAACTCGAGGACTTCGGGAGAGATCGAGGCTCCGCCGCACAACATGGTCCTGGCCCGATTCAATCCGCACCATTTCTGCAGCGACCGGAAACAGACCAGCCACAAGACGAGGAACATCACCTGATCGGCGATGGACGCCCGGCGCCCGCCATTGGCGAGTTGCCGGCGGGCGATCGGCCGGCCGAGTCGAAGGCAGGTCTCGACGACGCGCTGCTGCAACCTCGTTGCATCCTTCAGCTTGACGAGGATGCCGTACTGGAGCTTTTCCCAGATGCGCGGCACGCCGAGGAAGCCGGTCGGGGCAATCTCGCGCAGATTGGAGGCAACCGCATCGATCGACTCGCCGAAATTGACGGTCGTGCCGTTTGCGAGCTGCATCAGGGTCGAGCAGATGCGTTCGGCGACGTGGCAGAGCGGCAGGTAGCAGAGCACCTCCCAGTTCGTCTCGTCGATCCCGTGCCGCTCCGACAGGCGCAGGGCCGCCCACATCAGGCCGCGATGGGTCAGCATCGCGCCCTTGGGCAGGCCGGTCGTGCCGGAAGTATAAACAAGGACGGCCGTATCCGTCGGCTTGAGGCTGGCAATGGATTCCTCGATGAAATCCGGCGAACGCGCCTTCTCGGCGCGGCCCATTTCCATCACTTCCTCGAAGCTCAGCAGGCGCTCGCGCGGATAGCGGCTCATGCCCTTCATGTCGACGCAGATGATGTGCTTGAGGTTCGGCAGCTCGCTGCCCAGCTTCAGCGCGTCCAGCACCTTGTCCGTCTGCTCCTGGTCGCCACAGACGACGACGCTGGCGCCAGAATCGCTGAGGATGTGATGCAGCTCGGGCCAGGGATTGGTCGGGTAAACGCCGATGCACGCGCCACCGAGCGCCTGGATGGCAAGATCCGAATACATCCATTCGGGCGTGTTCTCGCTTGCAACGGCAAGCAGGTCGCCGCGCTGGACCCCCAATACCTTCAGTCCGAGCGCGAACAGTTCCACGCGCTCATAATACTGGGCGAATGTCGTGCACTCCCAGATGCCGAAGTCCTTTTCCCGGAAGGCAAGCGCGTCAGGATAATTGTCGGCCCAGTACTTGAGCACGCCCGGCAGCGACAGGTTTTCGAACAGCTTGGTGTCGCGCCTCATTTGGCATCTCCGAGGTAGGCCTTGATGACGGCAGGGTTCGAAGAGACTTCCGCCGGCGTGCCCGTTGCAATGAGATGCCCGAAATTGACGACGGCGATCTGGTCGGAAATGTCCATGACGATGCCCATGTCGTGCTCGACCATGAGGACCGTGATGCCGAGCTCGTCACGGATATCGAGAATGAACCGCGCAATGTCCTCCGTTTCTTCCGCGTTCATGCCGGACACCATCTCATCAAGGAGAAGGAGCCTCGGACCCACGGCCAGCGCCCGTCCGAGCTCGACCCGCTTCTGCAAGCCATAGGACAGGAGCCCGACCGGCACGTCGCGCAGATGTTCGATTTCCAGGAAATCGATGATTTCCTCGGCGCGTCGGCGACCGGCGAGTTCCTCGCGCCTGACACCGCCGGAAAAGAGCGCGGCCGTGAACAGATTGGCCTTGAGGCTGTGGTGCAGCCCGACGAGCAGGTTCTCGATGACCGTGGCACGCGAGAAGATGGCGAGATTCTGGAACGTCCTTGCAATGCCGAGCCGGGCCAGGTGATGCGTACGGGCCGTGTGGATCGCATGTCCGTCGAAATTGATCGTGCCGGCGCTGGGCGGAAAGATCGCGCTGATCAGGTTGAACAGCGTCGTCTTTCCGGCGCCATTCGGACCGATGACGCTGAAGATGGATTTCGCGGGAACGTCGAACGTGACGTCGTTGACCGCCTTCACGGCCCCGAAGCTCTTGCTCAAGTTGCTGATCGACAGGATCGCGGTCACGACAGCCACCTCTTGCGACGCTTGTAATGTTTGATCTCGCGATAGTTCTTGCGGGTACCGCCTTCGGAGAAACCCAGGTAGAATTCCTTCACATCGTCATTTTCGGCGATCCTTGACGCCTCTCCGTCAATGACGATTCTGCCGCTTTCCATCACATAGCCCCGATTGGCGACGCCAAGCGCAAGCAGGGCGTTCTGCTCGACGAGCAGGATCGACATGCCTTCGGTGCGATTGAGGTCCACGATCGTCGCCATGATCTGGTCGACGATCTGGGGCGCCAGCCCGAGGCTGGGCTCATCGAGCATCAGCAGCTTCGGCGCGGCCATGAGGGCGCGTCCGATGGCGACCATCTGCTGCTCGCCTCCGGACAGGTAGCCGGCCAGCGACTTGCGCCGTTCGGCGACGCGAGGAAAGAGCGCGTAGACCTTCTCGAAGCTTTCCGCTGCCTGCGCATGGCTGCGCAAATAGCCGCCCATGGCAAGATTCTCTTCCACGGTCATGTGGGTGAAGAGACGCCGGCCTTCCGGCACGTGCACGATGCCCGCGCGGACGATGTCGTCGGCGGGCACCTTCAGCAGGTCGCGCCCGCCATAGGCAATCTGGCCATGCAATACCTGCCCCTCCTCGGGGTAGAGGACATTGGAGATCGCCTTCAGGATCGTCGACTTGCCGGCGCCGTTCGAGCCGAGCAAGGCCACGATCTCCCCGTCATTGACCTCGAGCGAGACATCGCGGACCGCCTCGATCGCGCGATCGTACATGATCTGCACATTCGTGAGCGCAAGCATACGCTTCTCCCCGTTCGCCCTCTTGCCTGCTCAATACGAGCGAGGAAGCCCCATGACCTTGTTGCCGATGAAGCTGAGGCAAAGCTCGCGATTGACCGGAGCCGTCCTCAGAAGCCGCATCATCGGATATAATTCATAGATGCCCGTATCTTCCGTGAAGCCTGCGCCGCCATGCGCCTGGAGCGAGGCGTCAACAGCCTCGATCCCGGCCTCGGCGGCGGCATATTTCGCCATGTTCGCGGAAGCCCCGGCCGGCAGCTTGTTGTCGAATTCCCAGGCGGCCTTGCGCATCATGAGGCTCGCCAGTTCAACCTGGGTGCGCGCCTTCGCCAAGGGATGCTGCACCCCCTGATAGGCGCCGATCGGCCGGTCGAACACAACCCGCTCGCTGGCATAGGCCACGGCGCGATCGAGCGCATAGCGGCCGACGCCGCAACACAGAGCGGCGAGGATGATGCGTTCCGGATTGAGCGTGTCGAAAAGGATCGAGAAGCCCTGATCGACTTCGCCGACCAGATCCTCAGGACCAAGATCGACAGAATCGAAGAATAGCGTCCACTGCTCTTCCGGCAACGGAATCGAGACCTTGACGCGCTGCTTGCTGACGCCCTTTGCCTTGAGATCGACGACGAAGAGCGAAAAGCCATCGGTCGGGCGCCGGCCAGCTTCCGCGCGCGAGGTGCGGGCCACCACGAGGCAGTAATCGGCGACGTCAGCGCCAGTGATGAATGTCTTCTCTCCCGACAGCACGAACCGGTTGCCGCGCCGCTCCGCCATGGTCTTGATGTTCATCGTGTTCGAACCGGCGCCTGCCTCGGTGATCGCAAAGCAGAACTGGATCTCGCCGCGGCACGCAGCCGGCAACAATTCCCGCCTGTGCTTCTCCGTGCCGTGGCTGGCAAGATGCGACATCGTCATGCATGGCCCCACCACCATCATCAGCAGGGGAATGCCGTTATTGGCGGTGCCTTCCATGAAGAGCGCCATTTCGGTCATGCCGAGACCGGCGCCGCCATATTCCTCGGGCACCATCAGACCGAGATAGCCATCGGACGCGATCTGCTGGAACAGCTCGTGCGGAAACTGCCGGCTGCGAATCTGCCGGAGCCAGTAGTCGTTTCCAAAGGTCTTGGCCAGATGCGACCCGTATTCGTAAATCTGGCGCTGCTCGTCGCTGATCGAGAAATCCATTTACATCCTCCGCAGAACGACCGCGATGCTGTTACGCCGAACCTTACGGCACCCAGCAAGACGCTCGAATTCCCACGCACATCCGTCTGCCCGGTGATTCGGCCCTACCCGCAACCCGTTGAAGTCGTTTCGTCGCTAGTCTAACGTTTGTTCGAATTTATGCAAGTGCGATTTTCACCGCCGCCCATGCTTCAGGCGACGGATTTCAGCACTTCGCGCCCGATGATGAGTTGCTGGATCTGGGTGGTGCCTTCATAGATCCGAAACAGCCTTACATCGCGATAGAAGCGCTCGACCGCGCTGTCGCGCATGTAGCCCGCGCCGCCATGGATCTGGACCGCCCGATCCGCAATGCGGCCCACCATTTCGGATGCGAACATCTTGCAGCACGATGCCTCGACCGAGATTCGCTCACCTGCATCATGACGTCGCGCGGTCTCGCGGAGCATGCATTCGGCCGCATAGAGATCTGCCTTGCTGTCCGCGAGCATTGCCTGGATAAGCTGGAACTCGCCGATCGGCTTGCCGAACTGCTTGCGTTCGCTGGCATAGCGTGCTGCCTCATGAAGAATCCGGCGGGCTTGTCCGACGCAAACCGCCGCAACGCTGATCCGGCCGCGATCCAGCGATTTCATCGCCGTCGCAAATCCCCTGCCCTCAACCCCGCCAATGATGGCGCTCCGGGGCACCCGCACATTCTCGAAATAGACATCGGCGGACCAGGCGCCGCCCTGCCCCATCTTGCGGTCCCTGTTGGCAACCCGCACGCCCGGCGTGTCGCGCGGCACGAGGAACGCCGTGACATGCGCATTTTTCGGCAATCGTTCCGGATGGGTGCGGGCCATGACGAGGAAGAGCCCGGCCACGGGCGCGTTGGTGACGAAGCGCTTGGTGCCGTTGATCACATAGGTGTCGCCCTCCTTGACTGCGCTCGTCCTGAGGGCGGCGCTGTCGGAGCCGGAGTCCGGTTCGGTAAGGCAGAAGGAAGTCACCACCTCGCCGCTGGCAATTCTTGGCAACCATTCCTGCCGCTGTTCGGGGGTGCCGTCGCGCAGGATGCTCTGCGAACCCAGTCCGAGATTGATGCCGATGGCCGAGCGGAACGCGGCGGACGCCCAGCACAGTTCCATGATCAGCTCGATTTCTTCGGCCGTCTTGAGCCCAAGCCCCCCATATTCCTCGGGGGTGGTCAGGCCGTACAGGCCGAGTGCCCGGATCTCCTCGATGATCTCCGAAGGGATCTGGTCAGTTTCGGCAACCTGCTCCTCGAGCGGCACCAGCCGCTCCCGCGCGAAACGCCGGATGGTCTCGCGAAGCTGGTTCAGCGTTTCGGCATCCATGCTCAAGCTCCCTCCAGCCCCACAATCGCGACCGCGCAGACATTCTGGTTCGGCATGCCGCCGAGATTGTGCGACAGGGCAAGCACAGGTCCGTCCTGGCGCTGGCGCGCGCCGGCACGCCCCTGGAGCTGGAGATAATTCTCATAGATCATGCGCAACCCGGAGGCGCCGATCGGATGGCCGAAGCATTTGAGGCCTCCGTCGATCTGACAGGGCACGGCGCCGTCCGCATCGAACAACCCGTCCAGAACATCGCGGACGGCCCCGCCTTCCGGACTGATGCGCAGATCCTCCATGGTGACCAGTTCAGTGATCGAGAAGCAGTCATGCACTTCGGTCAGGCTGAGCTGGTCGCGCGGCGATGTGATGCCGGCCTCGCGATAGGCGCGGTCGGCGGCGATCCGCGTCGTGTGCACATATCCGCCGTCCCAGCCGGAACCCTGGAGTTCCCAGCCATTCGAAACCGCGAGCTGCAGCGCCTTCACCGTCACGAGATCCTTCTTGCCGAGCGAGCGCGCGATTTCAGGCGTGGTCACGATGGCGCAGGCGGCCCCGTCGGAGACCCCGCAGCAATCATAGAGCCCCAGCGGCTCGGCGATCATGGGCGCATTGAGCACGGTATCGATGTCGATGGGCTTGCGCAGATGGGCCTTGGGATTCTTCGCGCCATTTGCATGGCTCTTGACCGAGACATGGGCCATTGCGCGCTTCAGATCCACCTTCGACAGCCCGTGCCGTTCCTGGTAGGCGGCCGCGAGCTGGGCAAAATTCCCCGGCGCCGAGCCTACGACCCCGGTCATGTCGAACATCGTGCCACGACTGCGGACCGGCAGGCCGCCATAGCCCGTGTCCTTGAGCTTCTCGACGCCAATGGCAAGCGCAATGTCCGCGGCGCCGCTGGCGACCGCATACACGGCCCCACGAAACGCCTCCGTTCCCGAAGCGCAGTAGTTTTCCACCTTCGTGACCGGGATGTTGTTGAGGCGCAACGCCACCGACGCCGGGATCCCCGACGGTCCGACATTGACGTAATCCATCGCCACCGAAAACCATGCCGCATCGATCGCATTGCGCTCGATACCTGCATCGGCAATCGCTTCCGTGAAGGCCTCGACCATCAGCGCATCGGCATCGCTGTCCCAGCGCTCTCCGAAGCGGGAGCATCCCATTCCGACGATCGCGACCTTGTCCCGTATTCCGCTTGCCATGTCGTCAATCTCCCGAGCGCCGTCCGACGGGCGCAGCCTTCCAGAAATACCTTGTAAACCCGCGCAGATTGTCCTGCCACTTGATGCGGAACATCATACGCATCTCGCGGCCGACATGGATGTCGTCCGGATCGACATCGCAGAATTCCGCGCTCATCCGGCCGCCCCCGTCGAAGTCGATCATGCCGTAATAGCTCGGCGGGTCCGGCGTGTAGGTCAGGTGATCTGCAGTATGGGTCAGGATCCTCGCCGTCCGCTCGGCGAGAGGATAGTCTTCCTGCGTGCCGACTGCGTGAATGTTCGATGAAACGCTGACCTGCGAGCGCGGGAACTGCACTGCCCCGGTCTCGGTGCAGCGCCCTCCGACCAGGCCGAGCACCGTGCGGCGTTCCCGCCACAGGGCGGTGAGCGGCTGCTTCTGGTCGAATTCCGCGCGCATGCCGCGCTCGAAATCGACCTGGCCGGAAAGGAAGAGGAACTTCGTGTAATTGTCTTCCGGCTTGCGTCGGGCGAGCCAGCCGCTTACGCCCATCGCCGGCGCTGACTGCAGCGGCGCATCCGTGCGTTCGAGCAGCAGGACCTCGCAGCCGGATCCGAAACCTGCGACCAGCAATTTCTGCCCGGGCTGCGCAGTCTCCAGCGCCAGCGCCAGCAACAGCAACGGCTGGGCGGTGCCGGCATGACCCATCGTCGCCGACAGGGCATCGAACACGGCATCGTCCCGGATGCCAAATCGCTTCGCCACCGATGCAGCTATCCCGCGCATCTGCGCAGGAAGAATGAACGTGTCGATCGCGTCCGCCCCGAGACCGGCGCGAGACAGCGCCGCGGCGATCGCCTGCGGAACGAGCTTGCCATAGCCCTCCTCGCGGATCCAGCGCGCCTCCCACTCGTAATCATGCTGGCGCCCCTGCTCCCGGAAATGGTCGATGAAATCCGCAGACAGGGATGCCGAGGCAAGCCGGCGCGCAATGACCGGCCCCGTCCCGAGAAGAAAGGCAGCCGCGCCGGCGCCGGCGGTCAGTTCCGCTTCCGAGGCCGGTCTTGCGTTCGGCTTGTCGGATGCCACGCAGAGCACCTGCTCCCCGTCGGCGCCGGCACGCGCCATAGCCTGGGAAAGCGCGGTCATGCCGGCCCGCTGGCTACCGGTCATGTCAAGAGCCGAAATCTCGTCCGGCAGATTGAGGGCTTCCTTCGCGATCACGGCGTTCTGGCGATCCAGATAGGGCATGGTCGTCGACGCCAGCACAAGCGCGCCGACCTCTTCCCGGGGGCGCGTGCCAAGGGCATCCCGCGCTGCCTCGACCGCCATGGTGATGCTGTCCTCGTCCCAATTGGCGACAGCACGCTCTCCCCTGGCATGCGCCTTCAGGGCCGGATTGAACCACGCATTTGCGGCAACCACCGCGGAGCGCTGCAGACGGGTGCGCGGGATGTATGCGCCAAAAGCCAGAATGCCCCACATAGCCTAATCGTACTCCACATAACCATTGTTCAGCACGAGGCGATCGCGCCCCGTGACGGTGGACCGGAAGGCGGCCTTGCCGCGATCCAGATGCCAGACTTCCGTGCGGAGGGTCTCTCCGGGATAGGTCGGGCTGGAAAAGCGCACATCCATGCGGCGCAACCGGTGCGGCTCGTTCGCGCACAGATGCGCCAGAAGCGCGTGGCCGACCACGCCGTACACGCAGAGGCCATGCAGGATGGGCTTCTCGAAACCGGCGGCGCGCGCGACTTCGGGCGAGACGTGCAGCGGGTTGTAGTCGCCCGACAGCCGGTAGATCAGCGCCTGCTCCGGCGTCGTGACGCTCTCGAGGATCTTGTCACACGCCCTTTCGGGAATGGCGAAGGGCTCACGTCCGCCTTCGCGACGGCCGCCAAACCCGCCATCCCCGCGCAGGAACGAGGTCTGGCGAACCGTGGCAAGGGGCCTTGCCGAAGCCTCATCGACAATGTCGCGCCGCACATAGAGAAGTGCGCCCTTCTCAGCGCCCTTGTCGAGAATGTCTTCTATATGGGTCTCGGAACGGACGACGCCCTCGACCGGAAGCGGCTCGTGAATCTCGATGGATTGCTCCGCATGGAGAATGCGTCGCCAGTCGAGGCCGAATCGTTCTTCCTTCTGCCAGAAACCGGGATAGCCGAGAATGACGGCCATGGTCGGCAATGCCAGCAGTTTCTCCTCATAGACAAAGCGCAGCGCCGCGGGGTCGAGCGGCTTTCCGACCGCTACGCCGACGCCGAGCGCATAGAGCATCGTATCCCGCCTGGTAAACGCATGCCGCATGGTGATCGGCATCTGCGAGCGCAGGAGCTGGGGATCAAGCGGCATGGGATTCGCCCTCCTCCCGGTTGCGGGGAGTGGCAATGCACCCTCCCCCGGCAGGCCGGGCTCGCGCATTTCCATGTCTGTTCGTTTCACGCGACGCACACATGCCGGCCTCGTTATCCTGATGGACGTCCTGTAGCACACCAATCAGGTTTATTCAACACACTGATTGCCATTCAGCCATCTGAATGATATGAAAGGGCCATGGTCACCGGAAACGCACCCAAATCGCCGCCCCTCGTTCCTTCCATCGTGGCTGCTGCCGGCATTCTTCGCCTGCTCGCGCATGAGAGCGAGCCATTGGGCGTCAATGCCATTGCCCGGCGCAGGGGGCTCAACCCCAGCTCCTGCTTCAACATTCTGAAAACGCTGGTGGCGGAGGGCTTTGCGAATTTCGACCCGGTATCGAAGACCTATTCGCTCGGCGTAACGCCGGTATTCCTGGCGCGCCGCGCCCTCGACAGGGAGATGGCCCTGAGGATGGCGACCCCATATCTTCAGGACATGGCTTCGGAATATCGATGCGTCAGCGGACTCTGGAAGATGATGCCACGCGACCGGCTCATGCTCCTGGGACTGTTCGATTCCCGCTCGGTGATGAACATCCATATCGAGGTGGGGCAGAGGCTGCCGAGCTTCGTCGGCGCGATGGGTCGTTGCGTGGCGGCAAACAGCACGATGAAACGCTACG
The DNA here is from genome assembly GCA_964383325.1 of uncultured Rhizobiaceae bacterium. GTDB lineage: Bacteria > Pseudomonadota > Alphaproteobacteria > Rhizobiales > Rhizobiaceae > CAYLGY01. The sequence continues at coordinate 20,420 of CAYLGY010000022.1, forward strand.
AGCTTGAGACCGTCTTCAACGAGCTGTCATGGCAACGACCGCCGACCTTCGAGGCCTATCTCAACGACGTGGAGGAAGCACGCGCGCGCGGCTGGGCAGCCGATATCGACAATTTCGCCGAAGGCGTGACAACGGTCGCAGCCGCGATCGCGGACCGTGACGGCGCCGTTCAGTACTGCATCTCGAATGTGCTCTTCAGCGGACAGGCTGAAACGGAAAGGCTTGAGGAAATCGGCGCGGCCGTCACCCGGGCGGCAAGGGACATCCAGCTCCAGCTATATGACTGACCAGCCTGCCGGCTAATCCTGCGCCGCGTCACCGGCAAGATCGTGCAGCGCCGCAGATCTGGCGGCCAGCCGCCACTTGCCGGAATCCTCGACCCACACATCCAGCACGCGATTGCCGACTTCGACCCGCTTGCCGTCGACCGACGCGACGATTTCCAGGATCGAGACCGCATAGGCCATCTCCCCCCGGACCGTGGGGACGAAGCGGTGGCGCACGATGCTTTCATAGCGGACCTTGCCGGCCGCGATCGAGCGGAGGTAGCTCTCCTTGGTATCGACGGCACCGGATGAATGGACATAGTCGAGGCTGTCTGCAAGGATCTCCTCGAGCGCATCCAGATCCGCGGCGAGCAGCGCAGCGATACGCTCGTCGTCGCGAGCACGCAAGCTTTCCGATTCGTTCATTCCCTGTCCCCTCGATCGCTCAGTAGCAAAGATAGCCGCCATCGACGGGCAGCGTGACGCCGGTAATGAACCGGGCCATGTCCGAGGCGAGAAACACGCAGGGATCGCCAATGTCGCCCGGCTCGCCGAGGCGTCCGAGCGGCACGCGCTGCAAGGTCTCGGCGACCAGTGCCGGATTCTCCTGCAGCCCCCGGGTCATCGGGGTCGCGACAACCCCGGGTGCGATGGCATTCACGCGAATACCCATCGGCGCCAGTTCGACGGCGAGATGAGAGGTCAGGAGGCGCACGCCGCCCTTGGACGCCCCATAGGCAGCCGAATTCCGGCGCACCACGAAGGACTGCACCGATGCGATGTTGATGATGGCGCCCCGGGTCTCTGCGAGCTGATCGAGAAAGGCGGTGACCATGTTGAAGGGCCCGTCAAGGTTGACGGCCATGGTCTCATCCCAGTCCTGGCGCGCCTCAGGCGCGGTGATGCCGCGCCGCTTCACCAGCCCGGCATTGTTGACCAGGATCGCGGCCGGGCCGGCGGTGCTGCGGACTTCTTCGGCAAGGCGGTCACAGGCTTCGCGGTCCGCCACATTACAGCCCATCGCAAGGCCGCCGAGCTCGGCGGCGATGGCAGTTACCGAGGCCGGAGTCGAGCCTACGCAGACGACCCTTGCACCCGCCGCGGCCATGGAGCGCGCAATGCCGCTGCCGATCCCGGAACCTGCGCCGGTAATGACTGCCAAACGGTCCTTCAGTAGCCCGGTCATTCGTGACGAACCCTCCCTGCTGCCGCTATCAATCGGTCTCGAACAAGGTCGCGGTCAGCCCGCCATCGACGACGAGCATGTGCCCGTTGACAAAGGAGCTGGCTTCGCTCGCCAGGAAGACGACCGGCCCGGCAAGCTCACGCGCGCCTCCCCAGCGCCTTGCCGGAGTTCGCCGCGCCACCCTCTCACGGAATTGCGGATCGACATCACTGTTGATCTCGGTGCGGAAGAACCCCGGCGCGATGGCATTGCAGGTCACGCCCTTGTCGCCCAGTTCGGCGGCGATCGCCCGGGTGAGGCCATGTACCCCGTGCTTGGCGGCGACGTAGGAGACGATGCCGCGGCGCGTC
>CAYLGY010000022.1:22321-32862 GCA_964383325.1 uncultured Rhizobiaceae bacterium
GAGGCCATGTACCCCGTGCTTGGCGGCGACGTAGGAGACGATGCCGCGGCGCGTCGTCATTCCCATGATCGAGGCCGTGTTGATGATGCGCCCGAAACCCTGGCTTTCCATGACCGGCGCGGCCTGGCGCGCCAGCACGAACAGCGAGGTCAGGTTCGTGTCCATGATCCGGTCCCACTGCGCCATGGAATGTTCCGCGACGGGATTACGCGTCACGATCCCCGCATTGTTGACGAGAATGTCCAGGCGTCCATGCTCCCCGACGATCCCGTCGACCGCCGCCGGCGCAGCCAGCCTGTCCGTGACATCGAATTGCGCCGTGGAGGCCGCAAGCCCTGCCTGCGCAAGTTGCGCATGCGTGGCGGCGAGCGCCTCGCCATTCACATCCGCAAGCACCACATGCGCGCCGGCTTCCGCGAGGGCGCGCGCCATCTGGCGACCCAGGCCGCCGGCTGCGCCAGTCACCAGGGCGACCCGCCCGTCAAGCCTGAAAAGCGCCCCGATCTCGGCGTTCATCTGTCGAACATCCCTCTTGTTGATGCACCGCTCCGGCAGGCAGCGGCAAGGAAACGGGTCCGCCCGATCGCATGCTTGCGGTCGCATTGCGGGACACAATCCCCAGTCTCACCTGAAATCGGTATCGCTGTCCAATTGATTCGAGTGCCGCTCGCCAAAGCCGGAAAGCATTGCTTTGTCCCGGAATTACATGTTTGATAACCTGAGGCTATCGATCCGGGTAATGATTGGCATTTGAAATCAAGTCTTCGCAACCTTACAACCTCCCGAACTCCGCGCCGGAGTTACCCGATGGCGCTTGCAGCCAGAGGGAAAGGACAAGATTCTGGGAGGTTCACGTCAATGCGCTTTCGTTCATGCTCGCCCCTGTCCCTCGCAACCGTCGCGGGGGCATTTCTCCTGACCTCGATCGGCATCTCCTCGACGGGCGCCTTCGCTCAGGAAATCACGCTGCGCCTGTCGCACCCGCTGGGGACGTCGACGGCAAGACATCACGGCGCTGAAGTCTTTGCCGAAAGGGTCAGCGAACTGACTTCCGGCAAGGTCAAGGTCGAAGTCTTCCCCAATGCCCAGCTCGGCTCCGAGACCCAGACGCTGGAAGGCCTGCAGACCGGCACGATCGATCTGGGAATCATCTCGGTCTGGGCCAACGTCGTACAACCCGGCCGGGTGTTCGACCTGCCATTCCTCTTCCGCGATTACGATCACTGGAAGGCAGCCGTCGACGGCAAGCCCGGCCAGCTCGCGATCGATGCGGCCGAAGGCACGGGCCTCGAAGTCCTCGGCTTCTGGATGTCGGGCTGGCGCAACATCTATGGCAGCCAGGAGATCAAGACTTCCGCTGATCTTTCCGGCATCAAGATCCGCACCCAGCAATCGCCGGCTTTTGTCCAGCTCTTCCAGGCAGTTGGCGCAATCCCGACCCCGATTTCCTGGACCGAAACCTACCTGGCCCTGCAACAGGGAACGGTGGATGCATCGGAAACGGCGCTTGAATCGATGTTCGACGCCAAGCAGTACGAAGTCGCCCAGCACGTTTCGCTCTCCAACCACGCCATCAGCACCGCGGCTTTCCTCGTGTCGTCGGCGAAATGGGATACGCTGCCCGAGGACGTGCAGCAGGCCATCATCACCGCCCAGAAGGAAGCCAATGACGCGCAGATCATCAAATACAATGAGAATGATGCTGCGGTCATCGGCAAGCTGGAGGCTGAAGGCGTAACCGTGCACGAATTCGATGCCACCGAAATGCGCCGCATCGCACAGGAAGAAGTCTTCCCGCAGATCGTCGTCGAGGAGATCGACAAGGAAATCCTTGCCGAGATTCAGAAGCTCTAGTCCAGAAACGATCAACGGCAAGCTCGAAATTCCGGAACAGGGGGCGTCGCGATGATCAGAGTGTTGTTGCGAATTACCGAACTCGTGGCCGCATGTATTCTCGCGTCCATCGTCGCAATTCTCTTCGCACAGATCATCAGCCGCTACGTGTTCCGGATTTCACTTTCCTGGCCCGAGGAGATCGCCCGCTATCTCCTCGTCTGGCTCGTCTTCATCGGGGGCGCGGCAGCGATTGGCGCCGGGCAGCAGCTCGTTGTCGACATGCTTACCGAATTTGCGTCGCGACGAATGAAGCGCGTGATCCGGATCGTGGCGGCGATCGGCGGCCTGCTTGGCCTCGCCATCCTGGTCTATACCGCCCTGCCGCTGTTCGGCCCTGCCGCCCGGACCGTTTCCCCCGCATCCGGCCTGCCGCTGTTCTGGGTCTATCTTGCCTTGCCGGTAGGCTCCGCTATCGCGGCGATCTTTCTCCTCGATGAACTGTTCAGGGATCTGACCGGCAAATCGGAACCACGCAAGCCTGCGGCGGACCAGCCATGACCCTTCTCATTCTCACGATCGCGTTTCTCGGATTGATCCTGGTCGGCATTCCGGTCGGATTTTCGATGGTCCTGACGGCGACGCTGTATTTCTCGGCATTCAACCAGCTGATCCCCTCGACCGTGATCGCGCAGCAGACGATCAGCTCGATGTCGCAATCCTTTACCCTGCTGGCCGTCCCGCTTTTCCTGCTTGCCGGCGCACTGCTCAACAGCAGCGGCATGACGGACCGGATGATCGCCTTCTCGCTTGCCCTTGTCGGTCATATTCGCGGCGGGCTCGCGCACACGGTCGTCGTGGCCAATGTGATGATGGCCGGAATGTCCGGCTCGGCGACCTCCGATGCGGCGGGCATCGGCTCCGTCCTCATTCCCGCCCTGAAGAAGGAAGGCTATAAGCCGGCGGATGCGGCTGCGATCGTGTCGGCATCGGCAACCCTCGCACCCATCATCCCGCCCAGCATTGCAATGGTCATCTATTCGAGCCTTTCGGGTGTATCGCTCGGCCGGATGCTGCTGGCCGGCGTCATTCCCGGCGTGGTGATGGCGTTCCTGCTGATGCTCGACCTCTACATGAAATATTCCGACGACAAGATCGCCCGGACGAAGTTCAGCCTGCGCAAATTGCTCACCACCGGCAGGGATGCGTTTCTCTGTCTCCTGATGCCGATCATCATCCTCGGCGGCATGGTCGGCGGCGTCTACACGCCGACGGAGGGCGCGGCCGCGGCAGTCGTCTACACGCTACTGGTCGGCATTGTCGTCTACCGCTCGCTTACTCTGAAGCTGCTGACCGAGGCGCTCGTCAATTCGGCGCGCATGACGGGCGCCGTCCTGTTCGTCGTGGCGGCGTCCAGCGCCATGTCCTGGATCCTCAGCGTCGAACATGCCGGTGTCGTGCTTGGCGGGGCGTTCGGAGCGCTGAACCTGGCCGACTCGCCGATCCTCATGCTCGGGATCATGGCGTTGCTCATCCTGATCCTCGGGACGGTGATGGAAGAGATCACCATGCTGGTGCTTCTGACTCCGATCCTCGCGCCGATCGCAATGTCGGCGGGGATCGATCCCGTACAGTTCGGCATCGTCTTCGTCCTGTCGACGATGATGGGCCTGATCACGCCGCCTGTCGGCATTACCATGTTCATCACCTGCAATATTGCCGGGGTATCGGTCAACGAATTCGCGCGATCCATCGTTCGACCGTTCACGGTCCTGGTAGCGGCGCTGGTGCTCTGCATCGTCTGGAAGGACATGGTGCTCTTCCTCCCCAAACTCGTCATGGGGCGCTGAAGACCGGCGGGTCATTGAAACAGGACGGGAAGCACCGTGGAACTGCGTCACCTCAGGTATTTTGTCGCGGTCGGCACCGAGGAGCATCTCGGCAGGGCGGCAAAGATCCTGAACATTTCGCAGCCCGCGCTGACGCGCCAGATCCAGAACCTGGAACGCGAGATCGATGTGCAGTTGCTGGACCGGCTGCTGCGCGGCGTGCGCCTGACGCCCGCCGGCCGCTCCTACCTCGAGGACGCGCGCAAGATCCTTGCTGACGTCGAGCGGGCGACGAAGCGCGCCCAGCGGGTCGACCGCGGCCAGATCGGCGTCATCAAGATCGGGTTCAACGAGGTTTCCTCCTGGTTCGGGCTCGTTCCGAAATCCTTCCATCGCTTCCGGCTCGCACAGCCGGATGTGGAGCTCGAACTGAAGCCGATGATGTCGCTCGAGCAGATTGACCGGCTTGACAAGGGCGAGATCGACGCGTGCTTCATGTATCTGCGGCCAGCCGACCGGACAGGGCTCGATTACATCCGGCTCCAGACCGAGCATTTCGTCCTTGCCGTTCCGGCTTCCAATCCGCTGGCGTCGAGAGCTTCCGTCACCCTGGCGGAATTGCAGGGCGAGCAGTTCGTCTGGCTGCGCCGGGCGGCCAATCCGATGTTCCATGACCGGTTGCTGGAGGCCTGCCGCTCCAAGGGGCTCCACCCGCACATCATCCAGGAAGCGGATAGCGAGGGCACGCTGCTCAGCCTGATCTCGGTGGGAATGGGCATCGGCATCGTCACGACCGGCATCAGCCATCGGCGCCCCGGGAGCGTCGTCCTGCTGCCGGTCAGCGATCTCGATTTTTCGCTGGAGCTGGAACTCGTATGGAACCGCAATGCGGTCACCGCCCCGCTCCAGCGCTTCATCGACACGGTGCGGACCATGCTGGCGGAAGAGGCCGCGGAAGCCCCGGGAAAGGAAGTCTGATGCTGGAACCTGCAATCGCGGCCTTGCTGGAATCGCTGAAGGATGCGCCGGAGATGCATACGCTTGGCGTGGATGCCTTGCGCCGGCAGATGCGCGAGAAAACCCAGCCATCGACGGTCGAGACCGGCGCCATCACCGATCTGACGATCCCCGCGCCCGTCCCGCTGGCGGCGCGGCTGTACACTCCGGCCGGCGCCGATACCCGCGCGCTCGCAATCTTCTTTCATGGCGGCGGCTTCGTCATGGGCGATCTCGATACGCACGACGATCTATGCCGTCGACTTGCCAATGGTGCCAGCGCGAGGGTGCTGGCAATCGACTATCGACTGGCGCCGGAGCACAAATTTCCCGCCGCCGTGGAGGATGCCGTCGCCGCCATTGCGTGGGCAGCCGCCAATGCGCAGGAACTGGGCGCCGACCCCCGGCAGCTCGCCGTGGCGGGTGACAGCGCCGGCGCCAATCTGGCGACCGTCGCGGCGATCCGGCTGCGCGGCACGGTCGAACTGCGCGCCCAGCTGCTATTCTATCCCGTTACCGACCACCATTCCGCGGAACGCCCGTCCTACCGGGACAATGCGGAGGGCTATTTCCTGTCGCGACAGGACATGATCGCCTTCTGGACGCATTATCTACCCTCGGAGGCAGACAAGGAACATCCCGATGCCGCGCCGATCCGTGCACCGGACCTTTCCGCCATGCCACGAACGATGATCCTGACGGCAGAATTCGATCCCCTGCGCGATGAGGGCGAGGAGTACGGCCGCCGCCTGGCGGCGGAAGGCAATGCGGTCACGATCCGGCCGGGTCCGGGCCTGATCCACGGATTTGCCCGGATGAGCGCGATCAGCCCGGGCAGCGCGGCGGCTCTGGCAGATGCATGCCAATGGCTGCGCGACTCGCTTCGACTGCCGGAATAGCCCGGCGAGAACGGCATTTTGCCAACAGGGAGACCAGAAACGACATGAGCAGGAAGGTTGCATGGATTACGGGAGCCGGCGGAGACATCGGCATTGCGGCGGCGAAGCTGCTGGCCGGCCGCGGGCATGACATCGTTGCCGTGGAGGTAACTGATGCGGCGCTTGACCGGGTCGGCGCGGCCCTGGACGGCACGGGCGCGCAATTGCTCCGGATCGTTGCCGATGTCACACAACCCGACCAGGTGAAGGATGCGGTCGAACAGGCGGTCTCCCGGTTCGGCGGCATTGATGTCGCCGTGAACAATGCCGGCATCGAGGGCGTGGTACGCAATATTGTCGACTATCCGATCGAAGTGTTCGACAAGGTGATCGCCGTCAATGTGCGGGGCATCATGCTGACCTTGCAGCATGTCCTGCCGGTCATGATCGCCAGGAAGTCCGGCAGCATCATCAATGCGTCGAGCGTCGCCGGAATTCGCGGCCGCCCCGGCCTTTCGGCCTATGTCGCCAGCAAGCACGCCGTGGTCGGGCTTACCCGCAGCGCCGCGCTCGAGGCGGCGCCGTTTGGCGTTCGCGTCAACTGCATCAGCCCAGGCCCGATCGCCGGCAGGATGATCCAGGCCATCGACGCCTCCCGCAAGACCATGCCCGATCTCGGTTCGGGAACGCCGGCGCCCGCGGTCCCCGCCCGCCGCTATGGCGAGCCCGAGGAAGTCGCGGCGCTGATCGGCTTCCTGGCTTCCGATGAGGCCAGCTTCGTCAACGGATCGGTATTCACGGTCGACGGCGCCGTGACGGCAATGTAGCGCCGCATACAATGCCTCGCGCAGCCCGCGCGCGCCTCGACTGATGACGTGCAGTTATGGAACAGGGACAGAATCGGTATTTGAGATTCAAGGGAAACTTTCCCATGCTTTCTCATCTCATGCAAAAGTAGAAAACTGGCTGGGGCCTGCAGGCCCCACAAGGGAATGAAGGCAGTCAAGCAATGACAAGTCAAAATGCAGGCCGGGATCTGACCAGTGCAACGCCCGATATCGATCTCGTCATCGTCGGCGCCGGTTTCGGCGGCCTCTACGCGATCTACAAGTTTCGCGAGCTGGGGTACTCATTGCGCGCTTTCGAAGCTGGGGACGATGTCGGCGGAACCTGGTACTGGAACCGTTACCCGGGCGCCCGCTGTGACGTGGAAAGCACGGAATATTCCTTCACATTCTCCGACGAGCTTTCGCAGGAATGGGACTGGACCGAGCGATTTGCCGCGCAGCCGGAAATCCTCCGCTACATCAACTATGCGGCGGACAAGTTCGACCTGCGCAAGCATATCCAGTTCTCGACCCGCGTGACCTCAGCCGAGCATGACCCGGCCAGCGGCCTGTGGACTGTCCGCACCGACAGGGGAGACTGCGTGACCGCGCGCTACGTGATTCTCGCGACCGGTCCCCTTTCCCTGCCCCAGGTGCCGAAGTTCAAGGGCCTCGAGAGCTTCCAGGGCAAGTGGTACCATACCGGCAAGTGGCCGCACGAAGAAGTGGATTTCACGGGCCTGCGTGTCGGCGTGGTCGGCACCGGCTCCTCCGGCGTCCAGTCGATTCCGCTGATCGCCGAGCAGGCCAGCCACCTCTACGTTTTCCAGCGCACGGCGCAATACAGCGTTCCGGCAGGAAACCGCCCGCTGACCCGGGAATATATCGAGCAGGTCAAGGCGAACTACCCGATTACCCGGATCCGGCAGCGCTATACCAAGAACGGCAATCAGCTCTATGACATCCCCGACCGGAGTGCGCTCAGCGTCAGCCCGGAAGAGCGCGAACGCCATTACGAATCGCTGTGGAACAAGGGCGGGCTGAACTTCCTGCGCGCCTTTACCGACCTGTTGACCAATCTCGAGGCCAACGAGACTGCGGCGGAGTTTGTCCGCAGGAAGATTCGGGAAAAGGTCAAGGATCCCGAACTTGCCGAGAAGCTGATCCCCTACGATCACCCGATCGGCACGAAGCGGCCGATCTCCGACACCGGCTATTTCGAGACCTATAACCGCCCCAATGTCACGCTGGTCGATCTGAAGGAAGGGCCGATCGAGAAAATCACACCCAGCGGCATCCGGACGAGCAATGGCGAGTACGAGCTCGACGCCATCGTCTTCGCGACCGGCTTCGATGCCCTGACCGGGCCGATCCTGAACATCGACATCGGCGTCAAGGGCGGTTTCCGCCTCGCCGAGAAATGGGAACATGGTCCGCGCACATTCCTCGGGCTGATGACCGCGGGTCTGCCCAATTTCTTCACCTTGGCCGGACCCGGCAGCCCGTCGGTTCTTACCAACATCATCCTGATGGACGAACAGCATGTCGACTGGATCGCCGACCTTCTCGAAGGGATGCGCAAGGGCGGCTTCCATCGCGTCGAGCCCGATCTTGGGGCCGAAGATGCATGGGTGCAGCATGTCCATGACCTTGCTCAGGCCACACTTTATCCACTTGCCGATTCCTGGTATATGGGAGCGAACATTCCGGGAAAGCCTCGGCTTTTCTTCCCCTATGTCGGCGGCCTTGACGTCTATCGCCGCCATTGCGAGAAACTTGCATCCGAAGGTTATCCCGGACTGGTCTTCGACGGCCGGATTCCCGGACCGGAGACCGGTCTTTACCAGCCCCTGCCCGCAGAAATGATCGAGAATGCCTGAACTCTCTTCCGTACTGACGAGCCATTCGCCCACTCATCTGATCGGCGACGAACTGGTTTCCTCTTCGGAGACCATCCCCGTCCTTGATCCGAGCACCGGCCAGCAATTCACCGAGATCGCCGCCGGCCAGGCCGCGGAGATCGATCGCGCCGTTTCGGCAGCGCGCGGGGCCTTCCGCAATTCGTGGCGGCAGATGCCGGCCTATCAGCGCGGCAGGCTGATGCTGAGGCTTGCCGAACTCATCCGCAGCAAGGCGGACGAGCTGACCTGCCTCGAAGTGCACGATGTCGGCAAGCCGGTCGGCCAGTCGCGCGCCGATGCGCTCGCCTGCGCCCGCTATTTCGAATTCTACGGCGAGGCCGCCGACAAGTTTCACGGCGACACGATCCCCTTCCAAGAGGGATACACGGTCATGACCATCCGTGAGCCCCTCGGAGTCACGGGCCACATCATCCCGTGGAACTATCCGATGCAGATCATCGGGCGCAGCGTTGCCGCCTCGGTCGCGGTTGGAAATTGCTGCGTCATCAAGCCGGCGGAAGACGCCTCCCTGACGGCGCTCTTCATTGGCAGGCTTGCCCTCGAAGCCGGATTCCCGGCCGGGGTCATCAATGTCGTGACTGGCCTCGGAACACAAGCCGGCGCCGCGCTTGCCGGCCATCCGGGGATCAGCCACATCTCCTTCACCGGCTCCAATCCCGTCGGGCAACTCGTCCAGGCGGCGGCTGCTGCCAACACGACGCAGGTGACGCTGGAACTTGGCGGCAAATCGCCCCAGATCGTCCTCGCCGATGCCGATCTGGACAAGGTGCTGCCTTTTCTCGTCAAGGGAATCATCCAGAACAGCGGCCAGACCTGTTCGGCCGGCAGCCGGCTGCTGGTGGCCAACGAGATCCACGACACGCTCGTCGGAAGGCTCGCCGATGCGTTCGCTCGACTGCGGGTCGGCAGCGCCATTTCCGATCCAGATTGCGGACCGCTCATCAATCGCAAGCAGCATCAGCGGGTCATCGGGATGGTCGACGCCGCAACGCGGGACGGGCTTCCCCTCCTTGCAAGGACTGCGCTTGACGCGGACCTGCCGCAAGGCGGTTTCTACTATGCCCCGACCGTGATCGGCGAGGTCCCGGCGGACCATCCCGTCGCACAGGAGGAGATCTTCGGCCCGGTCCTGTCCGTAATCCGGGTGCGCGACGAGGATGACGCGCTGGAAATCGCCAATGGCACGCCCTACGGGCTCGTCGCCGGCGTCTGGACACGCGATGCCGGCAGGGCGCTCCGGCTGGCGCGCAATCTCGAGGCCGGGCAGGTCTTCGTCAATGATTACGGCGCGGCCGGAGGCATCGAACTTCCATTCGGAGGCGTGAAGGCCAGTGGCTTCGGACGCGAGAAGGGGCTTGAGGCACTGAACGGATTCTCTTCCCTGAAGACCATCGCCCTCAGGCACGGCTAGAGCCTTTCCTGTTGAACCAACTGCAATCATCGCATCTGAAGGGAGACAACAATTGTCCAGTTTCTCGCTGGCAGGCAAGGTGGCGCTGATCACCGGAGCGACACGTGGCCTCGGATTCGAGATTGCCCGGCACATGGCGGCCGCGGGTGCCACGGTGCTGATCAATGGCCGCACCCCGGAATCGGTCGGCGCGGCAGTCGAGCAGCTTGCCGAGGCCGGCAATGTGGTGCCGCTCGTCGGTGACGTCAATGCGGCCGAACAGATGCATGCCGCGGTCGACGCGGCCGCGGAGGCGCATGGCGGCCTCGATATCCTGGTGAACAATGTCGGCATGCGCGACCGGCGCTTTCTCGACGAGTTCGAGCCGGACGACGTGCGCGCCATGATGGAAGCCAATCTGGTCGCGCCTTTCCTGCTTTCGCGTCACGCGGCACGCCACATGGCCCGGCGCAGCGGCGGGCGCATCATCAACATGACCTCGATCGCAGCCCATATCGCGCGGCCGGGCGATGCAACCTATATCACCTCGAAAGGCGCGCTGATCGCGATGACCAAGGCCCTCGCCGCCGAGCTCGGCCCGTCAGGCATCACGGTCAATGCGATCTCGCCCGGCTTCTTCGCAACCGAGACCAACCGTTATCTGGTCGAGGACAAGGAGCTTGCCGCCTGGCTGTCGCAGCGTACCTCGCTCGGCCGCTGGGGCGATCCGTCGGAAATTGCAGGCGCCGCGGTCTTCCTGGCTTCCCCCGCCGGTTCCTATGTCACCGGCCACATCCTGGCGGTCGATGGCGGTTTCCTGGCGCATTATTGAGACCGGCCCGGAAAGCGGGAGCCACTTTCCGGGA
>CAYLGY010000023.1:0-32188 GCA_964383325.1 uncultured Rhizobiaceae bacterium
TGTTGGCGCAGGTTCTTGTCCGGAAAGCGGAGACCACTTTCCGGGAACCTGCGCTATGGCGCGTATCCCGTCATCTCGAGATAGCCGCGGCCCGAATGCGTGCCGGATACACGAACCGGTCCTTCCCAATAGGGGATGGTGAGATCCATCCAGGATTGAGGATTCAACGCCTCCACGGTGATATCGAGCGATCTTTCTGGCAGGACCAGCCGCCACCTTGTCGGGATGGTGCGGCCCGCAACGCGCTTATGTTCCGCCGGCGTGGCGGTCAGCTGGCCATGCCCGTACGCCTTGACCGTCCCGTCCGGCAGGATCCAGCTGGCGGAAGTGAAGCTGTCGCCGTCCGTGCTGCGCAAGCGGAAGCCCATCAGCTTCTCCCCTGTATCAAGGGCAAGCGAGAACCAGTCCCAGCCTGTCTGGTCCGCCGCGAGAGGCTGCGAGGACCATTCGCGGTCGAGCCAGGCCGTACCTTCCACCGCGACTTCACCCTCTGGCAGGACGAGCATGCCCCTCACCGCGAGAAAGGGCTGCGAGTAGTAATGGCTGGCCTGCCCACGTTGCGATTTCACCGAATAGCCCGCATCGCCGTGCAGGACGACCGGTCCTTTGGCTTCCATGCGAAGATCATAGGCAAAGTCAGGCCCGGCAGCGGTCAGGAACAGTTCCCCGTCGAAGCGCTCGCCGGCGAGGCGCCATTCATCAATCCATGCTGCGAAAGGCTCCACCGTCACGCCGGCCTGTCCTGTGCCGCCGCGGGCAAATCGTTCCGTGGCGTAATGCGCGGCTTCACTGGTGATGGCGGCGTGGCCGAACCAGAGCTGCGATGCGTCCGGATCGTCTGCGCCGGGCGGGGCCAGGGCGGATCGGAACAAGGTCCATTGCAGGCCGTACTCCCTGCCATCGTCGCCGGCCAGGTTGGCGGTGACATACCACCATTCGATGCGATGATCCGGATGCGCTCCATGATCACGCGGAAATTGCAACGCAATGCCGGGCTGCGGGATGGCGAAGCCCTCCGCATCCGAGCCGAGCCCGGCAAAGCCCTGGCCCGCCGCCGGGGCAACCGGCACGAGCAGCAGGATGGCGAGGCTGAGGCAATTCAGGAATCTGCGGATTGTCCTACCGTTCATTGGCGAAGATCCTCAGCAGTGCCGCCGGCTCCATCCGTGCCAGTCGCAGCGCCGGCCAGGCCGCGGCCAGGAGCGCAGCGAGGCAGGCGAGCAGGATCAGCAGAAGATAATCCTGCGGAAAGAGAAACATGGGCAAGCGCCAGCCGAAGGCCTCGACATTGACGATGGCGAGCAGGACCCAGGCCAGTGCCAGGCCGAGCGGCAGCGCGAGCAACGCCGTGATTGCGGCAAGCAGCAGGGCGCGCAGCATCTCCAGTCCCGCGAGATGGCGCTGCGTCATGCCCATCGCCCAGATCGGAGCGAGCTGCGGCAAGCGCAGGGCAGCGAGCGTGAGCAGGCTCATCAACATGGCGAAGGCGGCAACTGCCAGCGTCAGGACGCTCAGCGCGCCGGTTACCGAAAAAGTCCGTTCGAAGATCGACAGCGAGTAGGCCTTCAGCGCGGCCTGGTCGAGAATATTCTCCGGCGCAAGACCGAGCTCGTCGATCAGCGCTTGCCGCAGCGCTTCCGGATCGCTTGTTCGGATGCCGTAACGGGTGGGAACGATGTCCGGATAGGTTTCGATGAACAGCTGCTCACCGACAAGTGCCTCGCCGACCGGATTGCCGTAATCGCCTACGATGCCGGCGACGGGCAGTCTCAGGTCCGGCCCAAGCGCCAGCATTGCGCCTGGCCGCAGCCCCGCCCGCCGCGCCAGCTGTTCATTGATGATCGTCGCCCTACCGGCTGCGACCGCATCCCAGGCATCCGGAGCGGCCTCGAGGAAGCGCCAGTTGCTGCGATGGGTTTCCCCGACGCGCACGCCTTCGATCCTGCCGGGAAGGCCGGCGAGCGTCGCATCGGTGGCCAGACTCGGCAATATGGCTTCGGCGCGGTCGTGCAGGAAGCGCTCGAACCGCTCCCGGTCGCCGATTCCCGTCGCATCGACATAGAGTTCGGCGGCGAGGCGCTGGTCGAGAAAGCCGATGAAGGTCAGGCGAAAGCTTGAAACCATTGTCGAGACGCCGATATTGGCAGCCAAGGCAAGCAGCAGCGCCATCAGGGCGAGGCCGAGGCCAGGGAGCTGCTGGCGGCTGTCGGCCCAGAACCATTGCGCCATTGCGCCTTGCGCGAGGCTTTCACCGGATCGCAGCACGAGTGCGAGCAGGGACGGCAAGGACAGCGCCGCGCCGAGGAGCAGGCACGCCAGCAGGGCAAAGCCGGCCATCAGTCCGTGACTTCCCGCGGCCAGCAGGCCTGCGCCCGACAGGAGCAGCAGCGCCGCCGCCAGTTGCAGCCGGCGTGTCCGCTGCGAGGCAAGCGACCAGGCGCGGCGACCTGCGCCGGCGAGCACAGGCATTCGCGCCAGCCGGCACAGGGCCCCGAGCGCCGCGAGCAGCGTGCCGCCGAGCGCCATGCACAGGCCGGCCAGCCACCAGGCCGGCCGAAGCTGCACCTCGCCCGCCACATCGGCGCCATACAGGCCGCGAAGCGTCGCCGCGACATCCGGCAACAGGAGCGCCGCGACCGCGTAGCCAAGCACGATGCCGAGCGCGCCGGCACCGATGGAAAGCAGGACGAGCTCCAGCAGGATCAGGCCGACCAGCCGGCGCAGGGGCACGCCGATGGCGCGCAGGGTCCGCACCAGGGGGCGCCGTTGCTCGAAGGCAAGCCCGATGGCGCCGTGGACGATGAAGATGCCGACGGCGAAACTGAGAAAGCCGAAGGCGGCAAGGTTCAGGTGAAAACTGTCGGTCAGCCGCGCCACCTCGCTGACGCCGCCGGCCTGATGAAGAACGAGGTCCGGCGCGATTTCGCCGAGCGCCTGTTGGCGGACGGGCTGCTGCGGCAGGAGGATCAGGCGGCTGATGCGGCCTTCCCGACCGAGCAGGGCCTGGGCGACGCGCAGGTCGGCAAGCGCAATGCCGGGCGTAACCGAGCGGTCGGCATGCACCGGATTGGGCAGGTAGGCGGCAAGTTGCCGGGCCGTATCCGGATGGGCGACGAGCCATGGCTCGCGGAGGAACTGGACGAGATCGATCCCCGAGACCGCCGCGGCGGCGCTCGAACCCGGCGGCGCCGTCAGCGTATCGACGCCGACCAGCCGGATGCCGGGCGAATCGTCAAGCCGCAGGCGGCCCTCGAGGACGGGGCTGACCAGCCAGCCGGCACGGCGCAGCGCGACGAATTGCGCTTCGCCCATGAGGCCGCCATCGCGGGTCGCGAGATGATCGAACCGGTCTTGCGCCAGCAGGGCGGCCGCGGCGTCATAGCTGGCGCGGGCCTCGGCATTGATCGCCTGCACGCCGGACCAGAGCGCGGTCGCCAGTGCAAGCCCGAGGACCAGCGCCAGCAATTGCAGGGGATTGCGCCGCCAGTGCGAGGCAAGCGCCGAGAGGATTGCGCCATTCACGCCAGCCTGCCCTGACGCAGATGCGCCTGACGGCCGAGCCTTGCCGCGAGCCGCATCGAGTGCGTGACCATCAGCAGCGCTGCGCCAGTCGACGCGACCAGCCCCAGAAACTGATCCATCACCTCATCGGCGGTCGCCTCGTCGAGATTGCCGGTCGGCTCGTCGGCGAGGATCAGTTGCGGGCGCGCCGCGAGCGCCCGGGCAATCGCGACGCGCTGCTGCTGTCCGCCCGACAGTTGCTCGGGATACTTGTCCAGATGCGGCACAAGGCCGAGCGCGTTCGCCAGCCGGTCGAGTTCCTGCCGGTCCGCCCTGCCGTTCAGGCGCGCCTGCAATGCGATGTTCGCCGCGATGTCCAGCGAGGGAACCAGATTGAACTGCTGGAAGACGATGCCGACGAGATCGCGCCGCAGCCGCGCCCGGCTCGGATCGTCGACGGCGGTGACGTCCTCGCCGGCGAGCAGGATCCGCCCGCCATCGGCGGCGTCAAGTCCCGCGACGAGATGCAGGAGGGTACTCTTGCCCGAACCCGATTCCCCCGTCAGCGCCAGCGTTTCCCCGCGGTCAAGTGTCAGCGTCACGCCGCGCAGCACGGGAACCGGACCTTCCGGACCGGAATAGGACTTCCTGAGGGTATCGATCGAGAGCAACATCGGCTGGGGCGGCTCCAGGACGAGAACCGGATCATGACTCCGGTTCAGGAACGATCACTGCCGATCATCGCGGCAGGCACGACCAGCCTGTCGAACTCCTCGCCCGAGATCAGACCGCTCGCCAGCGCCTCCTCGCGCAGGGTCGTGCCGTTTTCATGCGCGGCCTTGGCGATGCGCGCAGCCGCGTCATAGCCGATCACCGGCGTCAGCGCCGTGACCAGCATGAGCGAGCGCGCCATCAATTCCTCGATGCGCTCGCGGTCGGCGCGAATGCCGTCCACGCAATGTTCGGCGAAGGAAACCATCGCATCGCCGAGCAGGCGGATCGATTGCAGCACGGCAAGGGCAATAACCGGCTTGAACACGTTCAGCTCGAAATGGCCCTGCGACGCCGCGAAATTGACCGTTGTCTGATTGCCGATCACCTGCGCCGCGACCATGGTCAGGGCCTCTGCCTGGGTGGGATTGACCTTGCCCGGCATGATGGAGGAGCCGGGTTCGTTCTCCGGCAGGATCAGCTCGCCAAGGCCGGCGCGCGGACCCGATCCGAGGAAGCGGATATCATTGGCTACCTTGAACAGATCGCCCGCCAGCGCCGCCAGCGCGCCATGAAAGCCCGCCAGCGCGCCATGACCGGCCAGCGCTTCGAAGCGGTTCTCGGCCGGGCGGAAAGGCAGGCCGGTGACCTCTCCCATGCGCTCCGCGAAATGTCGTGCGAAGCCCGGCGGCGCATTCAGGCCGGTGCCCACTGCGGTCCCTCCCTGGGCCAGCGCACAGACGTGATGAAGATTCTCCTCGATGCGCCGGCGGCCAAGATTGAGGGCGGCGAAATAGCCGGAAAATTCCTGACCGAGCGTCAAGGGCGTCGCATCCTGAGTGTGGGTGCGTCCGATCTTGATGATATCGGAAAATTCTTCGGCCTTGGCGCGCAGCGCTGCCGACAGCCGGTTCAATGCCGGCAGGAGGACGTCGCGCGTCTGCAGCGCCACCGCGACATGGATGGCGGTCGGGAACGTGTCGTTCGACGACTGGCTCTTGTTGACATGATCGTTGGGATGGACGGGCTCCTTCGAGCCGATCTCGCCGCCAAGCATCTGGATGGCGCGGTTGGCGATCACCTCATTGGCATTCATGTTGGTCTGGGTGCCCGAACCCGTCTGCCAGACGAGAAGCGGGAAATGGTCGTCCAGCCTGCCCTCAGCCACCTCGGTCGCGGCCGCGACGATCGCATCGCCGATTCGCGGGTCGAGCCCACCATGCCTCATGTTGGTGAAAGCCGCCACCTGCTTCACCAGGCCCAGCGCATGGATCAGCGGAACCGGCATTCTTTCGGTGCCGATCCGGAAGTTCTGCAATGATCGCTGCGTCTGCGCGCCCCAAAGCCGGTCCGACGGAACCTCGATCGGACCGAAGCTGTCTGTTTCGGTACGTGTGCTTGTCATGGACAAGGTGTGCCTGATATTAGCGCGGTACTCAAGTGCCGGCGCGATGCTGGCGATTCACAATTGCAGAGCGGAGAGAAATTTGGGCACCACCCTCATCGCGCCTTCCATGCTGGCATCTGATTTTTCCCGTCTTGGCGAGGAAGTCGAAGCCGTCGTCGCTGCCGGCGCCGACTGGATACATCTCGACGTCATGGACGGACATTTCGTGCCCAACATCACATTCGGACCTCAGATCATCCGCTCGATCCGCGACCGGACCGACCGGACCTTCGACTGCCACCTGATGATCGCACCGGCCGATCCCTATCTGGCGGCCTTCGCCGAGGCCGGTTGCGACATCATCACCGTGCACGCCGAGGCCGGCCCGCATCTGGACCGCTCGCTGCAGGCCATCCGCAATCTCGGCAGGAAGGCGGGCGTATCGCTGAACCCCTCCACGCCGGAGAGCGCCATCGAATATGTACTCGACCGGCTCGACCTCATCCTCCTGATGACCGTCAATCCGGGGTTTGGCGGCCAGGCATTCATTCCGGCCGTGATCGAAAAGATCCGCCGGGTAAAGGCCCTGATCGGCGACCGGCCGATCCGGATCGAGGTGGATGGCGGCATCACGCCCGAGACCGCGCCGCTGGTGGCCAAGGCCGGGGCCGACATACTGGTCGCGGGGTCATCCGTATTCAGCGGCGGCGACGTCGAAGGCTACCGGCGCAATATCGATGCGCTGCGCATCGCGGTTTCCGGGCAGGCCTGAACCGGTCAGTGCGCTTCGCCCCAATTGCCGGCGGCGCGCGCCTCGACCTGAAGCGGTACCAGCATCGCCACCGCAGGCATTGCCGCATTTTCCATGACGTTGCGTATCACGGGGATGGCCGCCTCGACTTCCGCGGCAGGAAGCTCGAATACCAGCTCGTCATGAACCTGGAGCAGCATGCGCGCCGAAAGGCCGGCGTCGTGGAGCGCGGGGTCCATGCGGATCATGGCGCGACGCAGGATGTCGGCTGCCGAACCCTGGATCGGTGCATTGATCGCGGCACGTTCGTTGAAGGCGCGCACTTGCGGATTGGATGACCGGATCTCCGGATAATGGGCCCGCCGCCCGAAGATCGTCTCCACATAGCCTTGCTCTCGCGCCAGGGCCTTGGTCGCTTCCATATAGTCGCGGATCCCCGGAAAACGGATGAAATATTGCCGGATATATTCCGCAGCCTCGCTGCGCGGGATCGAGAGTTGCGCCGCGAGCCCGAAGGCCGAAATTCCGTAGATGATCCCGAAATTGATCGCCTTCGCCCTTCGCCGGACCTCGGGCGGCATTCCCTCGACGGGAATGCCGAACATTTCGGATGCGGTCATCGCGTGGATATCGATGCCGTCGGCAAAGGCCTGCCGCAATTGCGGAATGTCGGCCATATGCGCGAGGACGCGCAATTCGATCTGGCTGTAGTCCGCCGACAGCAGCCGATTGCCTGGTCCTGCAATGAAAGCGGTGCGGATGCGCCGGCCTTCGGCGGTACGGATCGGAATGTTCTGCAGGTTCGGCTCGGAAGAGGAAAGCCGTCCGGTCGAGGTCGATGCAAGCGCGAAGCTGGTATGGATGCGGCCCGTCCGCGGATGGATGTATCCGGGCAGGGCGTCGGTATAGGTGCTCTTCAGCTTGGTGAGCTGGCGCCAGTCGACGATCTTTCTCGGCAGTTCATGGCCTTCGGCTGCCAACTCCTCCAGAACCTGCGCCGTGGTGGACCATTGGCCGGTCCGGGTGCGCGTCCCGCCGGGCAGCCCCATCTTGCCGAAAAGGATCTCGCCGAGCTGGCGCGGCGAGCCGGGATTGAAGCTCTCGCCGGCAAGGTGCTGGATTTCGCTTTCGAGTGCCGCAGCGGCCTGGGCGAGCTCTCCGGAAAGGCGGCTCAGGATCTGCCTGTCAACCATGATGCCGTGCTGTTCCATTCGCGCAAGCACGGCAATCATCGGGCGTTCGAGCCGTTCATGGACCGGCACGAGCCGCTCGGCGACCAGTCTCGGTCGCAGCACGCGCCAGAGCCTAAGCGCAAGATCCGCCTGCTCGCCGCACCAGGCGGCAGCCTCGTCAATGCCGACGGCTTCGAAACCGATCGCCTTGCGCCCGCTTCCCGTAAGATCGGCAAGCCGCGCAGATTCGTGCGCCAGCCATTTGCCGGCGAGCGAGGAAAGGTCGTGACCGCCGCGTCCGGCATCGAGGCAGTAGGAAATCAGCATGGTGTCGTCGAACGACTGCATGTCGATCCCGTATTGCTGCAGGAGCACGAGCTGCGGCTTCAGATCCTGTCCGATCTTCAGGATGGCAGGATCCTCAAGGACCGGCTTCAGTCGCTGCAGCGCCTGCGCCTCTTCCAGCTGTCCTTCCCGTCTGCCGCCGCCGAGGAGATCGTCAGCGCCGTTGCGATGGGCAATCGGCAGATAGCATGCCCTTCCGGGCGCGGTCGCCAGGCCAATGCCGACCAGTTCCGCCTGCATGGGATCGGCGCCGGTCATTGCCGCATGCAGGGCAAGGATGCCGGTCTCGCGCGCTTCCGCGATCCACCGGTCAAGCGCCTCGAAGTCGCGTACCGTTTCGAGGCTCGCCAGCACCACGGGGGTCGAACGAGCCTCGTCCGCCCGTTGTCCGGCAAGTTGTTGCGGTTGCAGCGCAGGGCCTGCCGCCACGATTTCCACTGCCTGCGGGTCGAGGTCCGGGCCATGTGCCTGCGGGCCCCATTCGACCTCGACCTCCGCCGGCTCGACCGCCGCCGCATCCACGCCCGTCGCCTCGGCGACGCGCCGGGTCAAGGTGGTGAATTCCATGGCTTTCAGGAAGGCAATCAGCCGGGCGCCGTCCGGCTCCTCCAGCCGCAGCGCTTCCAGCGGCTCCTGGACCGGCACGTCGTTGCGGAGCTGAACCAGTTGCCGGGAGATACGCACCAGCTCACGGGACTGGAGCAGATTCTCGCGCCGCTTGTTCTGCCGGATCTCGTCCGCGCGCGCCAGCAGCGTTTCCAGATCGCCATATTCCTGCAGCAATTGCGCGGCGGTCTTCGGCCCGATCCCGGGCACGCCGGGCACATTGTCCACCGAATCGCCCGTCAGCGCCTGAAGATCCGCCAGGCGCTCTGGGGCCACGCCCCAGCGCTCGATCACTTCATCGCGGCCGATCCGCCTGTCCTTCATTGTGTCGTACAGCCATGTCCGATCCGAGACGAGCTGCATCAGATCCTTGTCGGAAGAAACGATGGTGACGTCGGCGCCCGCTCTTTCCGCGAGTGTCGCATAGGTGGCGATGATGTCGTCGGCCTCAAAGCCCTCCTGCTCGATGCAGGGCAGGTTGAAGGCCCGCGTCGCGGCGCGGATCAGGCTGAATTGCGGAACGAGATCCTCCGGCGGCGCGGTGCGGTTGGCCTTGTATTCGGGGAAGATCTCGTTGCGGAACGTCTTCGAGGAATAGTCGAAGATCACGGCGAAATGGGTTGGCGCCACGCCTACCGACGTGTTGCGCGCATCCGCCAGCAGCTTCCACAGCATGTTGCAGAATCCCGCGAGCGCGCCGACGGGAAGGTTGTCGGACTTGCGCGTCAGCGGCGGCAGGGCATGATAGGCCCGGAAGATGTAGCCCGAGCCGTCAACGAGGAACAGATGATCGCCTTGTTTCATGGGCGAAATGGGTAGCGCGGCCAGGCAGACATGTCTATCCGTGAATGTCCATCACGTGATTGTTACGAAATTGTAACGATGTGATCATTGAATCGCCCTATTTCCGTACTCATATGCGGCAAGTCGGCACACCAGCCGATGTCCGGTCCCCAAGGCTCGTCCCCCGCCTTTCCGGACAGATGCGGCAACCGTATCCCCTCTCCGGGTTGCCGCGAATTGACATGGCCGCTGTGGTAGCCCCCTCAACCATGGCGGCCTTTTCTTTTCTCCCGTTGGACAAATTCGCCCGTCCTCTTTATATCACGCCGCAGTCGAAGCCGGCATGAGGCGAGCGAAGATGTCGAAACTGGAACCGGTACTTGCAGCGATTGACGAAGGCATGGACGCCAGCCTTTCCCGGCTGTTCGAGCTGCTCCGCTTTCCATCGATCTCAACCGATCCCGCCCATGCGCAGGATTGCCGCCGCGCCGCGGAATGGCTGGCCGACGAGCTGCGCTCGGTCGGATTCGCCGCTGACATTCGCGAAACGACGGGGCATCCGATGGTGGTCGGACATCATCCGGGCGGTTCCGAGGACGCGCCGCACGTGCTCTTCTATGGCCATTACGACGTTCAGCCGGTTGATCCGATCGAGCTGTGGCACAGCGATCCGTTCGAGCCGCGCCTGGAGGAACTGGCCGATGGCAAAAGGGTGATCCGGGCCCGCGGCGCTTCCGACGACAAGGGCCAGCTGATGCTGTTCGTCGAGGCATGCCGGGCATGGAAGAAGGTGCATGGCGCATTGCCGTGCCGCGTCACCATCCTGTTCGAGGGTGAGGAGGAATCGGGTTCGGCTTCGCTGCAACCCTTTCTTGAGGCCAATGCAGAGGAGCTGAAGGCCGATGTCGCACTGGTCTGCGACACGAACATGTGGGGCGACACGCCGGCCATCGCCACGAGCCTGCGCGGCCTGGTCGGCGAGGAAGTAATCCTGTCCGCGGCAAGCCGGGATCTCCATTCCGGCTATTATGGCGGCATCGCAGCCAATCCTATCCATGTGCTTGCCCGCATCTTGGCCGATCTGCACGATGCGGATGGCAGGGTCACGCTGCCCGGCTTCTATGACGGGGTGGAGGAGACACCCCCCGCGATCCTGCGGAGCTGGGAGATGCTTGCGGGCGAGGACAATGACCTTCTCCGTGAAGTCGGACTGTCCGTGCCGGCTGGCGAGAAGGGCCGCGGCCTGCTCGAGCGTGTCTGGGCCCGGCCCACTGTCGAAGTCAATGGCATACAGGGTGGCTATGCCGGCGAAGGGTTCAAGACGGTCATCGCGGCCCAGGCTTCAGCGAAGGTTTCCTTCCGCCTGGTGCACCGCCAGGATCCGCATCGCATCCGCGCCGCCTTCCGGGAATTCGTCCGGCAGCGCCTCCCGGCCGATTGCTCGGTTTCCTTTGCCGAACACGGCGCCTCGGGCGCAATCCAGCTCGATCCCGATTCTCCATGGGTCGGGCTCGCCATGCAGGCCTTGTCGCAGGAATGGGAACGTCCGGCCGTGCGTATCGGCATGGGCGGCTCGATTCCGGTCGTCGGTGATTTCAAGAAATTGCTGGACATGGATTGTCTGCTGGTCGGCTTTGCCCGCGACGATGACTGCATCCATTCGCCCAACGAGAAATATGATCTGGAGAGCTTTCACAAGGGACAGCGCTCCTGGGCGCGGATCCTCGACATTCTGGGCAGGCGGGACACATGAAAATTCGGCATCATTCTCAGGATCTTCCGAATCTCGACCGGTACCAGGTCGATGCAATCGCCATCGATACGGAGACGCAGGGGCTGCGCCCGCATCGTGACCGGTTATGCGTGGTGCAGGTCTCGCCAGGCGACGGGACGGCCGACATCATCCAGATCGCACCCGGCCAGAACCGCGCGCCCAATCTCGTTCGCCTTCTGGAAGACCGCGGCATCACCAAGCTGTTTCATTTCGCCCGCTTCGACCTTGCGGTACTTCAGCTTGCCTTTGGCTGCGAGATCGAGCCGGTTTATTGCACCAAGATCGCTTCGCGCCTCACCCGCACCTATACGGATCGGCATGGACTCAAGGATTTGTGCGCCGAACTGATCGACGTAACGCTGTCGAAGCAGCAGCAGAGTTCCGACTGGGCGGCAGAAACCCTGACCCAGGCGCAGCTCGAATATGCCGCGAGCGATGTGCTCCATCTCCACCGGCTACGCGCCGAACTGGACAAGCGGCTGGCGCGCGAGAACCGCATGGAACTGGCCGAAGCCTGCTTCCGCTTCCTCCCGACGCGCGCCCGGCTCGACCTCGCCGGCTGGCCGGAAGAGGATATCTTCGCACATGCGTGATTGGGCGAAGCGCGGCGGGAAGCCGCTCGTGATCGCTTAACCGGGCCTTAAAGCCGCCGGCCATAGTGTCCTCTTCAACGGGACAAGGATTTCGGTTCGGCATGGCAGGCAGGAGAAGGACCCGGCGCATGGAACCTCGTCTTGACGACGGGCCCTCGGGCGCTGCGGCGATTCGCATCAGCGCGGATGACCGGCTCGTGGCCGGCCATGGGGGGCGTTCGGCAAGACCGCGCACGGGCCGCGCCTCCTCGCGTGCCCGCAGGCCGAAGGGCAGGTTCCGCCTCTTGCGGCGGCTGGTCTACTGGACGCTGGTGCTCGGCATCTGGGCAGGCATTGCCGGGGTCGGTCTCGTCGGCTGGTATGGCGCACGGATGCCCGCCGCGACCAGCTGGTCCATCCCCGACCGGCCGCCCAATGTCCGCATCCTCTCCGTGGACGGCGCATTGATCGCCAATCGCGGCCTGATGGGCGGCGAGGCCATTGGCCTGCATGAAATGTCGCCCTTCATTGCGCAGGCAGTGATCGCCATCGAGGACCGGCGCTTCTTTTCCCATTTCGGCCTCGATCCGATTGGCCTCGCGCGTGCGGCGGTAAAGAATCTGGTCAGTGGCGCCTGGGTGCAGGGCGGTTCGACCCTGACGCAGCAATTGGCCAAGAACCTGTTCCTGAAGCCGGAGCGCACGCTGGAGCGCAAGGTCCAGGAAGTGCTGCTGGCCTTCTGGCTGGAACATGAGCACAGCAAGGAACAAATCCTCGAAATGTACTTGAACCGGGTTTATTTCGGTTCGGGTGCGTATGGGGTGGAAGCTGCGGCACGAAGATATTTCGGCAAGATGGCGAGCGACGTCAACCTGGCGGAGGCAGCCTTGCTTGCCGGCCTGCTCAAGGCGCCGTCCCGCCTGTCTCCCGCGCGCGACCCCGAAGCCGCCAATGCCCGCGCGCAACTCGTGCTCCAGGCCATGCGCGATCAGGGCATGATCGGGGACGGAGAGCTCGCCGCCGCCATCAGCGCGCCGGCGACCCGGGCCGCGGCCTACTGGAACGGCTCGGAACACTATGTTGCCGACCGGGTCATGGAGGAGCTTCCCCAACTGATCGGCGAGAGCCGGGAGGACATCATCGTCGAAACCACGGTGGACCTGCACTTGCAGAAACTCGCCGAGCGTTCGATCCGGAAACTGGTGGCCGAGGAGGGCGAGCGGCTGCGGGTCAGCCAGGGGGCGCTGGTTTCCATCGATGGTTCGGGGGCGGTACGCTCGCTCGTCGGCGGTTATGACTATGCGAACAGCCAGTTCGACCGGGCCTCGGAAGGCCGGCGCCAGCCGGGGTCAGCCTTCAAGCCCTTCGTGTTCCTTGCGGCGCTCGAACAGGGGCGCACGCCCGCGAGCCGGCGCAATGATGCCCCGATCCGGATCGGCAAGTGGACCCCGGAGAATTATGGCGGCAAATATCGGGGCGAGGTGACGCTGAGCGAGGCGATGGCGCTTTCGCTGAATTCGGTTGCTGCACAGCTTACCCAGGAAGTCGGCCCGGAAACGGTTGCCGAGACGGCGCAGCGCCTCGGCATCCGTTCAGATCTGCGCCCGAATGCCTCGCTGGCACTGGGCACTTCGGAAGTGACCCTTTTCGAACTGGTTTCCGCCTATGTTCCCTTTGCCAATGGCGGTCAGCGCCCGCCGATCCATATCGTGCGGAGGATCACGAAAGCTTCCGGCGAGCTTCTGTACGAACATCACGCCGGCGCGGTGCCTCGTGTTATCCGGCCCGAGCATGTCGCGATGATGAACACCATGATGACCGGCACGCTCGAATATGGCACGGCGCGCAATGCCGCGTTCGGATGGCCGGCAGCCGGCAAGACCGGTACCAGCCAGAATGCGCGCGATGCCTGGTTTGTCGGGTATACTTCGAACCTCGTGACGGGCGTCTGGTTCGGCAATGATGACGGCAAGCCGACGCGCGACGTCACGGGCGGCTCCTTGCCTGCAAGGGCCTGGAAAACCTTCATGGCCGCGGCGCATGAAGGGTTGCGGCCGTCCGGCCTGCATGGAGGGCTATGGGCGGCGCCCGTACCCGAGCTGCCCTTGCAGGCGTCACCCGCCATCCTTGCCGGGGAGGGCGCGATGCCGGCGCGGGGGCCGGAAGCGCATTCGCCAGCGCCGCCTGTTCCCCCTGCCGGTATCGGTGAATCGCGTCGGGCCGGAAGCGGCGTGAGTCTGCTTGACCGCCTGTTCGGACTTTATTGATCGCGCTTCAGGGACGGGCTGCTCCATCTGTCCGCGCTCCGAGCTGCGCGGGCCGCGCGCCGCCCCAGGCCCAGGCCAGCAGCTGAACCGTGTGAATTGCGGGAATGGACGTCTTGCTCGCGATCTGTGTGATGCAGCCCAGATTGCCGGCCGCGATCAGATCGGCGCCGGTTCGTTCGAGATTGCGTGCCTTGCGCTTTCCGAGCGTGTTCGCAAGGTCCGGCTGCAGGAGATTGTAGGTGCCGGCGGAACCGCAGCAGAGATGCCCTTCCGCAGGCTCGACGACATCAAATCCGGCCTTGCGCAGGAGTTCCACCGGTTCAGCCGTGACCTTCTGGCCGTGCTGGAGGGAGCAGGCGGAATGATAGGCGACCCGCAGGCCGGGCCGGATTGCGGGTTCAGGCAACGCCAGCCGTGACAGATATTCGCTGATGTCCAGCGCGAGAGCGGATATGCGGGCGGCCTTGCCGGCATAGGCCGGATCGTGGCGCAGCATGTGACCATAGTCCTTGACGGTCGTGCCGCAGCCTGAAGCGGTGACGAGAATCGCATCAAGCCCCCCGGATTCGATCTCGCGCATCCACGCATCAATATTGCGGCGGGCATTGTCCAGCGCATCTCCTTCGCGGCCCATGTGATGCACCAGTGCCCCGCAGCAGCCTTCGTCACGGATGCTGGCGACCTCGATGCCGAGCCTTGCGAGCAGCGAGACCGCCGCGGCATGGATCTCGGGATCGAGCACCCGCTGCACGCATCCGGCAAGCATCGCAACCCGTCCCCGGCGCTCGCCGGCGATTTGCGGCGCGTGATTTGCGGGCGCCGGCAATCGGTCCGGTACCAGCGACAGCATTGCCGCAAGCGGCCGCGTCGCTTCCGCACGGCGGAAGAGCACGCCCAGCGGGCGCGCCATGCGGGCCAGGGCAAGTGCGGCGCGGAAACGGCGGGGAAAGGGCAATATCGCCGCGAGCAGGCCGCGGAGCATTCTTTCGGCAAGGGGCCGCTGGTAGCTTGCCTCGATATGGGACCGGGCATGGTCGACCAGATGCATGTAGTCGACGCCGGAAGGACATGTCGTCATGCAGGAAAGGCAGGAGAGGCACCGGTCGATATGGGTGACGGATTCCGGGTCGGCGTCCCGCCCATTTTCGAGCATCTCCTTGATGAGGTAAATACGGCCGCGCGGGCTGTCGAGCTCATTGCCCAGCGTGACATAGGTGGGGCAAGTGGCGGTACAGAAACCACAATGCACGCAGCTGCGAATGATCCGCTCGGCTTCGCTCATGCGAGGATCGGCCAGTTGCTCAAGGGAAAAGCGGGTCTGCACCAGATTTTCCCGTCAGATCAGCCAGCTGTCGGGATTGCGTATCGGCTCGTTCCGCCCGACCGCCTGCAGTCCGACGATGCAGCGGACAACCACCCAGACCGCTATGGCGAACATCAGAATGACACCGATGCCGATCACGATCAGGAGCAGGGAGATGAACCCCCCGAGAAGTGCGAGCCAGAAGGTCCGGATCGCCCAGCGATAGTGCGTCTCGATCCAGGGCTCGGACTTGCCGCGATTAAGATGGGCAAGAACGATGCCGACAATGGCCGAGATGCCGATGACGAAGCCGACGAGATAGAGCACGTAGATGAGCTGGACATTGGATTTGCCCGGTTCGAGCCATCCTTCCACCTGCCGGCCCGGCTGAGTTTCATTCGTCATTGCCTTTTCTCCCTTGTGCGTGTTTCCTGCCGCGGTCAGAATCCGACGCGGCTCGTATCGAAGACGCCCTGCGGATCGATCGCCCGGCGAATCCCTGCATTCAACCGGGCAATTACGGGCTCCACCGGATGAAATGCCGGTACGGCATCGGGGTTGCGGTCCGATGCCCGCACCAGCAGGGCATTGCCGCCGCCATGCCGGGCCAGTTCGTCGCGAATCTCCTCCATGTCTGCATCCTCTTCCAGCCTCAGCCAGACCAGGCCGCCCTGCCAGTCGTAGTATACATCTGCAGCGAGTCGCATGCGCAACGCCATGACATAATGCGCACCTTCGGAAGGCGTCAGCGAAATCCGCCAGAGCGGCCGCTCGGGTCGGTCGCAATAGGGCGAGACTTCCGCGATTTCCTTCCATAAATGCCGCGATTCGTCCCGATCGATCGTCCGCAGCGGCGCTATTCCGTCCAGCAGGGAACTCAGGCGGCCGGCCCGGTCCGCCACCGAATCGTCGAACCCCTCGATGCGGAACAGGGTCGCCGCGCCAGCATCGAGCAGCCTCGGCGCGACCAGTTCCGGCAAGTGGGCCGCGCCGGAGATTTCCGCCGAAGAGGCCATGGCATGCGCCATTGCGACGGTTGCCTGTTCGTCATGCAAGCCTTCGAGCACAAGCGTGGTTTCCGTCTCCGAACGCGGCAAGACCTTGAACGTGACCTCGGTCATCAGTCCGAGCGTGCCCCAGGAACCGGCCAGCAGCTTGCAGAGGTCGAGCCCGGTAACATTCTTCATCACCCGGCCGCCGCTGCGGACGATTTCGCCCTGGCCATTGATGAAGCGCACGCCAAGCAGGCTGTCGCGCGCCGCGCCGGCGAGGACTCGGCGCGGGCCGGAATTGTTGATTGCCGCCACGGCGCCGATTGTCGGCTCCCCTTCCGATTGCAGCATGGGGCGGTAATCGATCGGCTCGAATGCAAGGCGCTGGCCCTGTTCCGCCAGGACGCCCTCGATCTCGGCGAGCGAGGTTCCGGCGCGCGCGCTGATCACCATCTCGTCCGGGCGGTAGGCAGTGATGCCAGCCAGGCGCCGGGTCGAGAGGGTGATGCCGGTCCGGGAGGCTTCGCCGATGCGGGCCTTGGTGCCGCCGCCCTCGATGGCTACCGTCAGGCCGCGCTCGCCGGCTGCGCGGATCATTTCGGCGGCCTCGGCTTCGGTTGCCGGCTCCCATTTGTCCATTTGCGTCATCGCCCGGCGCGAAGCTCCAGCGGAAAGACCTTTGACCGGTTGAGGCGCCAATCCGGATCGAAGGCGTCGCGCACCGCCATTTGCTGGCGCAGATCGGCCTCGGAATACTGGTGGCGCATCAGGTCACGCTTCTCGATGCCCACGCCATGCTCTCCGGTCAGGCAGCCGCCGGCATCGACGCAGAGACGCAGGATCTCCGCACCGGCCTCCTCGGCGCTGCGCGCCTGATCGGGATCATTGACGTCGTAGAGAATGAGCGGATGCATGTTGCCGTCGCCGGCATGAAAGACATTGGCGACGCGCAGCCCGTGACGCGCCACGATTCTGGCCGTTTCCTTCAGCACGAAGGGCAGCTGGCTGAGGGGGACGGTTCCGTCCATGCAGATATAGTCCGCGATGCGACCCGTTGCGCCGAAGGCAGACTTGCGTCCCTTCCAGATCAAGGCCGCCTCCATCGCGCTGCGACTTTCCCGTATGGTACGAACCTCATGCTGGCGTGCAATCGCGATGATCCGGTCGAGCATTGCCTGCATTTCGGCCTCTGAACCTTCGACCTCGATGATCAGCATCGCTTCGGCGTCCAGCGGGTAGCCGGCGTTCGCGAAGGCCTCGCAGATCTCGATCGCCGGACGGTCCATGAACTCGATGGCTACCGGAACGATGCCGGCAGCAATGATGCCGGAAACGCACGCGCCGGCGCTTTCCGAGGATGCGAAACCGAACAGGACGGGCCGGGCGCCCTCCGGCTTCGGCAGCAGCCGGACAATTGCCTCGGTCACGATGCCGAGCTGCCCCTCGGCCCCGCAGATCAGACCGAGCAGGTCGTAGCCGGGTGAATCGAATCCCTTTCCGCCAAGCTCCACGACCGTTCCATCCGCCATGACGAATGTCAGGCCGAGCAGATGGTTGGTGGTCACCCCGTGCTTGAGGCAATGGGCGCCGCCGGAATTCATCCCGATATTGCCGCCAATGGTGCAGGCAAGCTGGGAGGAAGGATCGGGCGCGTAAAAGAAGCCATCCGCATCCACGGCCTGCGAGATGGCCAGGTTGGTGACGCCGGCCTGAACGCGCGCGAGGCGGTTCGGCAGGTCGATTTCGAGAATTCGGTTCATCCGGGAGAGGCCGACGACCACGGCGTCGGCTTCCGGTATGGCGCCGCCGGACAAGGAGGTGCCGGCGCCGCGCGGAACCACCGGCACGCCCTCCCGGGCGAGCAGCTTCATGACCGCGGCAACTTCCTGCGTGGTGCGCGGCAGCACCACTGCCAGCGGCTTCTGCCGATAGGCAGTGAAACCATCCGTTTCGAAGACCACGGTTTCGCGCTCGGACGAGATCACGCATTCGGCCGGCAGGATGCTGGTCAGTCCGGCGAGGATGCTTTCCCTGCGCTCCATGACGCCGGATCTCGCCGGGAGGAATGCAATTCGTGACATTACGCCCTCCCGACCGGCTGGAACGATCCCGACATTGACCGGTCATTGCGCAAAGAGATTGTGCCTCCCCACATTGCGGATATCGGTCTCGCCACAAAGAGCCATGGTGATGTCCAGCTCCTTGCGGATGATTTCCAGCGCGCGTGTGACCCCGGCCTGGCCCATGGCCCCCAGTCCATAGACATAGGCCCGGCCGATGAAGGTTCCCTTCGCGCCCAGCGCTATGGCCTTCATCACGTCCTGGCCGCTGCGGATTCCGCCGTCGAACAGGACCTCGATCCTTGTGCCCACTGCATCGGCAATCGCGGCAAGCACGTCGATCGAGGCGGGCGCGCCGTCGAGCTGCCTGCCGCCATGATTGGATACGATGATGGCATCTGCACCGATGCCCGCAGCGATGCGCGCATCCTCGACATCATTGATGCCCTTGAGAATCAGGGGGCCGTCCCAGAATTTGCGCACCCAGCGGATCGATTCCCAGTCCAGGGTCGGATCGAACTGCGCATGTGTCCATTCGCTCAGCGAGCGCAGATTGTCCGCGCCCGGGGCGTGGCCGACAATGTTGCCGAAGGTCCGGCGTTTCGTCCGCAACATGCCGAGGCACCAGCGCGGCCGGGTCATCAGGTGCGCGAGGGTCCGGGGCGTGAGCCGAGGCGGGGTCGAGAGTCCGTTGCGCACATCCTTGTGCCGCTGGCCGAGGATCTGCAGGTCGAGGGTCAGGACAAGTGCAGAGCATCCGGCCGCCTTCGCCCGCGCAATGAGCCTTTCGATATAGGTGCGGTCGCGCATCACATAGAGCTGGAACCAGAATGGCTTGCTCGTCGCCGCCGCGACATCCTCGATCGAGCAGATGCTCATGGTAGAGAGCGTAAAGGGAACGCCGGCCTGTTCGGCTGCCCGGGCAGCCAGGATCTCGCCATCGGCATGCTGCATGCCGGTCATGCCGACGGGCGCCAGCGCAACCGGCATCGAGACATCCTGTCCGACCATGCGCGTCGCGAGGGAGCGATTGTCGATATTGACCGCCACGCGTTGGCGCAGCCTGTATTTGCGGAACGCTTCCTCATTGTCGCGATAGGTGGATTCGGACCATGCACCCGAATCGGCATAGTCGTAGAACATTCGCGGCACGCGGCGGCGAGCGAGTTCCTTCAGGTCTCCGATATGGGTGATGACCGGCATGATCCCATCCACTACAGGAAAGAGCTTCCCCGGCGCAATTGATGGACGGGCGCCGGCACGCTGTCAACGCTGCGGCAGCGAGACACCGTAGCCGTCAATGGCCCGGGCGGTGCCCCCGGCATCGGCGGAATAGATCCCTACGGCACCGAGGCCGATTGCGCCCAGCATGAAAAGGCTGAGCAGGGCAGCTTTCATCATGGTCATGTTCCGATTGCCTCTGGCGCGGGAAATGGTTGCGAACGCCCCTATCCATGATTCGCGTTTCGAAATCGATAAGGTTTTCCGAAAATTCTTATGCTGATGCAGTTTGGCGACAGCATCGGCCGGAGGGACGGGCTTGACGAGACCGGCCGGCCTGCGCATTGAGCATGGATGCACATTCCGTCCCGCATCCAGCGACTGCATTGCGATTCTCCCATCCATGCCGGCGAGCCGATCGCCGCAACGCCGCAGCAGGTGCATTATCTCCTGCACGTGCTGCGCATGCGGCAGGGTGACGAGGTCCTGGTCTTCAATGGCCGCGACGGGGAATGGCTGGCGCGGCTGCGCGGCGAGGGCCGCAAGGAGTGGCGGCTCGAACCGTTGCGCCAGACCCGTCCGCAGCCGCCTGCCGCCGATCTGCAATTCTGCTTCGCACCCCTGAAAAGCGGGCGCATGGATTATCTGGTGCAGAAGGCAACGGAAATGGGCGCTGGCAGGCTTCGGCCGGTCCTGACCCAGCATACCCAGCAGCAGCGTTTTTCGGCTGACCGCATGCTGGCCAATGTCATCGAGGCGGCAGAGCAATGCGGAATCCTTTCGGTCCCTGCCCTCGATCCACCGCTCCGGCTGACGGATCTCATCGAGGGGTGGGAAAGCGGCCGGGCGCTGGTCTTCTGCGACGAGGCCGCCGAAATCGACAACCCGATCAGCGCATTGCAGCCGCTGCGCGGCCGGCCTGCCGGAATCCTGATCGGGCCTGAAGGCGGATTTTCGGCTTCCGAACGCGAGACGCTGCGGCAATTGCCGTTCGTGACGGCAATTTCGCTCGGTCCGAGGATCCTGCGGGCGGACACGGCAGCGGTCGCGGCCCTGGCCCTGTTCCAGGCAGTTGCAGGGGACTGGGTGCAACCCTCCCGGAGAGATTTCGCTTGATCGGGAGACTGGCAATGTCCATTGGACCCTCAGGCAACATGTCTGGCCAGGACGGCAATCGTTTCAATCAGGAAAGGCTCTCAACTGATGGCGCGCGATACGATGGATGTTCGGCCGGTCGAATCGGTCGAAGATTTGGCGGATTACATTGCCGAAGGCGAGAAACCGCCATCGCAATGGCGAATCGGGACCGAGCACGAGAAGTTTCCGTTCCATATCGACGGCAACCGGCCAGTAGCCTATGAGGGCAGCAATGGCATCCGCGCGTTGCTGGAGGGTCTGCGTCAGATCCTCGGCTGGGAACCGATCGTCGATGCCGGCAATGTCATCGGCCTCGTGGGACCAACCGGGCAGGGCGCAATTTCCCTCGAGCCCGGCGGGCAGTTCGAGCTTTCCGGCGCACCGCTGGAGACGATCCATCAGACCTGCCGCGAAGGGAACGCGCATCTTGCGCAGCTGAGGCAGATCGCAAGCCCGCTGGGCATCGGCTTTCTCGGTCTTGGCGGCAGCCCGAAATGGACGCTGGCGGAAACGCCGCGAATGCCGAAATCCCGTTACGAGATCATGACGCGCTACATGCCGAAGGTCGGCAAACACGGTCTCGACATGATGTATCGTACCTGCACGATACAGGTGAACCTGGATTTCTCCTCGGAATCGGACATGCGCCGCAAGATGCAGGTGTCGCTGAAACTGCAGCCGCTTGCCACCGCGCTCTTTGCCAATTCTCCGTTCACCGAGGGACGGCCGAATGGCTATGTCTCCTGGCGCGGCGAGATCTGGCGCGATACGGACAATCAACGTTCGGGCCTGCTCCCTTTCGCTTTCGCGCCGGATTTCGGCTATCGCGACTATGTCGAGTGGGCGCTCGACGTGCCCATGTATTTCGTGTTGCGCGACGGCCACTACCATGAGGCGACGCATGTGACCTTCCGGCAATTCATGGCCGGTGCCCTGAAGGATTCGGTACCGGACGGGATGCCCAATATCGGCGACTGGACCAACCATCTTTCCACCCTGTTTCCGGATGTGCGTCTGAAGCGCTTTCTCGAAATGCGCGGCGCCGATGGCGGGCCGTGGCGGCGAATTTGCGCTCTTCCGGCATTCTGGGTCGGATTGCTCTATGACGAGGAGGCGCTGTCCGCGGCCGAAGAGCTGGTGCGTGCGTGGGAATTTCCGGATATCCAGCAGCTTCGCGACGAAGTCCCGCGGCAGGGATTGCGCACATCGGTCCGTGGCGTTGCGCTGGGGCAAGTCGCGCGGGAAGCGCTCGCCATTGCCCGTCTGGGCCTGAAGAACCGGCGGCGCCTCAACGCGGAAGGTTTCGACGAAACCGACTTTCTCAGCCCGCTCGAGGAAGTCGCGGCTCGAGGCACGACAAGCGCGGAAGAGATGGTCAGGGCATATCATACGCGCTGGGGCGGCTCGATCGAGCCTGTCTTCATGGAGCACGCCTATTGAGTGAGGCCCCTCGTCATTTCCGGTCAGCAGGCCGGAATTGTGCGAGGATTCGCTCGATCCCCTCGAAATATTCCTGCTGCAGCTTTCGGCTGGATTCGATGAATTCTTCCTCGGGCGAAGCTTGCCGGGACGGAGATGGCGGCTGCATTTTCCGGAAGAATTCTGCATAAGCTTCGGCAAATGGATTCTGCGCCGGTTCCGCTTTTCGGGCATTGTCCGGGGAGACATTGTCGAAAAATGCTGCGAATGGATTTGCAGGGGTGCCTCGGCCCGGGGTCTCACCTTGCGTGCCCGGCGCTCCAGCCAGCATGAGCGCGAGAACGGGCAGCAGGCGCTGCATCGTATCGGCATTGACCTGCGAAATGCGGGCCGCGTGATCGGCAATGGCGCGGCTGACTTCCTGCGAACCGAGGATCCTGCCGAGAAACGCGTTACCGGCCTCCATCGCCTCGGGAGACAGGAGCCGGCTCATGTCCGGAGTCGAGGGGAAACCGGCGCCTGGCCATTGCGGAAAGGCGGAACCGGATGCGGAAGCCCGCCCCATTGCGGCCATGAGGGCCGGCGTGAGCGCCGCCATGGCGGCAAGGGTCTGGTCGCGCGTCAGGTCGAAAAAGCTCGCAATTCCGCGGATCGCCTTTTCATCCGTCAGGCTCCTGATCCATTCGTCCGGTGTCAACATGGCGAACTCCCGTCTCCAGCAAGGTGAATGGAAAGACTTTATCCCATACTGGCTGCAGTTGAAATCGTGCCCACTGCATCGGTTCAAGAAGTCTGCGCCAATACGGCAGACTTGTATTGACACGGAGAGAAGGTAAACCGTCACGGGATGAGACGAATCGGATGGCATCCATGCGTACGGGAATGATCCGGCAAGGCTTGATGGCGGCCATGATCCTCGGAGCCGTCATTCTTTTGGGTTTGGCGGCATTGCCCGTCATTGCCTCGACGCAGATCGTCAAGGATCACATCGCGCTCGAATTGAACCGCTGGAGCGGTTACCGGGTGACGCTGGGCGGTAGCCCGGTCATCCGGGTATGGCCGAAGATGCAGGCGGTTCTGAGCGATGTCCGGTTTTCGGAATGGGGTTCGAACGGCGGTCCGGCTGTGCTGGTCAGCGACATTGTCGAGATCGACCTGTCTGCCTTTGCTGCCCTTCGCGGGCGAATCGAGCCGCAGCGCGTGCACTTCGTGCGACCGGTGTTGCGCCTGCGCATGGAAGACGGGCACTATCGCCTGCCCCGAACCACTGCAGGTCGATTTCATTACGCCGTTTCCATCGCCGAACGCCACCTCATGGAATCGCCGGGAGATACTACCGGACTGCCCGCGGAGCCAGTCGGCGGGATCGATCTCACCGAAGGCCGGATCGTCGCACGCGGCCGCGGGGACGAACCGGATGTCGAACTGTTGAGCAGCATTACCGCGAAGCTGGGCTGGCCGACCATGAATCGCGAGCTGACATTCAAGGCGGGAAGCATCTGGCGTGGCGAGAATATTTCCCTGTCGGGCACGATGGCCGCGCCGCTTGCCCTGCTCGCGGGTCACGAAACCGCGCTACGGGTCAATTTCGAATCGGCGCCACTCACGGGTTCCTTCGCCGGAACGATCAGTCCGCTGCAGATGAGCGGGGAGGCCGCGGTCGCGACGCCCTCCCTCGGCCGGGCGCTCGAATGGCTTGACGTGGCCACTAGCGACAGGATGCCCTCCGGCGCAGTCTCCGCGACGGGTACTCTGGTTGGCAATCTGCGGCAGATGAAGCTGGACACGGTGCGTCTTACCCTTGGCAGCAGTACCGGCGTCGGTACGATGGAATACGCGATGCGAGGCCCGATGCCGGCGATCTCCGGGACGCTTGCCTTCGAGAATCTCGATCTGGTGCAATTGCTTACAGCCTATTCGGTCCTGCCGGCCGACATGTCGGATTCGCAGCTGGCGGACCTGCTCCGGCTCGACCTGCGCCTCTCGGCACTCCGCGCCACCGCGGGCCCGTTCAGCCTCGCCAATGTCGCCGCCGTGATCAAGCTCGACGATCAGCTTGTGACCTTCGACATTTCTGATTCGCAAGCGCTCGGTGGATCGGTGATCGCTGGCATCCGGATTGATCGCAAGCCTGCCAATGAGTCGGCGGAGTTCCGCCTGCTGGCCGACGGAATCGATGGTGCAGCCTTGTCGGATGCGACGGGCTCCAACCCCTGGATCCCCAATGCCCGCAGCAAATTGTCGGTGATCCTCAAGGGCCCCCTCACCCTGCCGGACAGTTTCGTCAGCCAGGCCAATGGCTCGATCACCGCTTCCTTCGAATCCGGAACGGTGGGCTCGTTCGATCTCGCCTCCTTCCTGGATCGGGCGGCTTCGGGCGGCTTCTTCGCGATGGATGATCTTGCCCCGGGGACGATCTCGTTCGATCGGGCCGAGGCCAAGTTCACGATGACGGACGGCGTGGCGCGGATCGACAAGGCGGCGATTTCCGCTGGCGGGCGGCTGATCGAGCTGGGCGGCATCGCCGATTACGGTCAGAGCAGCATCGCGGTCACCGGCCGTGTCCAGCCAGGTCCGGACGAGGATGCCGACGTGAGGGCCACGTCCTTCTTCGCCGGCGGGTCTTGGCACTCACCCTATTTTTCGGCGATCCTGTCCGGGCGGCCTGAATCGGCGGAGTGATCCCGGGGAAACTCGACTCCCGCGCCGGCCAGGCCGCAATATCCATGCGGAACCTTGGCAAGATATTGCTGATGTTCGGCTTCGGCATAGTAGAATGGAGGCGCGGCGGCGATCTCCGTGGTGATCCTGCCCTTTCCGGCCGCGGTCAGCGCCTGCTGAAAAATTTCGCGTGAGCGCTGCGCTGCTGCGGCCTGCGCCGGCGTCGTCGTGTAGATGACGGAACGATAGGTGGTGCCGACATCATTGCCCTGGCGCATGCCCTGTGTCGGGTCATGCTCTTCCCAGAAGAGCGTCAGCAACCGGTCAAAGCTGACGATTGCCGGATCATACACCACAAGGACCACTTCGGCATGGCCGGTACGCCCGGTGCAGGTTTCCCGATAGGTCGGGTTTGGCGTGAAACCGCCGGCATAACCGACCGCCGTGACCCAGACGCCTTCCGTCTGCCAGAACAGCCGTTCCGCGCCCCAGAAACATCCCATGCCGAAATAGGCAACTTCCATCTCTTCCGGCCAGGGTCCGTGAAGCGGTCTCCCGGATATTGCGTGGCGGCTTGCCGTCAGGATCGGTTCCGCTCTGCCCGGCAAGGCTTCTTCGGCCGTTGGCAATTGCTGTTTTCCGGCGAACATCTGCGTCAGCAATGACATGGCAATCTCCGAAATTGCGCTGGATTGCGGGACAAGGCCCCCGTCTGCCTCAAACCATGCGTCGGCGCCTGTGCCCGATCATATAGAGAGTTGCGGCCAGAATTGCCATGACCAGCGCCCCCGGCTGATTGAGCAGCCAGATCATGAACGGATCCCAGATCGACGGATGCAGGTAGCGCTGGACCGCGGCCTGGGCGCCGTTGAGCGTATCGGGCGAGATGGAAAACCAGCTCTTGCCGAGCGGCGTGAGCACGAGTCTTGCGGCGGCAACCGAACGGGCGCCGTCGAGGACTGCAAGAACGACCGCAATGCAGAGCGCGACCATGGCCAGCAATCGGATGATCAGACGAATCAAGCGCACCCCCTGACTCTGTTTGTGGCCGGTCGAGCGAGTGACGCTCAGTCTTCGACCGGCCGGTTTCTCTCGAATGCCGAAAGCTGGTCCGGCGAAGCTTCGGTCTGGTACCGGCGCCGCCATTCCTCGTAGGGCATGCCGTAGATGATTTCACGCGCTTCGGCCCTGGAAAGTTCGATTCCGGCATCGGCGGCAGCCTCGCCATACCAGTTCGAAAGGCAATTGCGGCAAAATCCGGCGAGGTTCATCAGATCGATGTTCTGGACATCGGTGCGCTGGCGCAGATGCTGAACGAGCCGGCGGAATGCCGCGGCCTCCAGTTCGGTCTTGCGCCGTTCATCAAGTTCCATGACCGTCTCCGTTTCCCGCCGCGCGCGAGCCGAAATGGCGGCGCACATGGACTTCGCCACGGCCATTGATGGCGTCCAGGGCGGTGGCAAGCCTTTCCGCCCATTCGACCTGCCCATCCGGCCCCGCAATCAGGTCTTGCCGGATCTCGATCAGCACATGCGCCAATCCGCTGGCCGTGGCATGCACTGATAGCGTATCACCGGCCAGCGCGCCGTCATAGGGCTCATTGTCGCCCACATTGAGGGTTCCGTCCTGCCGCAGGAGTTCGAACAAGGGCTGCACGGCCCGATCGTCCTGGTCCCACAGCAGCGAAACGTGCCATGGCCGCACCGTTCCCTGCATTTGCGGCGTGAAGGAATGCAGCGAGACGAGGAAAGGGGGCCGGCCGCTGTGGGCCTCCACCTCGGCGAGCATCCGGACAATGGCGGCATGGTACGGCCGGTACCAGAGCCGGAGCCGCCGGTCGCGTTCCTCGGCGGTCAAAGGATAATTGCCCGTGATCACCGTACGGTCGTAAAGCTGACGGATCAGGGTAGGATCGTCCTCGCCGCGATTCGGATCGATCAGCAGTCGGGAAAAACCGCAAAGAACGGCCGGGACATCCAGCCGTGCCGCGATCTGCCGCAATACGGGCTCGACGCCGATATCATAGGCGATATGCCGTTGGAACTCGGCCGGATCGAGCCCGAGCGTGCCATATTCGCGCGGCAGGCGATTGCGGGCATGATCCGCGATCAGGAGCATGGCCTTGCCAGTGTCCCCGGCAAGAATCTCGAACGGTTCAGGGTCCACGGAAGGATGCATGCGAAAATCCCCGGAAGCCGGCGCCGCAGGGGCGCCGCGGGGCATTTCCATTTCATGAAGCGCACGTTCTGGCAAGTCCGCGAAGTCGCGATTCGGCTTGTTCATCATGATTGTGCCAAAAACTGCGGCTTTACGGGAGGGCAGCCATTTCGTACGGAAGAGTCATGGAATCACGTTCAGCGGGACAACCGGATGGCACGTACTGCCGGAGGCGCTCGAGGGGGAAAGGAATGAGGATTGCATTGACGGCCGCCATGTGGGCGACGGCCTTGGCTTCCATTCTGCTGCCGCAGGCCGCGCATGCCGATTTCCGCGTCTGCAACGCGACGCAGAACCTGGTAGGCGTGTCCATTGGCTATCGCGCGGCCGCGGGCTGGATCACCGAGGGCTGGTGGCACATTGAGGGATCGAGCTGCAAGACCTTGATCGAAGGGCCGCTTTCGTCACGCTATTATTATCTTTATGCCGAGGACGCAGAAAGAGGCGGCCGATGGGACGGGCCGATTTCCATGTGCGTGGCTGACAAGGAGTTCAAGATCGTGGGCACCCGCGAATGCATTTCGCGCGGCTATCAGCGAGCCGGTTTCCAGGAACATGATACGGGCGAGCAGCCGAGCTGGATGGTGCAACTTGCAGATGAGGTCATGCCCGACAATACCGCCACAATCACCGGCGGCAACCCATGAGACGCAGTCGCAAGGTCAAGATTCTCGCCACGCTGGGTCCATCCTCCTCCTCGGAAGACCAGATCCGGGAATTGTTTCTCGCCGGAGCCGACAGCTTTCGCATCAATATGAGTCATGCTTCGCATGACGACATGCGCGAACTGGTCGAGCGGATCCGGTCGGTCGAGCGCAGGACGGGCCGGCCCATCGGCATCCTCGGTGATCTCCAGGGGCCGAAACTGCGCGTCGGTCAATTCGACGGCGAGGTCGTAACGCTTCAGCCGGGCCAGGAATTCCGGCTGGACAGCGATCCGGCGCCAGGAGATGCCGGGCGCGTCTGCCTGCCGCACCCGGAAGTGCTGGCCTCGGTCAGGCCGGGCGACCGCCTGCTGATCGATGACGGCAAGCTGCATCTGCGCGCGCAACAGGTCGATGAGGGCTCGGTACTTTGCACCGTGGTTTCGGGCACGCGCATTTCCTCGCGCAAGGGGGTGAGTCTTCCGGATACGGAACTGCCCCTCGGTGCGCTGACGGACAAGGATCGCCGCGATCTGGATGCGCTGCTCGCGGCGGGTGTCGACTGGATTGCCTTGTCCTTCATCCAGCGACCGGACGATCTGGCCGAAGCGCGACGGATCGTCCGGGACCGGGCCGCCATTCTGGCAAAGATCGAGAAGCCGCAGGCCGTGGCCCGGCTGGCAGAAATCATCGAATTATCGGATGCGGTCATGGTCGCCCGCGGCGATCTCGGCGTCGAGATGCCGCTGGAAGCCGTGCCGGGCATCCAGAAGCAGATCGTGCGGGCCTGCCGCAAGGCCGGCAAGCCGGTCATTGTCGCGACGCAGATGCTTGAATCGATGATTGGCGCGCCGGCGCCCACCCGGGCGGAGGTCTCGGATGTGGCGACAGCGGTCTTCGAAGGCACGGATGCGATCATGCTGTCGGCAGAATCGGCTGCCGGAGCCTATCCCGTCGAAGCCGTGGCAATGATGAATGCCATTGCCGAAAAGGTCGAGACCGATCCGAACTTTGCCGGGATCATAAATGCGCAGCGGTCTGAGCCGGAGGCAACGGGCGCCGATGCGATTTCGCTCGCAGCGCGGCAGATTGCCGAGACCCTGCGGCTGGCTGCCATCATCAACTACACCTCATCGGGCGCCACCGGCCTGCGCAGCGCGCGGGAGCGGCCATTGGTTCCGATCATCGCCTTGTCTCCGGTCCTGTCGACGGCCCGTCGGCTCTCGTTGGCATGGGGATTGCATTGCGTCGTCACCGAGGATGCGCATGATTTGGATGACATGGTGGATCGGGCCTGCGGCATCGCGTTCAGCGAGCGCTTCGCCACGGCCGGCGACCGGGTCATCATCACTGCGGGCGTTCCTTTCGGCACGCCGGGCGCCACGAACATGCTGCGGATCGCTTATGTAGCGGCGGACGGACAGTCAGGCCGGTAAGCCGCCACGCGTCCAGTCGGATCCGCTGACTCGATCCGGTCAGCCCGCCGCAGGATCCAGCTGTTTCACAAGGGGCGGTCTGCCAGTTCCTCGATCAGCGTTCCGACCGAATTCTGGGCCTGACGGTTCGCCGGATAGATGGACAGCACCTGCAGGAGCGCATCGAGCGCCTGCTGCTTGCGGCCGAGTTCCTGATAGATCGCAGCCATTTCCGACCAGGCGGGGAAATGTCGGGGCTCCAGCGCGAGGACGCAGGAAATATCCGCCATGGCCTTGTCGTATCGGTCCATCGAGACGTGCAGGGCCGCGCGACGGTTCCAGCCTTCCGCATGATCGGGAGCGAGTGCGACTGCGCTGTCGAGCAGATCCAGCGCCACTTCGCTCTGCCCGCTTTCCGCTGCATCGCTGGCGGCGGTCACCAGGAGGTCGACGGTCGCACTCCCGGATTTCGACCATGCATCGATGATCCTGCCGGCAATCCGGCCCGCGGCGGCAGGGTTGGCTTCACGCTTGAGGGCACGGAGCATCTCGTCGATCCGGCCTGAGTCTGCCGGTTTTCCGGACCCGCACGGGCTCGCCGCCATTCCCGCGGCAGGCTGGAAAAGGAGCAGGGCGAGCAAGGCTGCAACCAGGCGCATCATGCCTGCATTCTATAATCAATCTGACGGAATGGAAATCATTCCTGCCCGGCCGCCCGCGGCATCAGGCGCGGCGCAAGTATCGTCCACACTTCCGCACAATGCGGCTCAAGCCCGAGGCCCATGCGAGCATCCCACCGACATCCGGCGCGCATGTGGACATGCAGGAACCCGGCCCGCAAATTTCGCGGCGCCTGGCGCGGGTCACGCGGTGCTGAAAGTCGGCAACGACCTTCCGGTTTCAGCCCTGACGAGCCTTGAAGCGGGGATTGGACTTGTTGATGATGTAGACCCGGCCCTTGCGGCGTACCAGCCGGTTCTCGCGGTGTCTCGATCTCAGTGACTTGAGCGAATTCTTGATCTTCATGACAATGCCCGTCTTTCCTGCCCGTCTGCGCACAGATGCACGGGCCAAAATCAATCTCGCGGGTTAATAGGGGAAGCGCTCCGCAGCTGTCAAGGATGCAAGAGCCTTGTCTGCGCAAATGGATGCGCTCGGTGGCGTGGATTCAAGCAGGCAAGGCTCGAGGGCGTGTGCCACTACAATAGCTGACCGCCCGACGGATGCAACTTGCGAACCCCGGATTGACGAGGTGAGCCCGCGCCGGAGGGGCTGCTCGCGGCGCTGGGACCCTGGACCAGGCCTCAGCTCCGCTTGGCCAACAAATCGCGAATTTCCGTGAGAAGGGCGATATCGGCTGGCGGTGCGGCCGGCGCGGGTGGCGCTTCGCGCCGGATCTTGTTCACCAGCTTGATCATGAGAAAGATGATCCAGGCGAGAATCAGGAAATTCAGCACGACGGTAACGAAACTGCCATAGGCAAGGACGGCGCCTTGCTGGCGCGCTGCCTCCAGTGTCGAAGCGTTTACGTCCGGACTGAGCGGCAGGAAATAATTGCTGAAATCGAAGCCGCCGAAGATGGCGCCAACGATTGGCATGATGATGTCGTCGGTAAGCGAGGTTACGATCAGGCCAAACGCGCCGCCGATAATCACACCCACAGCGAGGTCCATGACATTGCCTCGCGCAATGAATTCCTTGAATTCGTTGAGCATCTCTTCCCTTCCTTCCCGCGGCCGGATAATCATGCCTTGATTCGGCCCGCAGGAAGAGAATATCAGCACAATACGTTGTCGGGAACGGGTTGTCGCAGGCCCGGTCAGGGAGTTTTTCGCCGCAATCGTGGAAGATGCCTGTTGTAGGTGGCCACGATGGCATATAGATTGCGCGTCAAGATGCGCCGCGGGGTTGCGCGCGAAGTCACGAAGGACTGGAATGCCGAAGGAAGAAGTACTCGAATTTCCGGGTGTGGTTACGGAACTGCTGCCCAATGCCATGTTCCGGGTCAAGCTCGAGAACGATCATGAGATCATTGCGCATACTGCCGGACGCATGCGCAAGAACCGGATTCGCGTCCTTACCGGCGACAAGGTGCTGGTAGAAATGACGCCCTATGATCTGAGCAAGGGCCGGATCACCTATCGCTTCAAGTAGTTTTTTCAGGGCGCGGGCGCCCGTCGCTTTGGACTGCCGATCGCATGAGTATCGTTCAGAAGCTTGTCCTGGCATCGGGCTCGCCACGACGGGTGGAATTGCTGCAACAGGCGGGGATCGAGCCTGATCGCCTGGTCCCGGCGGATGTCGACGAGACGCCTGAACGTTCGGAGCATGCCCGGTCGCTGGCAAAGCGATTGTCACGAGCCAAGGCCGTCCGGGCGCTGACCGTGCTGCGCAGCGAGACCGCGGCGGAAGGATGCTACATTCTGGCTGCCGATACGGTTGTGTCGGTCGGCCGCCGGATCCTGCCGAAGGCGAACCTGCTCGATGAGGCGGCAAACTGTCTGCGGCTGCTATCCGGCCGGTCGCATCGGGTCTATACCGGCATCTGCCTGATCACGCCCGATGGCAAGATCCGTCAGCGGCT
This sequence comes from uncultured Rhizobiaceae bacterium, assembly GCA_964383325.1. Classification (GTDB taxonomy): domain Bacteria; phylum Pseudomonadota; class Alphaproteobacteria; order Rhizobiales; family Rhizobiaceae; genus CAYLGY01. Next base: position 31,523 of record CAYLGY010000023.1, read on the forward strand.
GGTGGAATCGCGTGTGCGCTTCAAGCGCCTGTCGCGCGAGGAACTGGAAGCCTATCTCGCCTCCGGCGAGTGGCGCGGCAAGGCAGGAGGCTATGCGATTCAGGGGCTGGCCGGCACGTTCGTGGTCAAGCTGGTCGGCTCTTATACCAATATTGTCGGACTGCCGCTGCATGAAACGGTGAACCTGCTCGAAGGCGAAGGATACCGCGTCTATCTGAACTGGGTTTCCGGCCGTCAGGCCGTATGAGGGCGGCGGGAGAGAATCGATGATGAGCGAGGACAAGGTAACGCAGCTTCGTCCGAAGGTCCCGTGCCCGGAATGTGGCCAGCCTTCCGAACAGGATACCTTTCCCTTCTGCTCGCGTCGCTGCAAGAATCTGGATCTCAATCGTTGGCTCAGCGGCGCCTATGTGCTTCCTCCGGCCGAAGATGACGAGAAGCCGAATCCGGATCAGCACTGATCGGTCAGATCGCGGATGAATTCCTCGCTAGGGTCGCAAGTGAACGCTGGACAGAGCCAACTGTCGTGCTATAACCCGGCTCGCCTCTGCGGATCGAGCATTTGCCTCGCAGCGATTCGTCCGGAGGAGAAAGGCCCAGGTAGCTCAGTCGGTAGAGCAGCGGACTGAAAATCCGCGTGTCGGTGGTTCGATTCCGCCCCTGGGC
>CAYLGY010000024.1:0-31765 GCA_964383325.1 uncultured Rhizobiaceae bacterium
GCGGGCTGGCGCGAGTTTCAGTTCATCGATGTGGCGCTTGCGGCGATCCTGTTCGTCATCGGTCTCGGACTGTGGATGTACCGCGTCATGGGCGGCGGCGATGTCAAGCTGCTCGCCGCCACGGTCCTCGCCATTGGGAGCCAGTCCGCCCTGCCCTTTGCCTTCGCGCTGCTCGCAGCCGGGATGCTGTGGCTAATGGCCGTCCGGTACTGGTTGATCCTCGACTATTACCTGCCGCTGCCGGCGCAATTCCGCGACGCCATGTCGAAACGGCGCGTGCCCTATGCCGTCTGCATTGCAATCGCGGCTTTCGTGGCCATGGCCATGGACTGGCGGGGGTAGCGCATGATCCCGGAAAGTGGGAAGCCGCTTTCCGGAAAGGTTCATGCATCCGCCAGCCCCTCCTGCCCGGATGGAAATGCTCCGGGAAGGACGGGTGCTTCATCTATTCCGTCGCGCCGGTCTGCGTGTCCATGTCCGGTGCATCCGGTACCTGCGGTTGTGTCGCCACGTCGGGAACGTCGGGCGTCTCCACGGTCACGTCCGGGGCGTCTACCGCAACATTGGCCCGGTCGTCACTGCCGAACCAGCCGCCGAAAAGGACCAGCACCAGCACCACGATGACGGCCGCCGCGATCACGGTCGCGATCGTACCGCCGCGCGGACCGCCGCCTCCGCTGCCTCCATTGTTGATCGTCACTTTCTCGCGTTCCATCTGCCTCTCCTTGCGCTTGATGGCAGACAAACGCACAATGACGTTCCCGGTTCCGTTTGCAAGGTTGGCGGGGTCGCGGAGGGATCCCCATGCCGGGATGCGTCCGGAATTTCAATGCTTCCCGAGCTTCCCTTTCAACAGCAGGCGCTTTAATGCATGGAAGTCCTCACCACATGGAGATTCTCCGGCGCGATGGCGCAATCCTTGTCCACGATCACACGCCCGCCAGCCTATATGGCCGTCCTCGTTGCGCTGAGCGTGTCGCATCTGCTGAACGATCTGATGCAATCCCTGATTCCGGCACTCTACCCGGTGATCAAGGAGACCTATTCGCTCGATTTCGCCCAGATCGGCATGATTACTCTGACCTTCCAGTTTGCGGGCTCGCTGCTGCAGCCGATCGTTGGCCATGTGACCGACAGATATCCGATGCCCTATGCGACGCTGCTCGGCATGACCTTCACCATGACGGGACTGATCGCACTCAGCCTGGCATCGGGCTACGCCACGATCCTGGCCGCGGCCGGCTGCGTCGGCATCGGTTCGTCAATCTTTCACCCGGAGGCAACGCGAATGGTGCGCCACGCTGCCGGCGAGCGACAGGGGCTCGGCCAGGGGCTGTTCCAGATCGGCGGCCAGGCCGGCGGTTCGCTCGGGCCGTTATTCGCGGCGCTGATCATCGTACCGCGCGGCCAGGCAAGTCTTGCCTGGTTCGCCGCCATCGCACTGCTGACCATGATCCTGCTCGCCTGGATCTCCGGCCGATACAGGATCATCTGCCAGCACCTTGCGGACGCGCGCGCAGCGTCAGGCCATGCAGGACCTCGCGCGCCATTTCCGCCGGCGACCGTCCTCCTTGGCCTGGTGGTGCTCGCCATGATCATGTTCAGCAAGAACGTGTACCATGAGAGTTTCCGCTCCTTCTACACCTTCTACCTGATCGAGCAGTTCGGGGTATCCATCCCTGCCTCTCAGGTGATGCTGTTCATCTTCCTCCTGTCGGCAGCTGCCGGAGCGCTGCTTGGCGGTATTGTCGGCGACCGGATCGGCCGCTACCGGATCATCTGGATCTCCGTGCTGGGGCCGTTGCCGCTGACGCTGCTCCTGCCGCATGTGGGTCTCGTTCCGACCGTGATCCTCACGGTGCTGATCAATCTGATCATGGCGAGCGCCTTCGCCTCGATCCTGATCTATGCAATGGAGCTGGCGCCCGACAGGATCGGCCTGATCGGCGGCCTGTTCTATGGCCTCTATTTCGGCATGGCCGGCATTGCAGCGGCCATGATCGGCGGCCTCGCCGACTGGATCGGTCTCTACAATGTCTATCTCCTCTGCGCCTTCCTGCCGCTGGGCGGATTGTTCGCCTGGTACCTGCCCCGCATCGAGGAGACGGTGAAGGGATAGGGGCAGGCCGCATCCGATCAGGGGGGCGTCAGGGTCGCGACCATGACCGCCTTGATCGTGTGCATGCGGTTCTCGGCCTGGTCGAAGACGATGGACATGTCCGATTCGAACACTTCCTCGCTCACTTCCATGCAGTCGATCCCGAACTTGCGGTAGATGTCCTCGCCGATCTCGGTTTCGCGATTGTGGAATGCAGGCAAGCAATGCATGAATTTCGCCTCACGCTTGCCGGTGGCCGCCATGATCGCGGCGGTCACGCGATAGCGCTCAAGGAGGCGGATGCGTTCTTTCCAGACCGTGTCCGGCTCGCCCATCGACACCCACACATCCGTATAGACGAAATCGCAGCCACGCGCCGCCTCCTGCGGGTCCTCGGTCAGCAGGATCCTCGCCCCCGTTTCCGCCGCGATGGCACGGCTTTTCTCGACCAGCGCCGCATCCGGCCAGCACTGGCGGGGTGCGCCGAGGCGCACGTCCATGCCCATCTGCGCGGCGCCGGTCAGCAGGGAATTGCCCATATTGTTGGCGGCGTCGCCCAGAAAGCAGAAGGAGATCTCCTGCAATGGCCTTGCCGCGTGTTCCTGCATGGTCATGAAATCAGCGAGGATCTGCGTCGGATGGAACTGGTCCGTCAGCCCGTTATAGACGGGGACGCCCGACCATTGCGCAAGAATCTCGACCTGCTTCTGCGCAAAGCCGCGATACTGTATGGCGTCATACAGCCGGCCCAGCACGCGCGCAGTGTCTTTCATCGACTCCTTCTTGCCGATTTGCGATCCGGTTGGGCCGAGATAGGTGACATGCGCGCCCTGGTCATGGGCCGCGACCTCGAAACTGGTACGGGTGCGCGTCGAGTCCTTCTCGAAGATCAGCGCGATGTTGCGGCCCTTCAGCCGCTGTATCTCCTCGCCAGCGCTTTTTGCCTGCTTGAGGCTTGCGGCCAGTTGCAGAAAATAGTGGATCTCCTGCTGGGTGAAATCCAGCAGCGTAAGCAGGCTGCGGCCATGCAGGTTCACGGACATGCGGCACTCCCGGGCATGATAATCAACCGGCCGGAAGGCCCGGCGCGGAGGCGCCGGTTCTGTCCGACCGTTTCGACATAGTTCTTGCACAGGAGCGGCGGGCACGCAAACGGTCCGGCACGGTTTCGTCGCCGGCCGGATCAGTACCAGGCGTCAGCCATCTCGTTCTTGCGCCGCGCCATGAAATCGAGCAGGGCCTCATCGATCGCCGGATCGAGCGGCGGCGCCTCGTATTCGGCCAGGATCTTCTTCCAGCGAGCATTGGCGCGGGTGGCCGCATCGGTCGAACCCTGCGCCTGCCATTTCTCGAAAGGCTCGTTGTCGGCAATCTCCGAATCCCAGAAAGCCGTCTCGTAATTGCGCAATGTATGCTGCGAGCCGAAGAAATGATTGCCCGGGCCCACTTCCTCGAAGGCATCGAAGGCAAGCTCGTTGTCATCGATCTTCACGCCATCGAGATAGGTATGCAGCGCGCCGCAGAAATCCGCGTCCATGACGAATTTTTCATAGGACATGGACAGGAGCCCATCGAGGAATCCGGCCGAATGCAGGATGAAATTCGCACCGCACTGCACGGCGGCGAGCATCGACATGGTGCCTTCATTCATCGCATGGGCGTCCGGCAATTTCGAAGTGGTGAAATTGCCGGAGCAGCGCAGCGGCAGCTTCAGCCTGCGCGCCAGCTGGCCGACGACCAGCGAGCCGATTGCCGGCTCCGGCGTGCCGAAGGTCGGCGATCCCGAGCGCAACGACATGGAGGACAGGAAATTGCCGAAGATCACCGGCGCGCCGGGCCGCTCGAGCTGCGTCAGGGCGCAGCCGGCCATGGTCTCCGCCAGCGCTTGCGCAATCGCGCCCGCATTGGTGACGGGCCCCATTGCGCCACCGAGGATGAACGGCACGATGACCGCCGCCTGGTTGGCGCGGGCATAGGCGCGTAGCGCCAGCGTCATGGTGCCGTCCCAGACGAGCGGCGAATTGACATTCACATTGCCGAGGATGACGCAGTTCCGGTCGGTGAAGTCGCGCCCGAAGACGATGCGCGCCATCTCGATGGAATCCTCTGCGCGGTCTTCCGCGGTCACCGAGCCCATGAAGCCGCGGTCGGAATAGCGGATATGGCTGTAGACCATGTCGAGATGGCGCTTGTTGACCGGTATGTCGACCGGCTCGCAGATCGTGCCACCCGAATGATGCAGCCAGGGCGAGGACTGCGCAAGCTTGATGAAATTGCGGAAATCCTCGATCGTGCCATAGCGTCGGCCCTTGTCCAGATCCATCACGAAGGGGGAGCCATAGGCAGGGGAGAAAACGACGCTATCGCCGCCAATCACCACAGAGCGCTCCGGATTTCGCGCATGCTGGACGAAGCTTTCGGGCGCCGTCTTCAAGATCTCGCGCAGCATGCCGGGCTCGAACTTCACCAGCACGCCCTCGACCTTAGCTCCGGCCCGGCGCCAGTGATCCAGCGCCACCGGATCGTCGCGGAATTCGATACCGATCTCGGCGAGGATTCTGTCCGCAGTCGCCTCGATGCGAAGCAGCCCCTCTTCAGACAGGACGTCATAGGTCGGGATGTTGCGGATGATGTAGGGCCTGCCGGCGACCTGCGAACCGGCCTGGCTGCGGCCCGCCCGCCTTGCCTTGCGCCCGCCGCGCTCGCGGCGCCCGACTGCGCCCGTTTCCGGCATTGGATCCACTTCAAACTCTCCTTTCATTCCCGATCACTCCCTTTCGGCCATCCGCTGGCAGGCAAAGAATTATGCATGAGCATCGGTTATGGGCTACAAGGGTCAAGAGCAATTTTCCGCGTGGTTTGCATAAGGTCAGCTCATGTCAGGATATCGGCGTCACCTGCCGCCCATGACTTCCCTCGTCATTTTCGAAGCCGCCGCGCGACATGGCAGCTTCACGCGCGCCGCCGGCGAACTCGGGATCACCCAAGCCGCCGTCAGCCGTCAGGTCCAGGCGCTGGAAGAAGCGCTTGGCCTGCAATTGTTCCGGCGCAGCCATCGCTTGATCGAACTGACGCCGCGCGGCCAGACCCTGGCCCGGACCCTCTCGGAGGCGCTCGGCCAGATCTCGCATACGGTGAACAGCATCCGCGAGCAGAACCGGTCGGCCGAGCTCGTCATTTCCGCCTCGGTCGCCTTTTCCCATTTCTGGCTGCTGCCCAGCCTTCCCGATTTTCGCCGTGCCCACCCGGACATCCGCCTGCGGATCGTCACGCAGGACAGCGCCGTCAATCTTCAGCGCGAGGACATCGACGTCGCAATCCGCTTCGGCAACGGAAAATGGACCGATGGCAGGGCCATCAAGCTGTTCGCCGACGACATCTTCCCGGTGTGCAGCCCGGAATATCTCGCCCGGGCCGGCAAGCCGGATTGCGTCGCCGATCTCGTTCGTCACGATCTCATCAACAGCGAGTGGAGCGATCCGAGCTGGATGGGCTGGCCGCAATGGTTCGCCGCCTTCGGCTGCTCGAGTCGGAACTGCAACATCACCATGACGTGCAATTTCTACACCGATGCCATCTACGCTGCCCTGCGCGGTGAAGGGGTTGCCCTCGGCTGGAGCCGGCTGGTATCGGACCTCCTGCAACAGAAACAGCTGATTCGGGTCACCTCCGAATCCGTTCGCACGCGCGACGCCTATCATGTCGTGCTCAAGCCCGCGCCCGCCGGCAAGCCTGCGCTGGATGCGTTTCTTGCATGGATCCGGGACGAGACCGGGTCGAGATCGGGACGAGATTGGCGCGCGATTCCTTGTGAAGCCTGAACCCGCGACGGTGGCGGCGATGGCCTTCCTGGCATTCATGCATTACCCTGCATTATGCCAGCCATTCGAAACCATGCAGTTTACAAGCAGGCGTGGGAAAGAAAGCATGAGAGAAAAGAGAGGCAAGGCAATGAAGCGCAGATGTTTCGCGCAGCCCGGAACGCGCGCGCCCGCCGGGCGACGCTGCAAACGACGGAAGGTCTGTCCGTGACCGGGGCTGAGAGGATGGGAGGACAGGACAGAGTGGCGGGGGCAAACGCGGTGCCGCGCATCGAGGTCCGCAATGTCAGCAAGGTGTTCGGCGACCAGCCGGGACAGGCGCTGGCGCTGAAGAAACAGGGTCTCAGCCGCGCCGAGATTATCGAGCGGACCGGGGCGGTCGTCGCCGTGGACGATGTCTCCTTCGCGGTCGCTGCCGGCGAGATCTTCGTCGTCATGGGGCTGTCCGGTTCGGGAAAATCGACGCTGGTGCGCTGCCTCAACCGGCTGCAGGAGCCCACGGACGGCGCCATCCTCATCGATGGCGAGGATGTTGTCGGCGCGACCGACCAGCGCATGCGCGAGCTGCGTCTGGAGAAGATCACCATGGTGTTCCAGCATTTCGCCCTGTTGCCGCACCGTACCGTGGCGGAGAATGTCGAATACGGGCTGAAGATGCGGGGCCTCGGCAAGGAGGAGCGGCGCGAAAAGGCGATGGCGACGCTGGACAGCGTCGGCCTCGCACACTGGGCCGACCGCCATCCTTCCAATCTCAGCGGCGGCATGCAGCAGCGCGTCGGCCTCGCGCGGGCGCTGGCGCTCGACCCGGAGATCCTGCTCATGGATGAGCCGTTCAGCGCGCTCGACCCGCTCATCCGGCGCGACATGCAGAACGAATTGCTGGAGCTGCAGCGACGCTATCGCACGACCATCATCTTCATCACCCATGATCTCAACGAGGCGCTCACGCTTGGCGACCGCGTGGCGGTGATGAAGGATGGCAGCTTCGCACAGATCGGGCGCCCGGCGGAGATCGTGCTCCATCCCGCCAATGAATATGTCGCGGCTTTCATCCAGGATATCGACCGGGGCCGGGTGCTCCCGGTTCGCGCCGCTATCGGCAGGCCGGCATCGGAAAACGAAATTGCCACGCTGGCGAATGGCGCAGCAACCATCGATGGCGGACGGCCCCTGCAGGAAGTCTTCGCCCTGACGGCGCAGGGCCGGGAAGTGATCGCGCTCGATTCCGCCGGACGTCCGGAAGGCGTGGTATCCGCCGCCAATGTCACTGCTGCGCTTGCAGGAACCCCTGTCGGCGGGAGGATTGCCTCATGAGCCAGGATGCATTCGAACTCGCGCGGCCGTCCCATTATGGCGTCCTGCCGCTCGATGACTGGATCGAGGCGCTGGTCAAGGGCTGGCTGGTGCCCGCCCTGCGACCCACTTTCCGCGCGATGCAATGGCCGATCCAGCAATTGCTGGAAAGCCTGCAATGGCTGTTGCTGGCGATACCGTTCATCGTCCTCGTGGCGCTGGTCGTGTTCGCCGCATGGCGCGCCGCGGGCCGCAGCGTCGCAGTCATGACCCTGGTTTCCCTGCTGCTTCTCGAATGGATCGGTCTATGGCGGGAAACCATGGTGACGCTCGCAATGGTCATCACCGCCGTCACCTTCTGCATCATCGTCGGCATTCCGCTCGGGATCCTTGCGGCGCGCAGCGACCGGGCCGCCGCCATCCTGCGCCCGATCCTCGACGTGATGCAGACCATTCCGTCCTTCGTCTATCTCGTTCCGATCGTCATGCTGTTCGGCGTCGGCGTGGTTCCGGCCGTCATTGCAACGATCGTCTTCGCATTGCCGCCGCTCGTTCGACTGACCAATCTCGGCATCCGCCAGGTGCAGGGCGAGCTGGTCGAGGCCGGCAAGGCCTTCGGCTCCACGCAGCGGCAGATCCTGTTCGAGATCCAGTTGCCGCTGGCCCTTCGCACCATCATGACCGGCGTCAACCAGACGCTCATGCTCGCCCTGTCCATGGTCGTGATCGGCGCGCTGATCGGCGCCGGAGGTCTTGGGCTGACTGTTTATACCGGTCTCGGCCGGCTCGATGTCGGCTATGCCAGCATTGGCGGCCTGGGCATCGTGCTGATGGCCATCATCCTCGACCGGATCACGCAGGCCTTCGGCGAGCGCGAGGAACGTGCGGGGGAAGCGCCGGCCGATGCCGCATCCACAGAAGAAGAGCAGACCGCCGCCGGCCTCGCGCCGGCGATACAGACACAGGCAAAAGGGAGAATATCATGAGAAAGAAACTGTTCATCGCCACGCTGGCAGCGCTCACGCTCGGTGTGGCGCCGGTCTGGGCGCAATCGCTGCCCGGCGAGGGCAAGACCGTCCGCATGGCCCAGCCGACCTGGGACACCGAATGGTTCCAGGCGCAGATCTACAAGAAGGCGGTTGAAGCGCTCGGCTATACGGTCGAAGGACCGACCGCGCTCGACAATCCGCCCTTCTACCAGGCCGTCGCGCAGGGCGATCTCGATTTCTGGGCCAGCGGCTGGTTCCCGCTGCACAATACCTATCTGGAAGAGCTTGAGGGCAAGGCGAGCGTCGTCGGCTATGTCGCCAAGGGAGGCGCGCTGCAGGGTTATCTGATCGACAAGAAGACCGCGGAAGAGCACGGCATCACGCATCTGGAGGACTTCCAGAATCCGGAAACCGCAAAGCTCTTCGACAGCAATGGCGATGGCAAGGCCGATCTCGTCGCCTGTCCGCCCGGATGGGGGTGCGAGCTGACCATCACCCACCAGCTCGAAGCCTATGGGCTCAACGACACGGTCAATCCGATCCAGGCTGCCTATTCGGCATCCATGGCCGATGCGGTCAGCCGCTATGAACAGGGCCAGCCGATCTTCTTCTATACCTGGACACCCAACTGGACCGTCGGCATGCTGAAGCCCAGCGAGGATGTGGTCTGGCTGCAGGTCAAGGCGCCCAACCTGCCCGAAGAGCAGAAGGACATGGAAGCCTATACTTCGATCCCGGATGTGACGGGCTGCGCCAGCAATCCGTGCGAGATGGGATGGCCGGCAAATGACATCCAGGTCGTCGCCAATGACGCCTTCCTGGCCGACAATCCGGCGGTGCACAAGCTGTTCGAAGTCATGAGCGTTCCGCTCGACGCGATCTTCGCGCAGAATGCCGAAATGTACGAAGGCGCCGACAAGCCGGCCGATCTGGAGCGTCAGGCCGAAGAATGGATCAAGGCCAACCAGGAAATGTTCGACGGCTGGATCGAAGCAGCGAAGGCTGCTGCGAACTGATACGCCGGGACCGCATTGCGGGCAAGTTGAGGGGATGCTTCCGGCATCCCCTTTTCTTTGTCACCCTGCCTTCAGCGATAGGGGGCCCGCTTGCCTCTAGCCATGCGAACGCGTGTTACCGCATCGAGCCCTGGCGGCCGCACGCAGATTTCAGAGGTAGTTTTCCTGCGGCACCGGGCGCACTGCGGGCGCGGCTTCCAGCACCAGCTCGTCGAATCCCTCTCCGCCTGCCTCGACCATTTCGAAGAATTGCCGGCGAATACGAGGTTCCCAGAACTTGTTGATGTGCTCGGCGATACCCGCCACGGCTTCCTCACGGGGCCTGGACCGGAAGAATGCCGCGATCTGGTTGGCTTGACGGATCAGTTTCTCAGGCGACATTCACGGCGTCTCCCAAATGGATGCGTTCTGGATGGGTGAAGATATCGAACTCGTCGCCGCGCACCAGCGCGACCAGCGTCATGCCGGACTGGTCGGCGGTGCGGATTGCCAGCGCCGTCGGCGCTGACACGGCAAGCAGGATCGGCGCCCCGATCGCGGCGGTCTTCTGAACCATCTCCACCGAGAGACGGGAGGTAACCACCACGGCGCCCTTGCGTCCATCGATCTCCCGGCGCAGCAGCGCACCGGCCAGCTTGTCGAGGGCATTGTGGCGGCCGACATCCTCGCGCGCCAGAATAACTCCTTCCCCCGGCAGATGGAATCCTGCGGCATGCACGGCGCCGGTCTGGCGGTGCAGGGGTTGCAGGGCCGACAATTGCCGGACGGCATCGGCGACTTCGCTCGCGCCCAGCGCCATTCTCCCCGCCGCCACGGAATTCACCGTCCGCATCGCCTCATCGATGGATTCGATGCCGCACAGGCCGCAGCCGACGGGACCCGCCAGCCGGCGGCGACGCGCCTCGAACCGGGAATTGGCCCGGTCCTTCAGGCGAATCTGTATATCGATCCCTGCCCCGAGATCCTGCACCGCGATGGACTCGATCTCGTCCACCGCGCCGACGATCCCTTCCGTCACCGAAAAGCCGATGGCGAAATCCTCGAAATCGCCGGGCGAGCCCATCATCACCGCATGGGTGGTTCCGCCATAGGAGAGCGCGATCGGCACTTCCTCCGGAACCGGCCGCCCGGCCCTGGTCGCGGCGGCAGCGCGCACCGCCACGCGCTGCACAATCGTGATGGCCGGGCGCGAATCGCCGGCTGTCTCCTCGCGCGCCCCGGTCATGCCGGTCATTCCGCCGGGGTCAGGTCGGCAATCCGGCGGCTCTTCCCGCTATGCGCCTGATACTCGACCTGCCAGTCGCTCGGCCCGTTGGAAGGCGCGACCTGCACGGCCGTCACCTTGTACTCCGGACAATTGGTCGCCCAGTCGGAAGAATCCGTCGTGACGACATTTGCCTGGGTCAGCGGATGATGGAATGTCGTATAGACAACGCCCGGTGCCACGCGGTCCGTCACATGGGCGCGCAGGGTCGTCTCCCCGGCCCGGCTGGAGATGCGCACCCAGTCGCCATGACGCACGCCGCGCTGCTCGGCATCATGCGGATGGATCTCCAGCACGTCCTGGTCGTGCCAGACCACATTATGCGTGCGCCGCGTCTGCGCGCCGACATTGTACTGGCTGAGGATGCGACCCGTCGTCAGCAGGAGCGGGAAGCGCGGTCCGGTCTTCTCGTCGGTCGGCACATATTCGGTGCGGATGAACCGGCCCCTGCCGCGCACGAAGCCGTCTGCATGCATGACCGGCGTACCATGCGGATATTTCTCGTTGCACGGCCACTGCACCGAACCGAGCTCATCGAGCAGGTCGAAGCTCACGCCCGCAAAGGTCGGGGTCGTCGCCGCGATCTCGTCCATGATCTGTGACGGATGGGTGTAGTTCCAGTTCAGGCCGAGCGCGCGCGCCAGTTCCTGCGTCACCTCCCAGTCGGCATAGCGGGCCTTGGGTTCCATCACCTTGCGGACGCGGTTGATGCGCCGTTCGGCATTGGTGAAGGTTCCGTCCTTTTCGAGAAAGGTGGAGCCGGGCAGGAAGACATGCGCGTAATTGGCGGTCTCGTTGAGGAAGAGGTCGTGCACGACGACGCATTCCATTGCCGCCAGCCCTGCTGCGACATGCTTCGTGTCCGGGTCGGACTGGAGAATGTCCTCGCCCTGCACGTAAAGCGCCTTGAACGTGCCGTCGACCGCTGCATCCAGCATGTTGGGAATACGCAGGCCGGGCTCGGGATCCAGCTTCACGCCCCAGAGACCCTCGAAGATCGCGCGGGTCGCATCGCCGGAAATGTGCCGGTAGCCGGGCAGCTCATGCGGGAATGAACCCATATCGCAGGAGCCCTGGACGTTGTTCTGGCCGCGCAGCGGATTCACTCCGACGCCAGGGCGGCCGATATTGCCGGTCGCCATTGCGAGATTGGCGATGGCCATGACCGCGGTCGAACCCTGGCTGTGCTCGGTGACGCCTAGCCCGTAATAGATCGCGCCATTGCCGCCAGTCGCGAACAGGCGCGCCGCGCCGCGAATGTCCTCGGCGGCGATGCCGACATAGGGCCCGACCACTTCGGGACTGTGCTCTTCGCCGGCAACGAATTCCGCCCAATCCTGGAACGCATCCCATTCGCAGCGCTCGCGAATGAAGGCTTCGTCCACCAGGCCTTCCGTCACGACGACATGGGCAAGGCTCGTCAGCAGCGCGACATTGGTGCCGGGTCGAAGCTGCAGATGATAATCGGCCTCGACATGGGGGCTGCGCACCAGGTCAATGCGGCGCGGGTCGGCGACGATCAGTCGCGCGCCACGGCGGATCTGCTGCTTCATCCGCGAGCCGAAAACAGGATGGGCATCGGTCGGATTGGCGCCGATGACGAAGATGACATCGGTGTGCTCGATCGAATCGAAATCCTGTGTCCCGGCCGATGTGCCGAAGCTCTGCCCGAGGCCATAGCCCGTTGGCGAGTGGCAGACGCGGGCGCAGGTATCGACATTGTTGTTGCGGAAGCCCTGGCGCACCAGTTTCTGGACGAGGTAGGTCTCCTCATTGGTACAGCGCGAGGAAGTGATGCCGCCGATCGAGGTCCGGCCGTATTTCTCCTGGATCCGCCGGAATTCGCTGGCCGTATGTGCCAGCGCCTCTTCCCAGGAGACTTCCCGCCAGGGATCGGTAATCCGCTCGCGGATCATGGGGCTGAGGATACGGTCCCGGTGCGTCGCATAGCCATAGGCGAATCGGCCCTTGACGCAGGAATGGCCATGATTGGCGTGCCCGCCCTTGTAGGGCATCATGCGTACGACTTGGTCGCCCTTCATCTCGGCCTTGAAGGAACAGCCGACGCCGCAATAGGCGCAGGTCGTGACCACGGACCGCTCCGGCATGCCAATCTCCAGCACGGTGCGTTCGCGCAGCGCATCGGTCGGACAGGCCTGGACGCAGGCGCCGCAGGACACGCATTCCGATTCGATGAAATCCTCGCGCATCCCTGCCACCATGCGCGATTCGAAGCCCCTCCCCTCGATCGTCAGCGCGAATGTGCCCTGGATGTCATTGCAGGCCCGCACGCAGCGCGAGCAGACGATGCATTGCGACGGATCGTAGATGAAATAGGGATTGGTATCATCCCGCGCCAGCTGGTCGACCGGCAGAGATCCGGCTCCCGGCGCGACATGGTTCTCGCCATCCACCCCGTAACGGTTCTGCGTGAGGCCGATGCCGGCGGCCACCTTGTCGAACTCGCTCTGACCGGTGCCGCGCTGCTCGTTCCAGCCGCTGGGATGATCCGATACATACAGCTCCATCACGCCGCGCCGGATCCGGTCCAGCCTTTCGGAGTGGGTGTTGACGACGAGGCCTTCGGCCACCGGCGTCGTGCACGAGGCGGGCGTGCCATTGCGGCCCTCGATCTCGACGAGGCAGATGCGGCAGGAGCCGAAACTGTCGAGAGAATCCGTGGCGCAGAGCTTCGGAATCTCGATGCCCGCTTCCATCGAGGCGCGCATGATGGATGTGCCTTCCGGAACGGTGACGCTCCTGCCATCGACGGTCAGCGTTACCAGCCGATCCGATTTCGCCTCGGGGGTGCCGTAATCGATTTCGTGAATGAGACCCATTTCGTCGCTCCTATTCGGCGGCTACGGCGGCAGGCGCCGGCTTGAAGTCTTCGGGGAAATGCGTCAGCGCGCTCATGACCGGATAGGGGGTGAAGCCTCCCAACGCGCAAAGCGACCCGAACTTCATCGTATTGCAGAGATCGGTTACCAGATCGATCTGTTCCTGCGGCGCGATGCCGGCAGCCAGTCGGTCCAGCACTTCCACGCCCCGCTTCGAGCCGATACGGCAGGGCGTGCACTTGCCGCAGCTCTCGATGGCGCAGAATTCCATGGCGAAGCGCGCCTGCCTGAGCATGTCAGTGCGGTCGTCGAAGACGACGATGCCCGCATGACCGATCAGCCCATCCTTTGCCGCGAAGGCCTCGTAGTCGAAGGGCGTATCGAACAGCGCCCGCGGGAAGTAGGCGCCAAGCGGGCCGCCGACCTGCACGGCCTTGACTGGTCGGCCGGAAGCCGTTCCTCCGCCGATCTCGTCGACGATCTCGCCCAGCGTCAGCCCGAAGCCCGCCTCGAACAGCCCGCCATGGCGGACATTCCCGGCGATCTGGATCGGAATGGTGCCGCGAGAACGGCCCTTGCCGAAATCGCGGTAGAACTCTGCCCCCTTGTCGAGGATGATCGGCACGGAAGCCAGCGAGATGACATTGTTGATGACGGTAGGCCTGCCAAACAGGCCGCGATGCGCCGGCAGCGGCGGCTTGGCCCGCACTTCGCCGCGCTTGCCCTCGAGGCTGTCGAGCAGCGAGGTCTCCTCGCCGCAGACATAGGCGCCCGCCCCGACGCGCACTTCCATGTCGAAGCGGTGGCCGGAGCCGAGTATGGATGGCCCGAGCAGGCCGGCATTGCGTGCAATGTCGATCGCCTTCCCGAACATGGCGATCGCATGGGGATATTCGGAGCGGATATAGATGTAGCCCTTGTCCGCCCCGGTGGCGATGCCGGCAATGACCATGCCCTCGATGAGCACGAACGGATCGCCTTCCATGATCATCCGGTCGGCGAAGGTGCCGGAATCGCCCTCATCGGCATTGCATACGATGTATTTCTGCCCTTCGGGCATGTCGAGGACGGTCTTCCACTTGATGCCGGTCGGGAAGCCGGCGCCGCCCCGGCCCCGCAGGCCGGACTCGGTCACGGTTGCGACGATCTCCTGCGGCGACATGGCGAGCGCATTGCGCAGTCCGGCAAGCCCGCCATGGCGCTCATACTCGGTAAGCGACAGGGGATCGATGATCCCGCAGCGCGCAAAGGTGAGGCGTGTCTGCCTGGCGAGGAACGGAATGGAATCGGCTTTGCCCAACAGCAGCTCATGGGCGCCCCCTGCCAGGAAGCCGGCATCGAAGAGGGCCGGGACGTCCGCCGGAGCAACCGGTCCGTATGCGATGCGGCCGGTGGGCGTCTCCACCTCGACCAGGGGTTCGAGGAAATAGGCGCCGCGGGAACCATTGCGAACGATCTCCGCCTCGATGCCCCTCGTCCCAAGCTCGGCGCGGATGGCGCGCGCAACCTTCTCGGCGCCAAGCGCGAGCGCGCCGGAATCGCTGGGAATGAAGATCCGGGGTGTCATGAGCGCACCTCCGCAACAATTTCTGCGACCTTGCCGGCATCGATCCGGCCGATCACCTCGCCATCCAGCAGGGCCGCCGGCGAGCAGGCGCACATTCCAAGACAATAAACCGGCTCGAACGTCACGGCGCCATCGCTGGTCGTCTCGTGGAAATCGATGCCGAGCTCTTCCTTGAAGCGTGCCGCGATTTCGTCGCTGCCCATCGACTGGCAGGCCTCCGCCTGGCACAGTTTGAGAACGTGGCGACCGGCCGGATGGTTCCGGAAATCATGGTAGAAGGAGACAACGCCATGCACCTCCGCCCGCGACAGGTTCAGCTCCGCGGCAATCACTGGCACTGCGTCGCGCGGGATGTGGCCGAACTCTGCCTGCACGCCATGCAGGATCGGCAGAAGCGGCCCTTCGAGGCCTCTCATCTCACGCACGATTGCCTCGGTGCGCAAGGCAATTTCACTTTTCGCTGGCTGCATGCTGGCTCCACCTCGTCCACGGGGTCAGGCTACTGAAAGCAGAGTAGGCCCAACGGATCAATATGGCGTTTCCGTCGAACGATAGAAAAAATCTATCATACAAGTCCTCAAGGGTCCTGTTTGCCCCTTGCGGCGCTGCCAGGCAGTTCTGCGAGCGACAAGGCCTCTTCGATCAGCGCCGCCACGAGCGGCGTGTTCGGCTCCCGTCTCGCCGTGACGAGGCCCACCGTATGGCTGGCATCGGGTTCGATGATCGGGATGGCGCGAATGGGCTCGGCAAAATCCAGTGTCTCGGCAAGATTGAGCGGCATGATCGACGACCATCGCCCGGTCCGGATATGGGAAAACAGGACAATCATCGAGTTCGATTCCAGCGTCGGCCGCACGCTCTGTCCGACCTGGGCCAGATGATGATCGATGATGCGGCGATTCTGCATGTCCGGCGTCAGCAGGCAGAGCGGCAGGCGCCCGACCTCCGCCCAGCTCACCGACTTCCGATCGGCAAGATCGTTGCCCGCGGCAGTGATGAGCTGATAGCGCTCATGATAGAGCGGCACGCTGGTGACCTTGCCGAGCGGCTCGTTGTCCAGATAGGTAATGCCTGCATCGATCTCGAAATTGCCGAGCAGCGACAGGATCTCGATCGAGGTTCGGGAGAGAATGGAGAAGGTTACGCCCGGATGCCGCTCGCGGAAGGGCGTCGTCAGCTTCGGCATCATGGCGAGGGCGGTCGGAATGGTGGCAATGCGGATGCGGCCGGAAAGGCCATGCCGTGCGGCCCGCAATTCCTCATGCATGGCCTGGACATCGCCGACGATCCGCCGGGCCCAGTTCAGCACCTGGACGCCCTCCCGCGTCAGGCCCTGAAAGCGAGAGCCGCGCTTGACCAGCATCACGCCGAACTGCGATTCCAGCTGCTTGATCGCGGCGGAAAGGGTCGGCTGCGTCACACCGCAAGCTTCGGCGGCGCGGCCGAAATGTTCTTCCCGGGCGAGCGCAATGAAGAATTCCAGCTTGTCGATCATTTCGTTCCCCAATCTCGGAAACTGCATTTGTCCTGATTTGTCCCCGCATCGCAAGGCGATCGACGGTTGCCGCCCTGGCTCGGAAACCGGTCTGATCGGGCATTGGCTTGCGGTATTCCTTCACCCGGGCCAGACTGGCGCCTGTCCCTGTCTGTTTCCACGATTCGCGGTGGACAGGGTTTCGCCAGTAAGGTAACGAAGCCTTTTCAGACGTTTGGAAAGGCCCTTGGAAGAGATTCTGTCCGGAATTTCGGTTACGCGCGTGTGCCATGGTTCCCCATGGCGCATGGTTTCGTGCGTACAGCTTCCCGTGCTGCCTGGCGGTCAGGACGGGAGTTGACTCATGTGGCATAGCGGCCTTCTCGTTGTCCTGCTCGCCTTGCCCTTTACCGCGGCGTTGCTCGTGGCGCTGCTGTCACCGAATTCGCGCAATGCGGAGGCCTGGCTTTCGGGCATCGTTGCCGTTGCCGGGCTGCTGCTGACGCTCAGCGCCTTTTCCGCCGTTACCGACGGCAAGGTCGTCAAGCATACGATCGACTGGATACCGGCGCTCGGCCTGTCGATCACGTTGCGGCTGGACGGCTTGGCCTGGCTGTTCTGCCTGCTGATCACGGGCATCGGCCTTCTCGTCGTCATCTATGCCCGCTACTACATGCCGTCGAAGGATCCGGTGGCGCGCTTCTATGCGCTGCTGCTCGCCTTCATGGGGGCGATGCTCGGCATCGTTACCAGCGGCAACCTCATTCTGCTTGCCGTCTTCTGGGAGCTGACCAGCATATTCTCCTTCCTGCTGATCGGATACTGGCACCACAACCAGGGTTCGCGGGATGGCGCGCGCATGGCGCTGACCATCACCGGCACCGGCGGCCTTTGCCTGCTTGTCGGAATGGTGCTGCTCGGGCAGATCGCCGGCAGCTACGATCTCGACGAAGTGCTGGCGGCAGGAGACCAGATCCGGTCACATGCGCTGTACCTGCCGATGCTGCTGCTGATCCTCGCGGGGGCCCTGACCAAGAGCGCGCAATTCCCGTTTCATTTCTGGCTGCCAAATGCAATGGCCGCGCCGACGCCCGTATCGGCCTATCTCCATTCGGCGACCATGGTGAAGGCCGGCGTCTTCCTGATGACGCGCCTTTGGCCCGTCCTTGCCGGCACGCCGGAATGGTTCATCCTCGTCGGCCTTGCCGGCATGACCACGCTCCTGCTGGGCGCCTGGTTCGCCATCTTCCAGCATGACATGAAGGGCTTGCTGGCCTATTCCACGATCAGCCATCTAGGCCTCATCACGACCCTGCTCAGCTTCGGCAGCCCGCTGGCGGCGGTGGCCGCAATTTTCCACATGATGAATCATGCCACCTTCAAGGCCTCGCTCTTCATGGCGGCGGGCATCATCGACCATGAGGCGGGCACTAGGGACATGCGGCGGCTGAACGGCCTCTATCGCGCAATGCCCTATACGGCTACCCTGGCAATGGTCGCCAGCGGCGCCATGGGGGGAGTGCCCCTGTTGAATGGCTTCCTGTCCAAGGAGATGTTCCTCTCCGAAACGCTGGAACTGCATCAGAATTCCTGGGTCGACAGCGCCTCTCCCATCGTCGCGACCCTGGCGGCGGCCTTTGCGATCACCTATTCGGTGCGCTTCATCCACACCGTGTTCTTCGGCCCTCTTGCCACGGACCTGCCGAGGCAGCCCCGGGAGCCGGCACGCTGGATGCGCCGGCCTGTCGAATTGCTCGTCATTATCTGCATCGTCGTCGGCACCATCCCCGGGCTGAGCATCGGCAAGCTGCTTGATGCCGGCGTGGTCGCGGTGCTGGGCGAGCGAACGCCCGCTTATAGCCTGGCGGTGTGGCATGGATTCAGCACGCCGCTCCTGATGAGCCTGCTCGCCTTCATTGCCGGCATCCTGCTCTATCTGATCCTGCGCAACTACCTGCGCGATTGCGAGGAAGGCCCGCCCTATTTCCGTCGATTGAAGGGCCAGCGCATCTTCGAACGTGTGCTGGTCACGCTGAGCTGGCGCTGGGCCCGCTCGCTCGAGGGGCTGATGGCCACCCGGCGGCTGCAACCGCAATTGCGCATTCTTGTCGTGGCCGCGGTGCTCGCCCCGGCATGGGTGCTCTGGCAGACCGGGGGCGCCCTGCCGTCCATGACCCTGCAGCCAGCCGATCCCGCCCTGAGCCTGCTCTGGATCATCGGCGCAGTCTGCGCCATGGCCGCCGCCCATCAGGCAAAGTTCCACAGGCTTGCCGCGCTCATCTTCATGAGCGGAGCGGGGCTCGTAACCTGCATCACCTTCGTCTGGTTCTCGGCGCCGGATCTGGCGCTGACGCAGCTTCTGGTCGAGATCGTGACAACGGTGCTCATCCTCCTGGGGCTGCGATGGCTGCCCAAGCGAATCGAGATGATCGATACGGCAGGCGACGCGGTCACGCTGATGCGCCGTCACCGGGATTTCCTGATCGCGGTGGTCGCCGGACTTGGCGCGGGCGCGCTTGCGTTCCTAATCATGCTCACCCCGCCCAACCAGTCGATTGGCGAGTTCTTCCTCCTGAATGCCTATGGCGGTGGTGGCGGCCATAATGTGGTGAACGTCATTCTGGTCGATTTCCGCGGCTTCGATACGCTGGGCGAAATCCTGGTCCTGGCGGTTGTCGCGCTGACCATCTTTGCCTTGCTGCGCCGCTTCCGCCCCGCGGAGGACACTGCCGCTTCGCCCTACCAGCAGGTCGAGCAGGACCAGTTTGACAGCATCCGGCGCGATCGAGAGATCGGCGAGACCCTGTCGGACTATCTCTTCGTTCCCTCGCTGCTCATGCGCTGGATGTTTCCCGTTATCGTGCTGTTTGCCATCTACATCCTGCTGCGCGGGCACGATCTTCCGGGCGGCGGCTTTGCTGCGGGCATTGCGCTCGCCATCGGCTTCCTGCTGCAATATCTTGCCGGCGGCACGCGCTGGGTGGAGGAGCGGTTACGCATCCTGCCCGTGCGATGGATCGGCACCGGGCTTCTGTTCGCGCTGTTCACCGGCATGGGCTCGTTCATCTTCGGCTACCCCTTCCTCACTTCCTATTTCCAGTATACGAGCGTTCCCCTGATCGGGGACGTGCCCACGGCCTCGGCCCTGCTCTTCGACCTCGGTGTCTTCAGCCTGGTCGTCGGGGCCACGGTGCTGATGCTGATTGCCATCGCCCACCAATCCCTCCGCATCCGTTCCCGCCAATCGCGCCAGGAACCGGAGAAGGAGGCCGCCTGATGGAACTGGTGCTCGCCGCTGCCATCGGAATACTCGTCGCCTCTGGCGTCTGGCTGGTGCAGAGGCCGCGCACCTATCAGCTCGTGATCGGGCTGTCGCTGCTGTCCTATGCGGTCAATCTGTTCATCTTCTCGATGGGCCGATTGCGCGTCAACGCGCCACCCGTGCTTGACCAGGGAACGGGCGTGGACCCCGCCGCCTATGCCGATCCCGTCCCGCAGGCGCTGGTCCTGACGGCGATCGTCATCGGATTTGCCACCACGGCCCTGTTTCTTGTCGTGCTGATCGTGGCGCGGGGCCTGACCGGCACGGACCACGTCGACGGCAGGGAGGGCTAGGCATGGAGCAGGCTCCCGCGCATCTGGTCATCGCGCCCATTCTCATTCCGCTCCTCGCCGGCGCGTTCATGCTGTTCTTCGATGACCGCGAACGGCGTGTGAAGCTTGCCCTCGCCCTGGCCTCCATCGGCGCCAGCGCCATTGCCGCGATCCTCTTGCTGCTGCGAGTGCAAGCCTCGGGCCAGGAGGCGGCCATCCTCTACCTGCTCGGGAACTGGCCGGCGCCTTTCGCCATCAATCTGGTCGCGGACCGGCTGGCCTCGATCCTGCTGGTCGTCACCGGCCTCCTTGCCCTTCCCGCGGTCATATTCGCGTCGGAGCGCTGGGAGCGCGCCGGTCCGCATTTTCATTCACTGTCACAATTCCTGCTGGTCGGGATCAATGGCTCGTTTCTCACCGGCGATCTGTTCAACCTCTTCGTGTTCTTCGAGGTGTTGCTGGCAGCATCCTACGGTCTCGTCCTGCATGGCGGCGGCGCGATCCGGGTTCGCGCCGGGCTGCATTACATCGCCGTGAACCTGGTGGCATCCTTCATCTTCCTGCTCGGCATCGCCATGGTATTTGGCGCAACCGGCAGCCTGAACCTTGCCGATATCGCCGGCCGCGCCGCAAGCCTGGAAGGCTTTCCGCGCTCTGCCTTTCATGCCGGAATCGCGACCATTGCCATCGCCTTCCTCGTAAAGGCCGGAATGTGGCCGTTCAGCCATTGGCTCGTACCTGCCTATTCCGCTTCCGCCGGGCCGGTCGCGGCCATCTTCGCCATCCTCAGCAAGGTCGGCATCTATGCGCTCTTCCGTATAGCGCTGGTGATCCCCGGAGAGGACGCCGGACCCGCGCAAGCCATCATCTTCGCGGGCGGCGTGGCCACGCTGATCCTGTCCTGCATCGGCGTCCTTGCCGCGCAATCCCTGAAGCGGGCCAGTGCCTATTTCGTCCTGATGTCGGCCGGGACCCTGCTTGCAACCCTCGGCACGGGCAATCCCGACAGCACCGCAAGCGCGCTATATTATCTGGTCAGCTCGACGCTTGCTGTCGGCGCCTTCTTCATGGTCGTCGAGTTGCTGGAGCGCGAACAGGACGCAGCTTCCGACATTCTTGCCGTCACGTTCGAGGCCTATGGCGAAGGCGAGGCGGATCCGGAGGACGAGCTTGAGAGCGTCCGGTCCATGCCCGGGGCGGTGGCGATCCTCGGCACGGGGTTCGGCCTGATCGCGCTGGTTCTGATCGGCCTGCCGCCCTTGTCCGGTTTTCTCGCCAAGTTCGCGATCCTCGACTCCATTCTCGGACCGGATACTGCGCATCTGCGTGGCAATGTCATGAACGTGCTTCTGGCTGCCCTGCTCGTCATTTCCGGCTTCGTCGCCCTGACCGCCCTTGCCCGCATGGGGATCCGGACATTCTGGGCGCCGGTGGAAACCTTTTCGCCCCGCATCGGAATCCGCGAAGGCGCGCCGATCCTGTTCCTGCTCGTGACGCTGATCGGACTTGCGGTCCTCGCCGGGCCTGCCATGGATCTCATGACCGCCACGGCCGCGGATCTGCATCATGTCGGCAAATATGCCGATGCGGCACTTGGAGCCGAGCAAATGGCGCCAGCGGGAGGCGAGGAATGAGGACGATCATCCCCCATCCGGTTCTGACACTGTCGCTCATGCTGATGTGGTTGCTGCTGTCGGGCTTCACTCCCGGGCAGTTCGTCCTTGCCGCCGCGGTTGCGATCCTCGCATCGCACTCCCTGCGCGCGCTGGGCGAGAAAAGCCCGCGCATCGGCAAGTGGGGCGCTATCCTCTCGCTGGTCGGGATCGTCCTGTATGATATTGTCCGTTCGAACATTGCCGTAGCCAGCATCATTCTGCGCGGCAACCGTCAGGAACGCCATTCAGGCTTCGTCACCATTCCGTTGCGGCTGCGACATCCGGTCGGACTCGGGATCCTGGCGATCATCATCACCAGCACACCGGGCACCGCGTGGATGGACTATAATTCCTCGCAAGGCGAACTCGTGATCCATGTATTCGACCTCATCGACGAGGAAGCGTGGGTCCATCTGATCACGACCCGTTACGAAAAAAGGCTGCTGGAGATCTACGAATGAGCGCACTCATCCTGGTTCTCGCCCTGAACATTGCTCAGCTTGCCTTCGCCTGCGCCATGGGTCTCAGTTGCTACCGGATGATCCGCGGGCCCCGCGCCCAGGACCGGATCCTGGCGCTGGATTCGTTCTATGTTTCAGGCATGTTGCAAGTGCTGGCATTCGGCATCCGGTCCGGCACCACGCTCTATTTCGAGATCGCGCTCGTGATTTCCGTTCTCGGCTTCGTCTCCACGCTCTCGCTGGCCAAGTTCCTGATGCGCGGCGAGGTGATCGAATGAACCCGGTTCTCGCCGATTTGCCGCTATGGGCCGCGATTCCAGCCGCCTTCTTCATTCTGCTCGGCGCGCTGCTCAGCCTGACGGGCACCATCGGGCTGGTGCGGTTGCGGAGCTTCTACGAGCGGATCCATGCCCCGACCCTCGCCACGAGCTGGGGAACCGGTAGCATGGTTATCGCCTCGATGATCGTGTTTTCCGTGACTTCAGCGCGCCCTGTCCTGCATGAAATCCTGATCGGGATCTTCGTCACGATTACCACGCCGATCACCTTGATGCTGCTGGCGCGGGCGGCGCTGTTCCGCGACCGGAGCGAGCGCAATCCCGGCGTGCCACCGATCGAGCTGGCCGCAGCCCCGGTCGAGACCGAACCGGGAACGGAGACAGAACAGGCTTGATCGCCCGTAAGGTCAGTCGTCGAAGCTATCCTCGAGATGGTCGCGGATCGCCCGTCCGAGCACTTCCTGGCGCGACTGGAGACTTTCGGCCGCCTCATAGGCTTCCAGGGCCACCAGCAGACCATTGCGAAAGCTGATCGCCCGGGCCTCGTTCAGCGCCTGGTCCGAATAATAGTCGACAAAGGGCTGGACCAGCTTTGCAAACACGAAGAATCCGACCGCCTCGGCATCGCCTGCGCTCGCTCTTTGCAGGCAGGCCTGAGCGAATTGCTCATAGGTTCGCACCCCCAGATGGCCTTCCTCGATGATGCGCTTCACTTCGCTTACCATTCCGCTGCTCCCAGATTGCGGTGCATTTTTCTTTGGCCGCCCGCAATCAGGATTGCGGGAAGGTGCTGGCGCCGCCATGGTTTGCGGACCAGGTCATCGGGTCATGCAGAAAGGCTTCGACTTCGCGAAGCGTGCCTGCATCGAAATAGTTCCGGTCACGCGCCACCTTGAGCACATCCCACCAGGTGGCAAGCGCATGCATGGTCAGCCCATAGTCCTGCAGGGTCTGGCGGGATTCCGGAAAGATATCATAGTGGAAGATGACAAATGTATGCTCGACGGTCAGCCCCGCCGCGCGCAGCGCCTCGCAAAAGCGGATCTTGCTGCGTCCGTCCGTGGAGAGGTCCTCGACCAGGACGATGCGCGAGCCCTCCCGGAAATCGCCCTCGATCTGCGCGTCGCGGCCAAAGCCCTTCGGCTTCTTGCGAACATATTGCATGGGCATGGATAGCCGGTCAGCAATCCACGCCGCGAAGGGAATGCCGGCCGTCTCGCCGCCGGCAATCGCGTCGAGCGTCTCGAAGCCGATATCGCGCAGGATCACCGAGGCGGCGAAATCCATCAGCGTATTGCGTACGCGCGGGTAGGAGATCAGTTTGCGGCAATCGATATAGACCGGGCTTGCCCAGCCCGAGGTGAAGCGAAACGGCTCGTCTGCCCGGAAGTGCACCGCCTGCACCTCAAGCAGCATCTTCGAGGTCAGTTCCGCGATCAGGGTCTTGTCCGGGAAATTGGTCACGTGGGTCCTTTCTCTGCAATGGCAGGTCGAGTGTTCAGCTCGCGACTACCGACCAGCGCAGCCCGGAGTCGGGGCGAAAGACCCTTACTCGAACTTTCCCCTCCGTTTCAACATCCTCGTACCGGCTGTCCTCCACCGGCCGCCGTTCGAGTTCGATCCGGTCCTCGTTCACGGGGAGCCCGTAAAAGGCCGGACCGTTGAGGGACGTGAAGGCTTCGAGCCGATCGAGCGCATTTTCCTCGTCAAAGACGTGCGCCACGCACTCCATGGCGACGGGTGCGCTGAAGACGCCGGCGCAGCCGCACTCGCTTTGCTTGGCCTCCACCGGATGCGGCGCCGAATCGGTGCCGAGGAAATAGCACGGATTGCCGGACGTCGCGGCGCGCCGCAGCGCCTGGCGATGCTCCTCGCGCTTGGCGATCGGCAGGCAATAGAGATGCGGACGGATCCCGCCGCGAAACAGGTCGCTGCGGTTGATCATCAGATGATGCGCGGTAATCGTGGCTGCCAGCCGGCCGGCATGCTCGGCCACGTAATCGGCGCCTTCGCGGGTGGTGATATGCTCCAGGACGATCCGGAGAGCAGGAAAGCGCTGGCGCAGCGGATCCAGGATCCGCTCGATGAATACCGCCTCCCGGTCGAAAATGTCGACAGCCGGGTCCGTCACCTCGCCATGCACAAGCAGCGGAATGTCGACTTCCTGCATCGTCTCGAGGACAGGAAGCACGCGCTCGATGTCGGTAACCCCGCTCTGGGAATTGGTGGTCGCGCCGGCCGGATAGAGCTTTACGGCCTGCAGCTCCCCGCTCGCCGCGCCGCGGCGAATTTCTTCAGGGTCGGTGGTCTCCGTGAGATAGAGGGTCATCAGGGGACGGAAACCGCTGCCCGCAGGAATCGCCGCTTCGATGCGGTTCCGATAGGCCACGAGGTCCGCCAGGGTGCGTACCGGCGGAACGAGGTTGGGCATGATGATCGCTCGGCCGAACACTCCTGCCGTCGCCGGCAGGGTTGCCCGCAGCATGTCCCCGTCGCGCACATGCAGATGCCAGTCATCCGGGCGCCGGATGGTGAGACGCAGATTCACAGGGTCAGCTCCTTCGCCACGCGCCGCATGACGGCAACGGCCATCATGAGATCGTCGATTTCCATGGATTCGTTCGGATTATGCGAACCGTTGCGATTGCGGATGAAGATCATGCCGCTGCGCACCCCAGCCTGTGCAAATACGGCCGCATCGTGCCCTGCCCCGCTCGGCATGGTTTCCGCAGGCAATTGCAGAGCCCTGCATGCGTCGAGGATGGAAGCGATCATGTCCGGATCCAGCTCTGCGGGGTCCGCCCGAACCATCGTATCGAATTCGAACCTGACCTTGCGTTCGCGCGAAATGATCTGGCACTCCGATTGCAACAGGCCCTGAATCGCCAGCAGTGTGGAAGGATCCTGGCTTCTTGCCTCGAAACTGAAGGTTGCCTCGCCCGGAATACGCGACATTGCGTGATGGGCCGGATCTGTGTGCAGGATGCCGCAGGTCAGCACAAGATCGCCGCCATGTTGCTGGATCGTGGCCCAATGCTCGTCCATGCGCGTGATCAGTTCCGCGACCGCAAAGACCGCATCGCGGCGCAACCAGCGCGGAATCGCCCCCGAATGGCCCGCCTCGCCGATACATTCGATCGTCCGATGACGAATATTGCCACGTATGCCGGTAACCGCCGCGACCGGCCAGCCGCGCTCGACGAGTACCGGACCCTGCTCGATATGCGCTTCGAGAAAGAACTTCACGCGGCAGGCGTCGATCAGCGGCTTGCCGCTTGCGATATCCTCGACCGGCAATCCGATTGCGGCCATCGCCTCGCCAAGCGTATCCTTGCCGTCGCGGCGACGGGTCGCCAGCGAATGCGCATCCAGCCGGCCGAAAAGCGCCAGCGAGCCCATATAGGCCTGTCCGTACCAGGCGCTTTCCTCGCCGCGCAATGCCCATGCCCGCAACGGCAACCGCGTCTTCACGCCTTCCCGTTCCAGCGCGATCAGGGTCAGGAGGGCAGCGACGACGCCTGCCAGCCCGTCGAAATTGCCGCCTTCCGGCACCGAGTCGACATGGGAGCCGAAATACCCCGCCTCGGCCTCCGGCTGGAGATCATCGCTACGGCCAATTACCAGATTGGCGCCCGCATCCCGCCAGCAATGCAGGCCATGCGCCCGGGCCTGTTCCTCAAGATAATCGAGGACGCGGGATTCGACTGCGGAATAGGCCGGGCGTGAAACGCCCCTCGCGTCCGGCGACATGGCGGCAATGTCGGCGAACAGCCTCCCGGCAAGCTCCGCGAGGCCGGAAAGTCCATCCATGTGCGCTTCATTTGCCAGCCGGGCGGACTCCGCCATCACGCGATCGCCTCCCAGACCATTCCACCGTCTTCAGCGGATGAACTCAACTTGCCGACAAGATCGCTGATGCGCTCGATCTCCTGCTCCCGGCAATATGCGGCAAGATCGTCAATGATCTGCAACATCGCGCCCGGATGGCGGAAGGTCGCCGTGCCTACCTGCACTGCCCGGCAGCCGACGAGAAGATATTCGATCGCATCCGCCGCGGAACCGATGCCACCGCAGCCAATGACCGGAATCCCGACTGTACGGACGCATTGATAGGCCATGCGCAGGATGACCGGCTTGACGGCGGGACCCGACAGCCCGCCCATGACCTTGCCGAGGGTCGGCCGGCGCGTGCGGATATCGACACTCATGGCAAGGATCGTATTGGCTACGACCAGCGCGTCTGCCCCACCGGCCTCGGCTGCTGCCGCCACTTCCGGAATCTCGCCGGTGTTCGGCGTCAGCTTGGCCCACAGGGGCAGGTCGGTCGCGGCACGAAGCTTCTGCATGACCTGCAGGGTCGGTCCCGGCCGCATGGCGAAAGCCCGGCCGTCATCTTCCAGATTGGGGCAGGATATGTTGACTTCGACTGCGGAGACGCCTGGCACCGACACCCGCGCGCATAGCGTGGCGAATTCGTCCGGCGTATTGGCCGAGATCGAGACGATGAGCGGAGCATTGTACTCCGCATAGAGCGGGATGACTTCGTTCACGAAATAATCGGTGCCCCGGGAGGGAATGCCGATCGAGTTGAGCATGCCGTCCGGGAGTTCCGAGACGCGCGGCGTCGGATTGCCGAGCCGGACTTCCGGCGTCACCGTCTTGGTCACCAGCGCGCCGAGCCGATCAAAATCGATGATGGCGGCGAGCTCCTGCGAGAACGTGCCCGAGGCGGGCATGACCGGATTGGCGAGCTTCAGCCCGCCGCATTCGATCGAGAGGTCTACCATGATATCGCCTCCTGCAGCGGAAATACCGGCCCTTCGCAACAGACCCGGCGATGCACAATGTCGACCCCGTCGCGGAACGGGCGCACGCAGCAGAAGCACATTCCGATTCCGCAGGCCATCTGCTGCTCCAGCGCCACCTCGCCGAACAGGTCCAGCCGACGCGCGACACGCTGCGCGGCGAGCATCAGCCGGTTGGAGCCGCAGACATATAGGCCGCCCAGCTTCTCCTTGCTGTAGAGCAGGTGGAGGATGTCCTCGACATTCTCGACGTCGGAAGTGCCTTCCAGATCGGTGACGGTCACCACCTCGGCTCCGTCGCTGCGCATTTCATCGACCGACATGAGGACTTCGGGGCTGCGGGCGCTGAGAATGGCCGTCACCCGATGTCCGCGCTGCCGGGCGAAGGGAACCAGCGGCGCCATGGTCGCGAGCCCGACGCCTCGCGCCAGCACGACGATCGGCGCCTCGCCTTCCGGCAGGGAAAAGCCGATGCCGAGCGGGCCGAGAATATTGAAGCTTTCCCCGGCCTGCATCCGCGCCATGGCCAGCGTGCCGGTTCCGGTGACCTTGTAGAGGAAGGACAATCGCCCTGCCTCCGGTTCGATCCGGTAGATGCTCATCGGCCGGCGGAAAAAGGGCTGCAGCTCAACCTTCTGCGGGCAGAGCAGATGAAAGAACTGGCCAGGAACCGCTCGTGTCGCATGCTCGGGCACCGAGAGGACCATGAGGCGGTACTCGCGATTGACCGCTTCATTGGACAGGACCAGCGCGTTGACTTCGGTAGGTGGACCGACGGGAATTCCAGACTCTGCTTGCGGGCTGCTCATGCGCGAAACCTGTTCCGTTACCGGCCGAGAATCAGATTCGGCAGGAAGGTGGATAGCTGCGGTACATAGGTGACCACGGCAAGCGTCAGCAGATTGATGGCGATGAAGGGCCATAAACCGATGATGATGGTGGTAGCCGGCTTGTTCAGCGTCGATGAGGCCACGAAAATGTCGAGACCGAAGGGCGGCGTGATCATGCCGATGCAGATATTCAGACAGACGACCAGGCCGAAATGAATGGGGTCGATTCCGTAAGCAACCGCCACCGGAAAGAGCGCCGGCACCAGCACCAGCAGCGCCGAATTCGGATCGATGAACATTCCGGCAATCAGGAAGAGCACATTGACCACCAGCAGGAAGACGATCCAGTTGGCTTCGATCGCGTCCATGAAGGAGATCACCATGGCGGGGAATTGTGCCAGCGTTATGAAATAGGCAATGAAGCTCCCGAGGCCGAGAAGAATGAAGATGACGGAATTGGTGATTGCCGCGTCGCCGCACACCCGGAATAGTCCTGCGATCGACAGGTCGCGATAGACCACCATTTCCACGAACAGTGCATAGACAACGCTGACCGCCGCCGCCTCCGTCGGCGTGAAGATGCCCCCATAAATGCCGCCAAGGATGATTGCCGGCAGACCGAGCGCCCATCCGGCCGTGGCAAGCGCCCGGACCCGCTCGGACCACGAGGCCGGCGTGGTTCGTTTGCGCCCCGACCGGATATTGTCCACGACCACATAGGCCGAGAACGCCAGGGCGAGGAAAATGCCGATGACGAGGCCGCCGGCAAAAAGGCCCGTGATCGACGTGCCGGTCAGCCAGCCATAGATGATCAGGGTGATCGAAGGCGGAATGAGCAGCGCCACTTCGGCGGAGGAGACAATGAGACCCAACGAGAACCGCTCCCGGTAGCCCGCTGCGACCAGTTCCGGATACATGATCCTGCCAAGGGCCGCCACGGTCGCCGGCGCAGAGCCGCTGACCGAGCCGAATGCGGCGCAGGCCGCGACGGTGGTATGGCCCATGCCGCCTGCGCGATGGCCAAGGAATGCCTTCACAAGCTCGGTGAGGTCGCGGGCTATCCTGCCCTTGGCCATGATCTCGGCCGCAAGGATGAAGAACGGAATTGCCAGCAGGGTGGAATGGTTGATCCCGCCGACGATCTTCTGCCCGATGACGATATCGGGCAGTCTGGAAAAATACATCTCCTTGACGAGAAGGCCCGGCACGCCCAGTACGAGCAACATTTCGAAGCCTAGGAAAAGGAGGACCATCGCAAGGAGGAAAACGCCGATCACCATCATGATCAGTGCCCCGCACTGGCTGTGAGATCGCTGTTGCTGCGCCGGTCGAGGATACCCGCAAGGCTGAGCCCGTACCGCAGCGAGAGCAACAGGAAGCCTACCGGCAGCGAGAGGTAGAGATAGGCGTTGCTGATCCGGAGAGTCGGGCTGGTCTGGCCGGAATTCAGCACGAGCAAGGTGATGTCCCAGCCGAACCAGACGACATAGAGGCTGAAGGCAAGCCCCACCGCGTCGATGACGCGTCCCACGCGCATCCGCCACTTTTCGGGAAAGCGGTCGAGATAAGAGGACATGGCAATCTGGCGCCCGCGCGCCAGCGCAAGGCCAAGACCAAGAAACACCATCCAGACCATCAGGTAGCGCGTCGCTTCATCGACCCATTCGACCCGCTGGGCCAGCTGGATGGAAATCTCGCGCGCCAGGATGGCGGAGCTGTAGAGCACCACCATCAGAATGAAGATCGAAGCCAGAAGGAAGTGCTCCAGGCGATCGAGCCAATGCAGCATTGTCTTCACGGAACGGCTCCAGGCTGGAGCGGCGGCGCGCCGGCATGCCGGGCACCGCCTCATCCATCAGTTTCCGACGACCTCGGAATATTGGGCTTCATAGGCCTCGACGATCTTCTTGCCGGCCTCGCCCGTCTCCGACAGATAGACGGCGCGGGATGCCGGATACATCAGCTCGCGCATGGCTGCACGCTCTTCATCGCTGAGTTCCCTTACTGTCATGCCGGCCTCGGTGAGAGCCTGCAGGGCCTTTCTCTGCGACTCTTCCTTGATCGCCTCGACCTTGGGGCGCACTTCCTCGAATGCCTCGGCAATCACGTTCTGATATTCCTCCGGCAGCGAGTTCCACCAGGCCGGATTGAACAGGATCACATCCTCATTGGCGCCGTGGCCCGACACTAGCAGGTAATCCTGCACTTCATTGTATTTCATGGTCGCGATCGTATCGAGTGCGTTCTCCTGCCCGTCAATGACGCCGGTCTGGAGCGCCGTATACAATTCGCCAAAGGGAAGCGGGATCGCAGAGGCCCCGACCGCATTGAATTGCTCTACCAGGACCTTCGAATCCATGACCCGGAAGCGCTGGCCCTGGAACGCCTGCAGGTCGTCGAGCGGCTTGTTGGAGGTGAAGCTCTTGCGCCCGTTCGGCCAGATGGCCAGCGCCTTGAAACCGAGCGGTTCGAAACTGTCGAGCACCGCCTGTCCGAATGCACCGGTCCGCAACTCGCTGGCCTGCGCGAGGTCGGCCGGGTAGATGAAGGGCACGTCGAGGATCGTCACCGCAGGATTGAACGGCGCGAGGAATGCGGCCGGCGATACCGTGCCTTCCATCACGCCTAGCTGAACGCCTTCGTTCATCTCGCGCGCCTGGCCGAGCTGGCCAGCGGGGAAAAGCTGGAACTCGACCGCACCGTTCGTCCGCTCCTTTACCAGTTCCGCCACCATTTCGAGCCCCTGGTGGCGGGCTTGCTGCGGCGATTCCAGATGGCCGATGCGGGCCGTGAATTCCTGCGCATGCGCCATGCCCGCAAGCAGGGCGGAAGCGAGCGCAAGACCGAGTACTTGCATGCGTTTCGAAGCCATGTCACCAATCCCCTGTTTTCGTTTCCGCAAATAGAAGAACCCGCCGCCTCGATCCGTGTCAAGGCAAATCTCAAAAATGAGACTGCCCGGCGTGCAGGCGCCGTCTCACCCGATACCATAGCGCTGCACCAGCCGGTCGAGATACGCCGCCGCTGCTTCCGCCTTCAGGGCTCTGCGCCACAGATTGTCCGCGATCCGCTGATGCAGGAGCATGGGTTCCTCAGCCGAGGTGATCAGGGCGACGCCGAGATGGACATTGGGTTGCTCGCCGAGCCGGAACGGGCTGATGGCAAGCACCGAGCGATCCCGCTGTCGAAAGATCTGGAAGGTCGTCGCCGGTGTCGGTTCGCGGATGATGCCGATCTGCACGCCGGGCGGCGGCGATCGCAGCATGGCCGCCACATGTTCGACTTCTTCGCGTGCATTCAGCCGGCGCCTTGCGATCACTTCGGCGGAAAGATCATGCCTGCCGATCACGCCATGCATCAGGATCCGCTCGATCTCCGCCGTGGAAATCAGGCTGACGATCCGCAAGCGGCGGCGCAGATAGGCGCGCTTGCGCTCGCGCAGCACCCCCATCAGCAGCACGAGCGACGCCCTCACGGCCTCGGCAGCCTCGGGGTCTGGCGGCAGGGTATCGTGCAGCACCTCTTCCAGCATCGCATCATAGCGGTCCGACGTGAGGAGGTAGGAAACCGGCCCGAACAGCCCCGTCACCTCTTCCGATTGCTGTTCGAGCTGGCGCATGCGCTCAAAGAAGGCGAGACCGTTATCGACATATTCCATTCCGACGCCCAGCAGATTGGGCAGGGAAACGCCCAGTACTTCCGCGATGCGGGTCAGGGTGTCGATCTTGGCGATCTGCCCCTTCTCGGCGCGATAGAGCGCGGCGCGTGAAATGCCGATCG
>CAYLGY010000025.1:0-30547 GCA_964383325.1 uncultured Rhizobiaceae bacterium
AAAGCGTCTTGGCCGCCGAATTGACGATCTGGTCGATCGCCTACATGGCGAAATTGAAGGTCATGAATTCGACAATCGGCTTCAGACCGGCAAAGGCCGCGCCGACTCCGACCCCGGCAAAGCCATGCTCGGTGATCGGCGTATCGATCACGCGCTGCGGGCCGAACTCCTCGAGCAATCCCTGGGTGACCTTGTAGGCGCCCTGATATTCAGCCACTTCCTCGCCCATGATGAAGACGTCCGCGTCGCGGCGCATCTCCTCGGCCATCGCATCGCGCAGCGCCTCGCGCACGGTCTGCTGCACCATCGGCGTGCCGTGCGGAATGTCCGGATCAGCGGGAAGCTCGACCTTCGGCTGGGCGGGCACGCTTGCCGCCGGGCGGGCCTCTTCGGCGGGCTGCGCAGCCGGCTCGCTGGCCGTCGCCTCTTCCGATGTGGCTGCCGGGGCGGGCGCGGGCGCAGGCCGTTCCTGCTGCAATGCGCTCTCGTCCTCGCCTTCCTGCAACAGCAGGGCGATCGGCGTATTCACCTTGATTCCCTGCGACCCTTCCGGCACCAGGATCCGCGCAAGCGTTCCGTCCTCGACCGCCTCGACTTCCATCGTCGCCTTGTCGGTCTCGATCTCGGCAATGACATCGCCGGTCGTGACCTTGTCGCCTTCAGCTTTCAGCCATTTGGCGAGATTGCCCTCTTCCATGGTCGGAGACAGGGCTGGCATGAGAATTTCCGTTGGCATGGCTGCCCTCCCTCAGATCAGAATGTCGGTATAGAGTTCGGAAACATCCGGCTCGGGGTCGTTCTGGGCGAACTCGGCCGAATCGGCGACGATTTCCCGCACTTCCCGGTCGATGGCCTTGAGCCCGTCCTCGTCCGCCCAGCCACGCTCGAGCAGCCGGCTCTTGACCTGCTCGATTGGGTCCTGCTCGGCGCGCATCTTCTGCACTTCTTCCTTGGTCCGGTATTTCGCCGGGTCGGACATGGAATGGCCGCGATAGCGATAGGTCAGCATTTCCAGAATGATCGGCCCTTCGCCGGACCGGCACCAATCGACGGCCATCCTGCCCGCCGCCTCCACCGCGCGAACATCCATGCCGTCCACCTGGATGCCGGGGATATTGAAGGAAACGCCGCGCTGCGAGAAATCGGTCTGGGCGCTCGAACGGGAAATGGACGTGCCCATCGCATAGCGGTTGTTCTCGATGATGTAGATCACCGGCAGCTTCCAGAGCGCGGCCATGTTGAAGCTCTCATAGACCTGGCCCTGGTTGGCGGCGCCATCGCCGAAATAGACGGTGGCGACATTGTCGTTGCCGCGATATCTGTTGGCGAGGGCCAGCCCCGTCCCGAGCGGGACCTGCGCGCCGACAATGCCATGGCCGCCGTAGAAATCCTTCTCCTTCGAGAACATGTGCATCGAGCCGCCCTTGCCCTTGGAATAGCCGTTCCGCCGCCCGGTCAGCTCCGCCATCACGCCGCGCGGCTCCATGCCGCAGGCCAGCATGTGGCCATGATCGCGATAGCCGGTAATGACCTGGTCGCCCGGCTTCAGCGCCCGCTGCATGCCGGTAACCACGGCCTCCTGGCCGATATAGAGGTGGCAGAATCCGCCGATGAACCCCATCCCGTAGAGCTGTCCGGCCTTTTCCTCGAAACGCCGGATCAGCAACATGTCGCGATAGGCCGACAATTCCTGATCCTTGTCATATTCCAGTGGTTTCGGCGTCTTCGGCCCGGAAGGCCGGCGACCGGAGGATTTCGTCGCGGCGATTGCCATGCACATGCTCCCATAGCTGCGTACCGGCGTCGCGCACCTCGCGCGCTCACCGTCAGTGCCAGCCATCTTAGCAGCAGATGAATGCCTTGCCTATCGGGTTCTCGACTTCCGGAAATGGCGCTAAGCCATTTTTTTCACGACATATTTTAGCAATTAACTTGAATTAAGTTAATTGGTAATTTTCGCCTTGTGAAGGACCACGACGTCCTCGGCGGCCGAGAAATTGAGCTGGCGGCGGATCTGCTCGTCAAGCATGTCACGATCCAGCGTCCCGTCGTGCAGAAGCTGGACCCGCCTTTCGGCCGCCTGGCGCTCACGCACGAGTTCGGCAAGGTGCAGTTTCCGGGCCGCGATCTCGGCTTCCACCGCGTATTTGGCGTAGATGCCATATTCGCCGTGATAGGCATGGAAGCCGAAATAGCTGAGCACCACCGCGCTCATCGCCGGAAGGATCCAGCGGCCGATATTGCGCTTCCTGTATTGCCGTGTCCACATCGCCTCGTTCTCCGCTCCCCCTCTCCTTTTGAGACGGGAGCGCTTAACAGAGGGTTACGGGGCACTGCGAAACGATGCGGATGCCTTCCGATCGGAACCGAACCCAGTTCGGGATTGCAGTCTCATCGGCGCAGACTCCTGCCCGGAAGGCAGGACCCTGTGTCAGCGGCGCAGAATGCTGCTGCCGGCATAGCGTGCCTGCGGGCCGAGCTGTTCCTCGATGCGCAGGAGCTGATTGTACTTCGCCAGCCGGTCCGACCGGGCCAGCGACCCGGTCTTGATCTGGCCGCAATGGGTCGCGACCGCGAGATCTGCAATGGTGGAATCCTCGGTTTCACCCGAACGATGCGACATGACTGCCGTATAGCCCGCCTTGTGGGCCATTTCGACCGCCTCGAGCGTTTCCGTCAGCGTGCCGATCTGGTTGACCTTGATGAGGATCGAATTTGCGACCCCCATGCGGACGCCGTCGCCCAGCCGCGCCGGATTGGTGACGAAAAGATCGTCGCCGACCAGCTGGACACGATCGCCGAGCCGCCCGGTCAGGATCTTCCAACCCTCCCAATCATCCTCGGACATGCCGTCCTCAATGGAAATGATCGGATAGTCGGCAACGAGAGAGGCGAGATATTCCGCCTGCGCCTCCGCATCGCGCGTGACGCCCTCGCCTGCATAGACATAGCTGCCGTCGCGGTAGAACTCCGTCGAGGCGCAATCGAGCGCAATCGCCATTTCTTCGCCCGGCGTGTAGCCGGCTTCCTCGATGGAGCGCAGGATGAAATCGAGCGCCTGGCGCGAGCTTTCGAAATCCGGCGCGAAACCGCCTTCATCGCCCACATTCGTATTGTGCCCGGCCTGGCGGAGGCCGGACTTCAGGGCGTGAAACACTTCGGCGCCGGCACGCACCGCCTCGGCCATGGAATCGGCGCCGACCGGCATGACCATGAATTCCTGCAGGTCGACGCGATTGTCAGCATGGGCGCCGCCATTGAGGATGTTCATCATCGGCACGGGCAAGAGATGCGCGGCCACGCCGCCAACATAGCGATGCAGGGGCAGGCCGAGCGAATTGGCAGCGGCCTTCGCCACGGCCAGCGATACGCCGAGGATCGCATTGGCGCCAAGCCGGCTCTTGCCGGGCGTTCCATCCAGCTCGATCATGACCCGGTCGATCTGGACCTGCTCTTCCGCATCGAGCCCCGCCACGGCCTCGAAGATCTCGCGATTGACCGCCTCGACCGCCTGCTGCACCCCCTTGCCGAGATATCGCGCACCGCCATCGCGCAATTCGACCGCCTCATGCGCGCCTGTCGAAGCCCCCGAAGGCACGGCGGCGCGTCCGAACGCACCATCCTCCAGCGTCACGTCGACCTCCACGGTCGGATTGCCCCGGCTGTCCAGAATTTCACGGGCATGAATATCGGCAATGGCTGTCATGGATGCGATCCTGTAATGCTGGGTTGCAGTTGGCGCATTGCATAGAATCTTTGCCGGCGAAAGGAAACCGGGTCGCGATCGCCACACGCAAAAAGGGCGGGCCCGTAGCCCGCAACGCAAAAGGCGGGCCCGTAGCCCGCCTCCAGATGCGAAACTCCCGAAGCCGGCTTACTGGCTGGCTTTCGCCTTTTCCTGCTCGGCGCGCAGCTTCTGCTCGAATTCCTCGCGCCGCTTCTCGATTTCGGACTGAAGCTGCTGCTGCTTGGCCTCAAGATCGGACTGCTCCAGCGGCGGTCCGTCGAAGGCGGCAGTGAAGCCCTGCAGGGTGATCTTGATCGGATTGGGCTGGTTCTGGAAATTCACCGAAGTCAGCGTCATCTCGCCGCCCCGCTTGAAGGAGCTCACCATTTCATCGGTCAGCGGCGCTTCGGCGATGCAGCGGTCGGGGAAGCAGATCGCGTAGCTGATCTTGGTGGCATTGCCGGCATCGATCTGCAAGCCGATGCCAGGCTGGATGAGCCGCCCGGTCGGCACCGAGATCTGGAACACCCGCCGGTTCACCTTGCCCTTCACCTCGATCAGGCTGACCCCGGTGAGCAATTGCCCCGAATCGGCCATGAGCAAGTTCTGCACATTGCAGACATCGGTCTCTTCCTGCTTGGCGCAGACCTTGAACCAGCCTTGCGGCACCTGCTGTGCCTCGACGGAACCCGATGTTCCCGCCAGAAGACCGACGACGCCGGATGCGAGCAGCAGATTGCGTGGATTGACGGTCTTCAAAGACATCATGATGCCAGTTTCCTCTCGAACCATTCCAAGGCGCGTCACCATCGTCGCCTCCTTCAATCGCTGTGTTGGGAAATTGCGGCGACAGGATGACCTCAACCGAGCCTGTTACAACGCAAATCACCGCAAATCTAGCCCATGCAACGCAAATGCACTGCAATTTCGGGGATTCAATGCCTGTGTTAGGCTGCCCGGCGAATCGGGCGCCAGTTCATGCGGAACAGGAAGACCATGCTGCGAGTTTCGAAATCCCTTCTGCTGGGTATTGCCCTGCTGCTTACGGCACCAGTCGCTGCCGAGCCGATGCATGCCATTGCAATGCATGGAGAACCGGCGCTGCCACCCGATTACCGGCACTTCCCTTATGTGAATCCCGATGCGCCGAAGGGAGGGCGAATCGACTATGCGGTACGCGGCAGCTTCGACAGCCTCAATCCCTTCATCGTCCAGGGCGATGCGGCGCGCGGGCTGTTCGATTCCGGCTTCGGCTACAATGTGTTCGAGGCGCTGATGGCGCGCTCGCGCGACGAGGCTTTCACGCTCTACCCGCTGATCGCCGAATCCGTCGAAATGGACGAAGCCCGCAGCTTCATCGAATTCCATCTCGATCCTGCCGCCCGCTTCTCCGACGGCCAGCCGATCCGCCCGGAGGACGTGGTCTTTTCCATGGAACTGCTGCGCGACAAGGCAAGGCCCCTCTATCGCGACTGGCTGAACCTCGTCGAGAAGATGGAGATCACCGGTGAACGCTCGGTCCGGTTCACGCTGAAACCCGAGGCCGATCGCGAGACGCCGATGCTCATCGCCCTCCTGCCGATCCTGCCGGAGCATGCGACCGATGCCGAGCGTTTCGACCGCTCCACGCTCCAGCCGATGATCGCAAGCGGCCCCTACACGATCGAGCAGGTCCGCCCGGGCGAAATGGTCGTGCTGCGGCGCAACCCCGAATACTGGGCAAGGGAACATCCATCGAAGATCGGCTTCGACAATTATGACGAGATCCGGATCCATTATTACCGGGACGAGAATGCCCTGTTCGAGGCCTTCAAGAAGGGCCTGGTCTCGGTGCATATCGAATCCGACCCCGGCCGCTGGGCCCTGGGCTATGATTTTCCTGCGGCCCGGGATGGCCGCATCGTGCGCGAAAGCTTCGAAAGCCGCCTGCCATCCGGCATGTTCGGCTTCGTCCTCAATACGCGCCGCCCGCAACTGGCCAACCGCCAGATCCGTCACGCGCTGGTGTCGCTGTTCGATTTCGAGTGGGCGAACCGCAATCTGTTCTTCGACGCCTATCGGCGGACCACCAGCTATTATGACGGGTCGGAACTCTCCTTCAGGAACGGCCCCGCATCGGACAGGGAGCAGGAGATTCTCGCCCCATGGCCGGATGCCGTGCTACCCGAAATCCTGCGCGGCGAATGGCAACCGCCGGCTTCCGACGGATCGGGGCGCGACCGGGCCTTCCTGCGGCGCGGCTATGACCTGCTGATCGAGGCCGGATGCCGGATGCAGGACGGCCGCATGCTGGCGCCGGACGGCACGCCGCTGACGCTCGAAATCCTGCTGAACGGCAATAGCGGCGAGGCGGTGGCGTCAAGCTATGCCCGCACGCTGGCGCGCCTCGGCATCGAGGCGCGAATCCGGGTCGTCGAGGCTGCCCAGTACCAGCAACGCCTGCAAACCTACGATTACGACGTCATCCTGCAATCCTTCTATTCGTCGCTCTCGCCGGGCGCCGAACAGATCGGGCGCTGGGGTTCGCAATCGAGCCAGTTCGATGGCACGTACAATTTCGCCGGCGTGGCGGACCCGGCGGTGGACGCAACCATTGATGCCATGCTGCGCGCCCGCGACCGCGAGGAATTCATCGCCGCTGTCCGGGCGCAGGATCGCGTGCTGCTGAGCGGCGCCTATGTCGTGCCGCTCTACCATCGCGGCGAAACCTGGGTGGCGCGCTGGGCGCAATTCGAGCGCCCCGAGGCAACGCCGCTTTATGGTCCGCAATACCAGACCTGGTGGCACGCCGGCCGGTAGATCGCCGTCCCGATCCCGGAAAGCGGGTTCCACTTTCCGGGGTCATGAATCCCTTGGCGGAGCATGAGCCTTGCCGGAAAGCGGGTTCCACTTTCCGGGGTCATGCTCTAGACTCCACCCCCGGAGGCACGATGCGCATGGATCCTGAACTCACCATCGACATTGTTTCCGATGTCGTCTGCCCCTGGTGCTATATCGGCAAGAAACGGCTTGAAATCGCATTGGACATGCTCCCGCAGGAGATCCGGCCGCGACTCGTCTGGCACCCGTTCCAGCTCGATCCGACCATCCCGCCGGGCGGGCTCGATCGCCGGCAATACATGGCACGAAAATTCGGCAGTCCGCAGAAAGTGCGCGAATTGCACCGCCCTATTGAGCGCATCGGAAAGGATCTCGGGATCGATTTCGATTTCGAGGCCATCGAGGTCGCTCCGAACACGCTGGATGCCCATCGGTTGCTGCGCTGGGCCGGACAGGCCGGCGCACAGATGCAGCATCGGCTGGCAGGTCTCCTTTTCGCCGCCTATTTCGAACAGGGCGCCGATGTCGGCGATGCACGGGTCCTCACCGAAGCCGCGCGGACCGCGGGCATGGATGGTGAGAGGGTCGCGGATCTTCTCGCCACCGACGCCGACCGCGCCGAGGTGGTGGAGGAAATCGGCCACGCACAGAGAATGGGCGTGACCGGCGTTCCCTGCTACATCCTCAACCGCCGCATGGCGATCATGGGCGCGCGCGACCCCGAGACGATCGCCGAAGCGCTGCTGGCGGCATGCCGTGACCCGGATGCCTAGAGCCTTTCCTGTTTGCACCTGATCCTTGCCGGAGCGGGTTCTGCCCGGTCACGCCTCCTCCACCATCCCGACGAGCCGTGTCAGGATGGAAGCCGCGCCTGTAAGGCGCTTTTCGGCGGTCGGCCAGTCGCGGATGAAGACAACGCTCTGATCGGGCCGGATCTTCGCCAGCGTGCCCTGTTCGCCGATCAGCTTAACCAGGGCTGCCGGATTGGCGAACTGGCGATCGCGGAACTGCACGACCACGCCTTTCGGACCGGCATCGAGCTTGTCCACATTGGCGCGGCGGCACAGCGCCTTGATGAAGACCGTCTTGAGCAGATGCTGCACTTCGATCGGCATCGGACCGAACCGGTCGATCAGCTCGGCGCCGAAACCGTCGATCTCCTGTGGCGTCGCCAGGTCGGCAAGCCGGCGATACAGCGCCAACCGCACCTGCAGGTCCGGCACGTAGGATTCGGGAATCATGACCGCCGTGCCCAGCGTGATCTGCGGCGACCAGCCCTGCCCCGCCGGACCCTCCTCGCCCTTGATCTCCGCCACGGCCTCTTCCAGCATCTGTTGATAGAGCTCGAAGCCCACCTCGCGAATATGGCCGGACTGCTCCTCGCCGAGAATGTTTCCGGCGCCCCGCAGATCGAGATCGTGACTGGCGAGCTGGAAGCCGGCGCCGAGCGTGTCGAGCGATTGCAGCACCTTCAGCCGCCGCTCGGCGGTCGCAGTCAGCATGCGGTTCGCCGGCAGCGTCAGAAGGGCGTAGGCGCGCAGCTTCGAGCGCCCGACCCGGCCCCGCAGCTGGTAGAGTTGCGCGAGGCCGAACATGTCGGCGCGATGAACGATCATCGTGTTGGCGGTCGGAATGTCGAGGCCGGATTCAATGATCGTCGTCGAGAGCAACACATCATAGTTTCCGTCATAGAACGCATTCATCACATCATCGAGCTGCCCGGCAGCCATCTGACCATGCGCTACCGCGACCTTGAGCTCGGGCACCTGTTCATCGAGGAAGGATTTGACCTCGGCGAGGTCGGAAATGCGCGGCACGACATAGAAGCTCTGGCCGCCCCGAAAGCGCTCGCGCAATAGGGTTTCGCGGATGATGACCGGGTCGAAGGGCGAGATGAAGGTGCGCACCGCCATGCGATCCACCGGCGGCGTGGTGATCAGCGACAATTCCCGCACCCCGGTCAGCGCAAGCTGGAGCGTACGCGGAATCGGCGTCGCCGACAGGGTCAGCACATGAACGTCGGCCTTGAGCCTTTTCAGCCTTTCCTTGTGCTTGACGCCAAAATGCTGTTCCTCGTCGATGATCAGCAGGCCGAGATTGGCAAAGCGGATCGAATCGGCCAGCAAGGCGTGCGTGCCGATCACGATATCGATCGTGCCGGCGGCCAACCCCTTGCGCACTTCGGCCAGCTCCTTGCTGCCGACGAGCCGGGATGCCTGGGCAACCCGGATCGGCAGACCCGTGAAGCGGCTGGCAAATGTCCGGTAATGCTGGCGCGCCAGCAAGGTCGTCGGCACGACCACAGCGACCTGAAGGCCTTCCATCGCCGCGACGAAGGCGGCCCGGAGCGCCACTTCGGTCTTGCCGAAACCGACATCGCCACAGACGAGGCGGTCCATCGGCCGACCGGCGCCCAGATCCTCGAGCACCTGGTCGATGGCGGCCTGCTGGTCCTCGGTCTCGTCATAGGGAAAGC
This sequence comes from uncultured Rhizobiaceae bacterium, assembly GCA_964383325.1. Classification (GTDB taxonomy): domain Bacteria; phylum Pseudomonadota; class Alphaproteobacteria; order Rhizobiales; family Rhizobiaceae; genus CAYLGY01. Next base: position 9,024 of record CAYLGY010000025.1, read on the forward strand.
GCGCGGCGAATTCGTCGTAGAGCCCGTCCGGCGGACGAATTTCGGGCGCGCTACGCATCGCGCGCTCGGCCGCGATCCGGATCAGTTCGCCGGCAATTTCCAGCAGCTTCTTCTTCAGCCGGGCCTTGCGCGACTGCCAGGCCACGCCGCCCAGACGATCGAGCGGCATGTCGGCTGCGACCGAACCGTAGCGCGACAGAAGTTCGATATTCTCGACCGGCAGGAACAGCCGGTCCTCCCCGGCATAATGGATTTCAAGGCAATCATGGGGCGCGCCCGCAGCCTCGATCGTGCGCAGGCCGACAAAGCGGCCAATGCCGTGTTCGCTGTGCACGACAATGTCGCCCGCCGACAGCGAGCTGACTTCGCTGATGAAATCGGCGGCGCGCTTGCGCTTGCCGCGGCGGATCAACCGGTCGCCGAGAATATCCTGCTCGGAAATGAGGGCGAGTCCCGGCGCCTCGAATCCCGATTCCAGCCGCAACACCGCAAGGCCCGCAGTGCCGGCCGGCAATTCGCCCAGCTCCTGCAAGGAATGTACGCGCTGCAATCTTTCCAGCCCATGTTCGCCGAGAATCTGCGCCAGCCGGTCGATCGAGCCCTCCGTCCAGCCGGCAATGGCGACGCGCCGGCCCGTGGCGCGCAGTTCGGCGACGTGACGGGCCGCATGTTCGAACAGATTGGCCTTCGGATCCGCGCGCTCCTCGGCAAAATTGCGACCGGCTGCCACGCCGGCATGTATGACCTCGCGATGCGGCGATTCGGGCAGGTCGAAGGCCGAAAGATCAATCCGGAACCGCGAGCCGGCAAACATCTCCACATCGCCGGGCGCGAGAAAGAGCAGCTCCGGCGGAACCGGCAGATAGGGCACGGAATCCTTGATCGCCAGCGTCTCGCGCGTATGGCGGCGCGCATCGTAATGGTCGAGAATGAGCTTGTGGCGCTCTTCGATCGCCTTGTCGGCGAGGTCATCGTAAATGATCGGGGCACCCTGCGGCAGGTAGTCGAACACGGTCTCGAGCTGCTCGTGGAACAGGGGCAGCCAATGTTCCATGCCGGCAAAGCGCCGCCCTTCCGAAATCGAGGCATAGAGGGCGTCGTCGCGCTGGGGGGCGCCGAACAGTTCCACATAGTTACGGCGGAAGCGGCGAACCGATTCCTCGTCGAGACTCACCTCGCTCATCGGGAGCAGCCGCACCTCGCGCTGCTGCCCGGTCGTGCGCTGCGTCGCAGGATCGAAGCTGCGGATCGATTCGAGCTCGTCGCCGAAGAAGTCGAGCCGCACCGGCTCCTCGGCGCCGGAGGCAAACAGATCGACAATGCCGCCGCGAACAGCGAACTCTCCCGGCTCTCGGACCGTGCCCGTGCGATCAAAGCCGAGCGCTTCCAGCCGCCGCACCAGCTCGTCCATGTCGACCCGCGCCCCGGCCCTGGCGCTGAAGGACTGCCGCAGAAGTTCCGTCCGTGGCGGGACGCGCTGAAGCAGCGCATTCGCGGTAACGATGACGATGGCGCGATGCGGCGCCTCGCGCAGCGCCGCCATGGCCATGAGCGCACCCAGCCGCCGCCCGGCCGCGTCCGGACCGGGGGAGACCCGGTCATAGGGCAGGCAGTCCCAGGCCGGCAGGTCGAGCACGGGCAGGCCGGGCCGCACGAAAGCCAGCGTTTCGACGAGACCCGGAACGCGCTGCCCGTCCCGGACGATGAAAACCAGCGGCCCCTCCAGACCATCGGCGATCTCTGCCAGCAGGAAGGCCTCATAGCCATCGGCCACCCCGCCAATGGCAAGCCGGCCTGCGTCCCCAGCCGGGATGACGAATTTCCTGCTCATCATGGCTTCAATCCGCATGAAACCGGAAATCCTCCCGGATGCGGGCCAACACTGCATGGTCGTGCCGGGCCGGCACGGGACGCTGGCCTACGATCCATGCCATGAGATCGCTGTCCAGCTCTTCCAGCAGAGCTTCGAACAGGGTGAGGTCAGCCTCGCTCATCCGCGCGATTTCGCGGTCGGCAAAGCCTCCCAACATCAGGTCCATTTCGCGAATGCCGCGATGCCAGGCGCGATAGAGCGCCTTGCGGCGGCGCAGTTCGAGCCCGGCGCTGCTCGTCTTCATTCCAGTCATCGGCACATATTCTTGGCTTGGGATGCGGGTCAGGCCCCCATATAATGGCTTCGCCGGCATAAGTCAGCCTTGCATCACGGCGTTTGACGCATAATCTGCGCCCATGCGCCCCGACCTGCTCAATCCGCTCTTCACAGATGCCACCGCCCTTGCCGGAATCGGCAAGCGCACCGCCGATATGATCCGGCGCGTCGTGCCTTTCGACACCAGCGGGCGCCAATTGCGCATCGCCGACCTGCTCTTCATCCTGCCGCACGGGCTGGTCGACCGGCGCAGCCGCCCGGGCATTGCCCGCGCCGGAGACGGCGCCATCGTGACCCTGGAACTCGAGATCGACCGGCACCAGCCGCCGCCGCCCGGCCGGCGCAACGTGCCCTACCGCGTCTTCGCCCATGACGAGACGGGTGAGATCGCCCTCACCTTCTTTCATGCGCAGCCGCAATGGCTGGAGCGGTCGCTTCCCGTTGCGGGCCGCGTGATCGTCAGCGGCCGGTTGGAGCGCTTCAACGGCCGCCCGGCAATGGTGCATCCCGATCATGTCCTGCCGGCAGCCGAGGCGGCCAGCCTGCCGGCCCTCGAACCGGTCTATCCGCTGACGGCCGGCCTTTCCGGCCGGGTGCTGCGCCGCGCCGTGGGCCAGGCGCTGGAGCGCATTCCTCCCTTGCCGGAATGGCTCGATGCCGCGCTGAAGCGCCGGGAGGGCTTTCCTTCCTTTGCCGAGGCCCTGCAGGTCCTGCATCACCCCGATGATCTGGCGATCCTCGAACCGGCATGCCCGGCGCGTCGCCGGCTGGCTTTCGACGAATTGCTGTCGGGGCAGATCGCACTCGCAATGGTGCGGGCACGGATGCGCCGGCACAGGGGGCGCAGTCTTGCCGGCGACAATCGGCTGCGCGAACGGATCCGGGCCAACCTGCCCTATCAATTGACCGCTTCGCAGCATCAGGCTCTCGAGGAGATCGGCGCTGACCTCGCCAGCGGCGAGCGCATGCTGCGCCTGTTACAGGGGGATGTCGGGTCGGGAAAGACCGTGGTGGCGCTGCTGGCAATGGCGCAGGCAGTGGAAGCCGGCACGCAGGCGGCCTTGCTGGCGCCGACCGAAGTGCTGGCGCGTCAGCACCATGGCGCCATCGCAACCTTGCTCGAACCCGCCGGTCTGCGCGTCGCCCTGCTCACCGGCCGCGAGAAGGGGCGCAGCCGCACTGCCATTCTTGCCGGGCTCGCCGACGGATCCATCGCCTTCGCCATCGGCACACATGCGCTTATCCAGGAAGACGTCCGTTTCCACGATCTGGGCCTTGCCGTCATTGACGAGCAGCATCGATTCGGCGTGCATCAGCGTCTCAGCCTGTCAGCCAAGGGAGCGGCGCCGGACATGCTGGTCATGACGGCAACCCCGATCCCGCGCACGCTGGTCATGACTGCCTATGGAGACATGGAGGTCTCCCAATTGCGCGAGAAGCCGGCCGGCCGCAAGCCGGTCACGACGGTCACCCTGCCGATGGAACGGACCGACGAGCTGATCGCCCGGCTCGGCGCCCTTCTGGCAAAAGGCCAGAAAGCATACTGGATCTGCCCGCTGGTCGAGGAATCGGATGAAATCGACCTGACCGCCGCCGAAGACCGTTTCGAGCAGCTCCGTCGCGCGTTCGGCAACCGGGTCGGCCTTGTCCATGGACGGATGAAGGGTGCGGAAAAGGATGCCGCAATGGCCGACTTCCAGCACGGCGAGACGCAGCTCCTCGTCGCCACGACCGTCATCGAGGTCGGAATCGACGTTCCGGACGCAACCATCATGGTCATCGAACATGCCGAGCGGTTCGGCCTCGCGCAACTGCATCAGCTGCGCGGACGGGTCGGCCGCGGCAAGCTCGAGTCCCATTGCGTGCTGCTGTACAAATCGCCGCTCGGCGCGATCGCCCGCCAAAGGCTGGAGATCCTGCGCAGCACCGAAGACGGCTTCCTCATCGCCGAGGAGGACCTGAAACTGCGTGGCGAGGGCGAACTGCTCGGCACTCGCCAGTCCGGCAGTCCCGGCTTCCGGATCGCGCAGATCGAACATCATGCCGACCTTCTGGCCATGGCTCGCGACGATGCGCGCCTCATCCTGCACCGCGACCCGGAACTGGTCTCGGATCGCGGCCGGGCCTTGCGGCTGCTGCTCTATCTCTTCGGCCGCGACAATGCGATCCGCCTGCTGCGGGCAGGCTGAAAGTCGCTATTCCACCGTAACCGATTTCGCGAGATTGCGCGGCTGGTCAACATCCGTCCCCATATGGACGGCGGTGTGATAGGCCAGCAATTGCACCGGAATGGCGTGAACGATCGGCGCGATCAGCTCCGGCGTGTCCGGCAGCACGATGGTCTGCAGCGTATCGATGGACGCCCGCTCCGCCCCGGTCCGGTCGGTGATCAGGATGATCCTGCCGCCGCGCGCCGCCACCTCCTGCATGTTCGACACGGTCTTGTCGAAGATCCGGTCGGAAGGGGCAATCACGACGACCGGCATGTTCTCGTCCACCAGCGCGATCGGTCCATGCTTGAGCTCGCCTGCCGCATAACCTTCTGCGTGTATATAACTGATTTCCTTCAGCTTTAACGCGCCTTCCAGGGCAAGAGGATAATTGGTGTCCCGCCCGAGATAGAGAACGTGCCGCACCGTCGCGAGATGCCGGGCGATCTCGCGTATCGACTCATCCAGCTTCAAGGCCAGGCTGGCAATGCGCGGCGTTTCCGCCAGCTGCCGCACCAGTGCCTGTTCGCCGGCCGCATCGAGATAGCCGCGGGCCTTCGCAGCCGCCAGAACCAGCGGCGCCAGCACCGAAAGCTGGCAGGTGAACGCCTTGGTCGAAGCCACGCCGATCTCGGGGCCAGCCAGGGTCGGGAAGGTGACGTCGGATTCGCGCGCGATCGTCGAGCTGCGAACATTGACGATCGACGCGATCGGAACACCCTGGGCGCGGCAATAGCGCAGCGAGGCAAGCGTATCGGCAGTTTCACCCGATTGCGAGATGAACATGGCCGCGCTGTTCGGCGCCAGCGGCATTTCCCGGTAGCGGAATTCCGATGCGATATCGATATCGACCGGGAGCCGCGCATGGCGCTCGAACCAGTACTTGCCGATCAGGCCGGCGAGATAGGCTGTGCCGCAGGCCGAAATGGCGAGCCGGTCAAGCGAGGCGAAATCGAATGGCAGATCGAGATCGCGGATCTTCCCGGCGGAGAAATCCACATAATGCGCAAGCGTATGCGAGATGACCTCTGGCTGCTCATGGATCTCCTTCTCCATGAAATGGCGATGGTTGCCCTTGTCGACCAGGAAGCTCGACCCGATCGATCTCTGCCGGTCCCGTTGCAGCGGCTGGCCCTCGGCATCGAGGAATTCGACCCCGTCCGCCGACAGGACGGCTAGATCGCCATCTTCGAGATAGGCGATTTCCTCCGTGAAGGGCGCAAGTGCTATGGCATCGGAGCCGACATACATCTCGCCATTGCCATAGCCGACCGCCAGCGGCGGACCGTTGCGCGCCGCCAGCAGCAGATCCTCATGGTCCGAAAAGATCACCGCCAGCGCATAGGCGCCTTCGAGGCGCTTCAGCGTCTCGCGCATCGCCTCGACCGGCGACAGACCCTGCGCGGTGAGGGCCGCGAGCAGTTGCGCCACCGTCTCGGTATCGGTCTGGGTGGTGAAGACCGCGCCCTGCGCGGCAAGCTCGCTGCGCAATTCGGCGAAATTCTCGATGATGCCATTGTGCACGACGCCGACATTGCCCACGAAATGGGGATGGGCATTGTTTTCCGTCGGCGCGCCATGCGTTGCCCAGCGGGTATGTCCGATCCCGGTCGTGCCGGCCAGCGGCTCCTGGCGCAGCCGGTTTTCCAGATTGACGAGCTTGCCCTCGGCGCGGCGACGCCCGAGCTTCCCACCGGAAAGCGTGGCAATGCCGGCCGAATCATAGCCGCGATATTCCAGCCGCTTCAGCGCTTCGACAAGCAGGGGAGCGACAGGCTCCTTGCCGATGATTCCAATAATGCCGCACATTCTACACGCCTCCCGGCCGCACCCGATCATCCGTGCATAGCCAGCGCGCAGATGAAGCGGAACACAAGTTTGATTTCACTTCATTTCATCCCGGCGCAAAGTGTAGACGATCTCGCGGCTGCCTGCCCCCGTCCTACTTCTTCGGCTGATTCGCCCGGAACCGGGCAGCCCTGCCCGGCAACACATTCTGCCTCGCCCGGCCGAAAGCAAGTGCATCATCCGGCACATCCTCTGTCAGAACGCTGCCGGCAGCGACGATTGCATTGTCACCGATCCGGACCGGCGCCACCAGGGAGGAATTCGAGCCGATGAAGGCGCCGGCGCCGATCATCGTCTGCGCCTTGTTGAAGCCGTCATAATTGCAGGTAATGGTTCCGGCGCCGATATTGGCGCCCCTGCCGACGGTGGCATCGCCGACATAGGCAAGATGATTGACCTTGGCACCCTGGCCGATGGCGGATTTCTTGATCTCGACGAAATTGCCCACCTTGCTGCCCTCGCCCAGTTCGGCGCCCGGACGCAGCCGCGCGAACGGCCCGATCTCGGCCCCGTCACCGACCGTTGCGCCTTCCAGATGGGAAAAGGCCCGGATCCGCACATTGTCCCCAATCCGCACGCCCGGCCCGAACCAGACATTGGGCTCGATGCGGCAATTGCGGCCGATTGCCGTATCATGGGCGAGATGAATGGTGTGCGGCGCCTGCATCGACACACCCGCGAGCAGGAATTCGTGCCGCCTGCGCTCCTGCCAGGCCTGTTCCGCCAATGCCAGCTCGGCCTGGTTGTTGACGCCGAGCAATTCGGCCTCGCTGCCCTCGACCGCGGCAACCGGCAGGCCCATGGCGCGGGCAATTCCAACCGCATCGGTGAGATAATATTCGCCCTTGGCATTGTCATTGCCGATCCGGTCGAGAATTTCGACCATACGGCGGCCCGAAAACACCATCAGCCCGCTATTGCAGAAGCGGATCTGTCGCTGTTCCGCCGTGCAGTCCCGGTCTTCGCGGATGGCTTCGAGCTGGCCTTCCGCACTCACCAGCAGCCGGCCATAGCCGGATGGATCGACAGCATGGAAGCCGACAACGGCCACCGCATTGCCCTCCACAATGCGCCGCCGTGCCTCGAGGAGCGTCTGCGGGCGCACCAGCGGCGTATCGCCGAAGATCACCAGCACATCGTCGAACCCCTCGGCAATGGTGTCGCGGGCCTGCAGGACCGCATGGGCAGTGCCCAGCCGGTCTGCCTGCGTAAAGATCGAAGCGCCTTCGGAAAGGCGGCCGATCAGGGTCGAAACGGCTTCGGCTTGCGGACCCACAATGGCGGCAATTCGGTCGCTGCCGGCCGCGGCAGCGGTTTGCAGCACATGTCCGACGATCGGCAGGCCGGCGATCTCGTGCAGCACCTTCGGCCGGTCGGACTTCATTCGGGTGCCCTCGCCAGCGGCAAGGACGATCGTCAGGCAGCTTCTTTCAGACATGGGCAGTTCCGGGTTCCTCTGGCTGGGTGGATGAAGCTCTTACCCGAGTTCCCCCAGCCATGGGAAGAGTTCCAGCAGGTAGAATCCCATCGCCTGGATCCCGCCGGTGAGAAAGGCGATCCCCGCCAGCACCAGCAGCGCGCCCATGATCTGCTCGACCCTGCCGAGATAGAAGCGGAAACGGGACAGGAACCGCATGAAGGCGCCGGAGAACATCGCCGCAAGCACGAAGGGCACGCCGAGACCGGCCGAATAGACGGCGAGCAGCAGCGCGCCCTCCCCGACCGATTCCCGTCCGCCGGCCAGCGTCAGGATCGGCCCGAGCACCGGCCCGATGCAGGGCGTCCAGCCAAAGGCAAAGGCGAGGCCCATGACATAGGACGCGCCAAGGCTGGCCGGCTTGCCCCCGGCCTGCAAACGGGCCTCGCGCGCCAGCAACGGAATCCGGATCACACCGAGAAAGTTCAGCCCCATCAGGATGATGACCATGCCGGCGAGAATCGCGATCTCCCGCTGCCAGGCGCGCAGAAATGAGCCTGCGGTCGATGCGCCGGCCCCAAGCAGGACGAATACGGTGGAGAATCCCAGCACGAAGGCCAGTGCCGCCGACAGGAGCGCCCAGCGCCCGGCCACCGGCGCCTCACCTCCCTGCCGGAACTGATCGACGGACACGCCGGCCATGTAGCACAGATAGGGCGGCACCAGCGGCAGGACACAGGGCGAGAGAAAGGAAAGCGCCCCCGCCAGCGCCGCGGTCAGAAAACCGATCTCGAGCAATTGCTTTTCCCTGTTGCTTCCGGCTTCCCGGAATGCCCCGGCAAGCCGGCCAGGAACCGGGTGCTGCAAGGGCCAGACACTCGTCTTTCCATATAACGCCGGAATCGCGCCGGCAATGCGGCATTTTATGGTTGACCGCTTCGAGCCCCGACCCTATGTTCCGCGGCACTTCCGGGGGCCGATGCATCCCGGATCAAGCGATCGCATGATCGGGTGATGAGCGCGTAGCTCAGTTGGTAGAGCAACTGACTTCGTTTGGAGCCGCCGGGTCGGAAACGCCCGGCGGGATGGTGTCAAATTCGGGGAACCCGTAGCGCGTCGCGGCGACGGCAATCCCGAGCCAAGCCCCGCAAGGGGAAGGTGTAGAGACTAGACGGCACCCACCTGTGGCCGGTTCGGCTATGGTGAAGGGATAGTCCAGACCACGAACCCCGCATTGGGGGCGGTGAAAGCCGAAGTGGGAGGTTAATCAGTAGGTCCCGGGTTCGAGCCCCGGCGCGCTCACCAGATCATCGCGTCCGATCCGCCATCCCGCATGCCCGATTCTGCCAGTGCCGATCAGGGTGGTAGCGGCGCCGCCGCCAGCATGTCGCGATCGATTCTCCTTGCGCCTCCCTCCAGAGCGTTTCATGCCTTGATGGCATCGTTTGAGCATCGGAATCTTGTACACCGGCCAGGCGCACGATGCGACGTGCACCGTCCGGGTGCTTCAACCGGACGGCATCCGCGCTGGCGGATCACGCCTGATTGCGCGCGCTGGCGCTGTAATGCATCGACCGGAACCGAGAGGTGCAGGGAAGTGTGTGGCGCGCCTCAACGCGCCTGGTCGAGCATCCGCTTGCATTCCAGAAGGTCGAACAGCGTTTCCTGCAGCAATGCGCGATCTTCCTTCGACAGGGGCCGGGTCGGGCCCCCTTCGCCTTCCTCTTCCGACCGGACAAGACCGAGAAATCTTCGACCCGGCCGGGCCTTGGCGACTCCCACCATCTCGTCGGCGGCGGACTTCTCCTCCGCTGGCTTTTCCTCGGGCGTTCCAGCAATGGACGGCGCAGCCTGGTCGCTTCTGGCTGCCAGACTCGCTTCAGCCTTTGCCACATCCCCGGCTCCGTGGGCGATGACATACTGGCTGCCATTGTCGCGCAGCAATTTCTGCACGCCCTTGATCGTATAGCCTTCATCATACAGCAAATGGCGGATGCCGGAGATGAGGTCGATATCCTGCGGGCGATAATAGCGGCGCCCCCCGCCACGCTTCATCGGCTTGATCTGGCTGAACCGGGTTTCCCAGAAACGCAATACGTGTTGCGGCAGGTCAAGATCTTCCGCAACTTCGCTGATGGTCCTGAAGGCGTCGGGATATTTCTCCATGATCTGCCTTTTCAGACGGCAAGCGGCTTATCGGGCTTGCGCGGCGACCGCAGCCTTGCGCTTCCTTCCCTGCTTGTGTCGCTCCAGAATCAGATTCTTCAGTACATTCGATGCCTTGAAGGTCAGCACCTTGCGCGGCAGGATCGGCACTTCCTCGCCAGTCTTGGGATTGCGCCCGACGCGCTCATTCTTGGAGCGGACCTGGAATGTGGCGAAGGAGGAAAGTTTCACGGTCTCCCCCCGCACGATGGCATCACAGATCTCGTCGATCACCATCTCGACGAGCTGAGCGGATTCGGTGCGCGACAACCCGACGCTGCGGTAGACCGCCTCGGCAAGATCTGCGCGCGTGATTGTCCTTCCCCCCATGGGTGATGCCTAACTTCCTGAAATTGAAAGATCGAATAGTCCTGATGAATTAACTTGAATGTTGCACCGGGGTCAAGAACCTACCAGCGAAGCAGTACGGCTCCCCAGGTGAAACCGCCACCCATGGCTTCCAGCAGCACAAGGTCGCCCCGCTTGATGCGGCCATCCCTGACCGCGGTCGAAAGGGCCAGCGGAACCGAAGCTGCCGAAGTATTGCCATGGCGGTCGACCGTAATGACGACCTTCTCCTCCGGAATGCCGAGCTTGCGCGCCGAAGCATCGATGATGCGCCGGTTGGCCTGATGCGGCACGAACCAGTCGAGCGTCTCGATGGGCAACCCGGTTTCCCTGAAGACCCGCTCGACGACATCCGTGATCATGCCCACGGCATATTTGAAGACTTCGCGGCCCTGCATCCGCAGATGGCCGACCGTTCCGGTCGAGGAAGGGCCGCCATCGACATAGAGCTTGTCCCTGTGCGCCCCGTCCGACCGAAGGCTGGTGGCGAGGACGCCGCGGTCGGCGGTCGTCCCTTCTCCCTCCGCCGCCTCCAGGATGACGGCCCCGGCTCCATCGCCGAACAGGACGCAGGTCGAGCGGTCCTCCCAGTCGAGGATGCGCGAGAAGGTTTCCGCGCCGATGACGAGAATGCGCCGCACCGCGCCCGAACGGATGTGCATGTCGGCTACCGCCATCGCATAGACGAAGCCGGTGCACACGGCCTGCATGTCAAAGGCAAAGCCATGCGACATGCCGAGACGGTGCTGGATATCCACGGCGGTTGCCGGAAAGGTGTTATCGGGTGTCGACGTCGCCAGGATGATGGCGTCGAGATCGGCCGGGGTCAGCCCGGCATCGGCAAGCGCGGCACGGGCAGCCGCCTCGCCGAGGGAAGCGGTGGTCTCTCCTTCGCCGGCGAGGTAGCGCTGGCGTATCCCCGTACGCTGCACGATCCATGCATCGGACGTATCGACCACGCCCTCCAGCTCACGATTTGCTACTACCCTGCCGGGCAGCGCCTCGCCCACTCCCCTGACTACGGATCTGATCATGTCTCTTCCTGTTTCCCGGGCCTCAACCCTGCCTCGACTCCAGGCATTTCCGATACCGTTGCCAGGAATTCGATATCCGCGCGAATCTTGTCCATCAGTCGATTGCGCGCCATGTCATAGCCCATCTCGATCGCGGCGGCGAAGCCTTCATCATCCGTGCCGCCGTGGCTCTTCACGACAATTCCGTTCATGCCGAGAAAGACGCCGCCATTCGACTTGCGGACATCCAGCTTCTCACGCAGGCGCCGGAAGGCATTGCGGGCGAGCAGATAGCCAAGCTTCGCCATCCAGGTCCGGCTCATTGCGGCGCGCAGATAGCCGCCGATCTGCCTCGCCGTCCCCTCGGCCGTTTTCAGCGCGATATTGCCTGAAAAGCCTTCCGTGACGACCACGTCGGTCGTGCCGTTGCCGATATCGTCCCCCTCGACAAAGCCCACATATTCCATGAAAGGCAGCTCGGCGGCACGCAGCATGGCTCCGGCCTCGCGGACCTCTTCCTGCCCCTTGATTTCCTCGACCCCGACATTCAGCAGGCCGACCGTCGGCCGTTCGACCTCGAACAAAACCCGGGCCATGGCCGCGCCGAGGATCGCGAAGTCGACGAGCTGCCGTGCGTCGGCCCCGATCGTGGCGCCGACATCGAGCACTACGCTTTCGGACCGCACGGTTGGCCAGATCGCGGCGATCGCGGGACGCTCGATCCCGGGAATCATCTGCAGGCAGAATTTGGACATCGCCATCAGGGCGCCGGTATTGCCGGCCGAGATGCAGGCATCGGCCTCGCCATCGCGCACCGCGGCGATCGCCTGCCACATGGAGGACTTGCCGCGGCCGCGCCGCAACGCCTGGCTGGGCTTTTCATCCATGCGGATCGTGACCTCGCAATGGATGAAGTCGGAAATGGCCTTCACTTCCGGATGACGGTCGAGCACAGGCAGGACAGACGCCTCATCGCCATAGATGCGGAAGCGGACGTCGTTCCTGCGCCTTGCGACCTTGGCCATGCCGGGTATCACGACCTCCGGTCCGTGATCGCCGCCCATCGCATCTATCGAAATCGTGATCACGCCGGTTTCGTCATCCCATAATAATTCTTGTCGATCTGCCGTGGAATCAGTCAGGCTGCAGCGGCCCCCGGCACAACAGCCCCGCGAAAATAGCGTTTTTGCGCCGCCGCACAACTGCTATTGCTTGCCTGTGCCGGGATTCTACTCGCGGCTGCCCAGCTCGCGCAGGCGCTCAAACGGCGAAGCCGATGCAGTTTCGGCCTCTTCCTCCTCGATCCCGGCTTTGATCGCAACGCCGGGCAACCGCGGATAGGGATCGAGCGCGAGCGCGAAGAACTCTTCGATCAGGGCGCCGATATCGAACCGGTTACCCGTGAAGGTTTCGGGCTCGTCCGGCGAATCGGCAGAGAGCAGCAATTCCTCGCCGGCGCCATGGGAATGCCGATCCAGTTCCGAATTCTCGGGAACCAGCAACTGCTCGACCGGAATATCGAGCCGCTGCGGAATCGGTTCAAGCGTGACGCTGCATTGCTGGACAATGTCGGCAAGGATCCTGCCGCGAAGCGCAAAGCCGTCGCGGCGCCAATGCGTAACGCTCACATCCGCTTCGAAGCTCCGCAATTCGAGCAGCTCGTGATCGCGCGCGAGCGCCTGCATCTGCTCGGCATCGGCTTCGATCCGGCTCGAGATCCCTGCCCGCGGCACAGCATCGAGCCGGATGATGCAGGAAATCGGCGACTGGGTCAGGGCTTTGTCCACGCGGTCCATCCTTCCGGGGCGGTGAATTCCACCCTGCCCTGCAATATAAGATCGGTTGACTGATTTGCCAGAAGGCGGCGCGCATGGGCCGCATAGCGCGCCAAGCGGAGCGACTGCGGCCAGTCGTCCCTGCCAGGCTGGATGTTGCGTCGCAAGGCCTCGGCAAGCATGGCGTAATCCTCCTGGTCCAGGGCCTCCCCATAGGCATTGGCCCGGCCATAGAACATGCGCGCCAGCTTCCTGACCCGCTTCGGAATGCCGACATCGCCGATCCCGAGCTCGCGCAGCGAGTGATCGACGTCGCGAATGAAGATTTCCATCACCTCCTGCGCAAGCTGGCCGGGCGCTCCCTCCAGGCCGCGCAGCCGGTGCAGGAACAGGAACAGATGCAGGCTCAGCATCTCGAACCGCCCGAGCGGCGTATCCGGCACGTCTACCTCCGCGTAGAATTCGGGTTGCCGCGCCGCGGCCACGATTCTTGCGTAGACGGCCTCAGCGATGGCGCGATTGGTTTTCGACCTCAGGCCGAATAGTCGTCTGATCATGAACAAGGCTCCGGAGCCGGCAACAACCACGCCCTCGGCAGCGGCTAGCTGTTGCATCGGCGCAAAAGCTGGTTTACCGAGTTTATGCCGGCACGCAAGCGGCGGTCGGCCGGGTTGACGGGAGAAGCAAGTGATTCTGCAGTTTGACAACAGAAGCCGCGGTCCATGGTTGCCGGCCCTGATCCTTGGCGCGACGCTCTCGATAACCGGTTGCAAGACGGCCGATACGCTGAATCCCACGACCCACATCACCCAGGGCTACGTCATCGACGAGGAAGCCCTGGAAATGGTCCCGCCGGGCTCCAGCCGTGAACAGGTCCTCTTGGCGCTGGGCACGCCCTCGACGCGGGCGACTTTCGACAATGAAACCTATTACTACATCTCGCAATCGCGCGTGCGCCGCGCGGACTTCATGAAACCGAAAATCGTCGACCAGCGGATCCTTGCGGTCTATTTCGGCGAGGATGACCGCGTTACCCGGATTGCGCAATATGGACTCCAGGACGGCCGGGTTTTCGATTTCCTCTCCAAGACCACGCCGACCGGCGGCAAGGATCAGTCCTTCATCGGTCAGATGCTGAGCTCGCTCGGCAGCGGCGCCGCAAGCATGCCAAGCAATGCGCCGGGACGCGGCTACTGACCCTGCCATGAGCGGCCCGACAAGAGGCCGCTGACTGAGAAAATCCCCGGGGGGACGGGGCATCCGGCCCTGCCCCGCTTCTGCGTGTGCACACCTGCCGGACCGCTCGCGACAGTCCCGGCATATGCGCTGGCGAATGGCTACCCTCCCCTGAGCGATCATGCGGCCGGACATCCAGGGCCCGTTCCGCATTCCGCGGGAAGGCAGGTCACAAGATCCCGGCGCCCCGACGATTCCATTTCAACAGAGAAGGGTTCGGAAAGAAAAAAGGCCCGCGAAATCCTCGCGGGCCTTCCCCGAAACCTGCCGAATGCAGGCTGACGATCAGTGCGCCAGTACTGCGAGCAGCAGCAGCGCCACGATATTGGTAATCTTGATCATCGGATTGACAGCCGGACCGGCAGTATCCTTGTAGGGATCGCCAACCGTGTCACCCGTGACCGACGCCTTGTGCGCGTCGGAACCCTTCTCATGCACGACCCCATCCTTGTCGGTGAAGCCGTCCTCGATCGCCTTCTTGGCATTATCCCAGGCGCCGCCACCGGCGGTCATCGAGATCGCGACGAACAGGCCGGTAACGATCACGCCGAGCAGCATGGCCCCGAGCGCGGCCAGGCCATCATTCTTGCCCGCAATCCAGTAGATCACGACGAAGACGACGATCGGCGACAGCACCGGCAGCAGCGACGGAACGATCATTTCCTTGATCGCCGCACGCGTGAGCATGTCGACCGCCCGACCGTAATCCGGCCTTTCGGTGCCCTGCATGATGCCGGACTTCTCGCGGAACTGGCGCCGCACCTCTTCGACCACCGCACCGCCGGCACGACCGACCGCGGTCATGGAAATGCCGCCGAACAGATAGGGCAGCAGGCCGCCGAAGAGCAGCCCGACAACCACATATGGGTTGGCAAGGCTGAAATCCACCGTCACCCCGTCGAAGAAGGAGCCCGGAGCCGCATTCGCCGCGAAGAAACGCAGATCCTCCGTATAGGCGGAGAACAGCACCAGCGCGCCGAGGCCGGCCGAACCGATGGCATAGCCCTTCGTCACGGCCTTGGTGGTGTTGCCCACCGCGTCTAGCGCGTCGGTCGACTTGCGCACTTCCGGATCGAGACCGGACATTTCAGCAATGCCGCCGGCATTGTCGGTGACCGGCCCGAAGGCGTCGAGCGCAACGACCATGCCCGCCAGCGCCAGCATGGTGGTAACCGCAATCGCGATGCCGAAGACGCCCGCAAGGTTGAACGATGCGATGATGCCGCCGACGATGACGATTGCCGGCACCGCGGTCGCCTCGAGCGAGATCGCAAGACCCTGGATCACATTGGTGCCGTGACCGGTCACCGAGGCCTGGGCGATCGAATTGACCGGGCGTTTGCCAGTTCCCGTATAATATTCGGTAATCCAGATGATCAGCGCGGTAACGACAAGACCGACCACGCCGCACCAGAACAGGGACGCGCCGGTGAAACTGTCGCCATTGGAGGCGACGAACTGCGTGCTGCCACCGAGCCACAGCCAGATGATCAGCGCAAGCGCGACGAGCGACAGCCCTGCCGTGGCCCAGAAGCCCTTGTAGAGCGCGCCCATGATCGAGTTGTTGGCGCCGAGCTTGACGAAGAACGTGCCGAGGATCGACGTGATGACGCAGAAACCGCCAATTGCGAGCGGCAGCATCATCAGCGTATGCGCGACGGCCCCGTCAAAGAAGATCGAGGCCAGGACCATGGTCGCGACGACGGTGACGGCATAGGTTTCGAACAGGTCGGCGGCCATGCCGGCGCAGTCACCGACATTGTCGCCGACATTGTCGGCGATCGTGGCCGGGTTGCGCGGGTCATCCTCCGGAATCCCTGCCTCGACCTTGCCGACCAGATCCGCGCCGACATCGGCGCCCTTGGTGAAGATGCCACCGCCAAGACGCGCGAAGATCGAGATCAGCGATGCGCCGAAGCCGAGCGCGACCAGCGCGTCGATGACGGTCCGACTCTCCGGATCGTGGCCGAGCGGGCCGATCAGGACCCAGTAATAGACCGCGACGCCCAGCAAGGCGAGGCCGGCAACCAGCAGGCCGGTGATGGCGCCGGACTTGAAGGCGATCTCCAGGCCGGCGGCAAGGCTCTTCGAAGCGGCCTGCGCAGTGCGCACATTGGCGCGGACCGAGATGTTCATGCCGATATAGCCGGCAACACCGGAAAGAATGGCGCCAATGGCGAAGCCGATGGCGGCGGCGCCGGACAACAGCCACCACGCGATCAGGCCGACGATGATGCCGACCACGGCGATGGTGGAATATTGACGATTCAGATAGGCTTGGGCCCCCTCCCGGATATAGCCCGCAATCTCTCGCATGCGCTCATTGCCCTGGTCCGCTGCGAGCACCGATTGGGTTGCCCAGGCGGCATAAAGTATCGACAACAGACCGCAGGCGATGACGACGTACAACATGGTCATTGCCAGAATCCTTGATTGTTCGGGTCCCGGAAGTCCCCTCTCAGGACCGATTTGACACAGGTCGGAGCCCCGCAACACGCACGCGGCAGTCCCGGCCATCGTTGCGGCTTATGCGCATGTGTTCAGCCCGCGTCAAGGGTGCGTTTCCGCACGCAGTGGTTCAATGTGGATTGTCGCGCCCTGCCGGAAGCGGTGGCGAGGGCAATGCCCGCCCTCTCGTGGCGACGAGCACGGCGAGGGAAACCAAACAGGCAAGCACCACCGGCAAGACCAGCCAGTTCAGCATTTCCCAGCCCCAGGCCTGGTAGACATAACCCGACATCAGCGAGGCAAGCGCGACCGTACCGAAAAGGATTGCGTCATGCACGCCCTGTGTCCGGCTGCGTTCCGCCGGGCCGTGGCAATCCGTGACAATGGATGTCGACCCGATGAAGCTCAGATTCCAGCCAATGCCGAGCAAGACCAGCGCGGTCCAGAATTGCCAGAGCGCGATTCCCGACAGGGCGACGATTGCACAGCCGGTGATCAGCACCAGGCCGGCGGCGATGATCGCTTCCTTGCCGAAACGCGCAATCAGGCGCCCCGTGACAAAGCTTGGCGCATACATTGCCAGCACGTGCCAGGAAATTCCCAGCGTCGCCTCGTCCGGCGAGAAGCCGCAGCCGACCATGGCCAGCGGCGCCCCGGTCATGACGAAGCTCATCAGGGAATAGCTGCCGATGCCGCAGACCATTGCGGCAATGAGACGCGGCTGGGAAAAGATAGCCGAAACCGGCCGGGCGACCCGCTCGACCCTGTCCGTTGCTGCCCGTGCTTCCACCGCCGGCAGCCGGAGGAATGAAAGAACGATCGCGCCCAGCGCCGCCAATCCGATCACCGCGACGAACGCCCCGGCAAAGCTCACCGGCGCAAACAGTTCGCGAGTATGGATGACGGTCTGCGGTCCGAGCACCGCTGCCACCACGCCTCCGGAAAGCACCCAGGAGATTGCCTTCGGCCGGAATCGGGAGGGGGCGCCATCCGTCGCCGCAAAACGGTATTGCTGGACGAAGGCATTGCCGTTCCCGACCAGCAGGAGGCCGATGATCAGCAGCCAGAACTGATGCTCGAAGAGCGCCAGGGCCGCAATCGCGCCGCCGAGCGCCGTGATGCCCGTTCCGGCAAGAAACCCGTTGCGCCGGCCGACGGCCTGCATCAGCAACGCTGCCGGAAGCGCGCCGAGCGCCGTGCCAAGATTGAAGCCGGTAACGGGCGCTGTCGCCAGCGACTTGTCCGCCCCGAGCAGGTAGAAACCCGCCAGCCCGCCCATCGCGATGGAAATGGGGGCCGCAGAGCCGACGATTGCCTGCCCGGCGGCGAGGATCAGCGCCGCCTTGCGGCTCTGGCGCAATCGCGCACCCATCTCACGGTTCGCTCTTCCGCTGCTCCGGTCGCACCCGCCTTGCCACCCTGTCCAGCACCGCATTGACGAGTTTGGGCTCTTCCTCCTCGTAGAAGGCACGGGCGATGTCGATATATTCATTCAGGATGACAGCGACCGGGACGTCGCGGCGCTCCATCAGCTCATAGGTCGCCGAGCGCAGGATGGCGCGCAAGGTCGAGTCCAGCCGGGAAAGCGGCCAGCCTTCGATCAGGGACTGGCGGATGAGCGGATCGATCGTCTTCTGGTTGGCGACCACGCCGGCGAGAATCGCGCGAAACCATTGCGCGTCCGCGTCCAGATATTGCGTGCCGTCAATTTCCTTGCCGAGCCGATGCGCCTCGTATTCCGCGGTCACTTCCAGCAGGCCGGCACTGGTGACGTCCATCTGGTACAGCGCCTGCACGGCGGCAAGGCGGGCGGCGCCGCGCTTGTTCGCCTGTTTCGATGGTGCACCGGGCATGTTTCCTGTCTTCATGTCCGCGACCGCATCCTGCCGGCCAGCTCCGCCATGACGAGCGCGGCACGGGCGGCAAAACCGCCCTTGTCACCCTCGGAAGGGCGGGCTCGCGCCCAGGCCTGCGCCTCGTTCTCGACCGTCAATATGCCATTGCCGATCGCCAGATGCTGCTGGAGGGCCAGATCGGTCAGGCCACGGCTCGATTCATTGGCCACAATGTCGAAATGATAGGTTTCGCCACGAATGACGCAGCCCAGCGCGACATAGGCCGCGTAATCGCGCCCGGAAGCGGCGGCAAGCGCGATGGCGGCCGGGATTTCCAGCGCCCCCGGCACGGTCACGATCTCGTAGCTCCTGCCG
Source organism: uncultured Rhizobiaceae bacterium (assembly GCA_964383325.1). Taxonomy (GTDB): domain Bacteria; phylum Pseudomonadota; class Alphaproteobacteria; order Rhizobiales; family Rhizobiaceae; genus CAYLGY01. Next base: position 27,883 of record CAYLGY010000025.1, read on the forward strand.
GCCGCATCGAGCACGGCGCGCGCGCCTGCCAGCAACGCATCCGAAAGCGCTTCGTAATAGCGCGCTTCAACGATCAGTATCTCAGCCATGTGCCTGTCATCCATTCGCTCATGTGTGTCCCGCCGGTTTCCGGTTCAACCGCGAATCCATCCTGCCTGCGACTGGTCGCATATATCCGACCCGCTGTTCTTTGCCATCCTCTTCGGCCGGACCTGAGAAGCCCCGCGTCGAACTAGGTCGTTTCACCTGCCCCGGCAAGCCGGGCCGCATAGCGGGCCATCAGATCGACCTCCAGATTGACCGCGTCGCCCGCCTGCCGCTCGCCCCAGGTCGTGACGGCAAGCGAGTGCCCGATCAGCAACACGTCGAACCGGTTTCCCTCGACCCGGTTCACGGTCAGGGACGTGCCGTCCAGCGCCACCGATCCCTTCGCGGCGATGAATCGCGATAGATCGGCCGGCGCCTCGAGGTGGAATCGGGCCGCGCCTCCCTCCTCCCGGCGATCGAGGATGGTGGCCTTGCTGTCCACATGGCCCGTAACGAGATGGCCGCCCAGCTCATCGCCCATCTTCAGCGCCCGTTCCAGATTGAGACGGGTGCCCTCGCGCCAGCCGGCAGCCGTCGTGAGCCGCAACGCCTCCTCCCATGCCTCGACCTCGAACCAGCGCGGCTGCGCATCGGCATCCTGCCGCGCCACAACCGTAAGGCAGACCCCGGCACATGCGATCGAAGCCCCGATCTCGATCGTTGACGGGTCATAGCGCGTTGCAATCCGCACGCAGACGCCCTGGTCGCGAGGCTGGACGGAAAGGACGCGGCCAATATCCGTGACGATTCCGGTAAACATCAGAAGCGGTCCTTTCTGATCCATTCGCCGTACAGGTCCGGTCCGAGCCGATCCCGGCGCAGAAGGTCGAACCCGACCGGAATCGAATCGGATGTAAGCGGCGCCGCGATCCCGCCTGCCCCGATCCGCATCGGACCCTCGAACAGCACGATCCGGTCCACCAGATCGTCATCGAGGAGGGAGCGGGCGAGTCGGGCGCCGCCCTCGACAAGGATCGACATCACCCCCCGCTGCGCCAGATCCTCGAGCAGCTCCGGCAGGGCCACCAGCCCCGCCATCTCCTCGACCGCAAGCAGCTGCACGCCCCTTCTCTGCAATTGCGCCAGCCGTTCCGGATCGGACCGCTCCGTCGCCGCCAGCCATACGGGTGCCTTGCCCAGCGTACGCAGGATGCGCGAACCTTCAGTCAGGGCTTCGGCTCCGCCGACGAGAACCCGGATCGGCGACCGTCCTTCGAGACCCGGAAGGCGGCAGGTAAGTTCCGGATCATCGGCGCGCAACGTGCCTCCACCGATCATGATGGCCTGCGCCTCGGCACGCAGGATGTGCACGCGACTGTCTGCCTCGGCTCCGGTGATGCGGACCTGCCCGGCACCGCTACGACCGACCATCCCATCTGCGGAAATGGCCATTTTCAGAATGACTTCGGGACGTTTTCTGAACGACCGGATGAGATAATCGGACATGACTTCCGCAGCAAGATCGGCGCAGATACCCGCCGTCACCTCGATCCCCGCCTCGCGCAGCATTGCATAACCGCGGCCGGAAACCCGCGAATCCGGATCGGTGGCCGCGGCAACGACCCGGCGCACTCCGGCGGAAATCAGCGCGCTGGCGCAGGGCGGCGTCCGGCCATGATGGGCACAGGGCTCCAGCGTGACATAGGCCGTGGCGCCGCGTGCGCGCTCCCCCGCTTCTGCCAGCGCAATCGGCTCCGCATGCGGACGGCCGCCCGGCGCCGTGACGCCGCGGCCGACGATGGCGCCCCGCTCATCCACGATCAGCGTCGCGACGGACGGATTCGTTCCCGTCAGTCCACGATGGCGCCGCGACAGCCGGATGGCGGCCTCGATACAGGCGCGGTCGCGCTTCGCCTGCAGCCGCATGGCTTCAGTCTCCATCGAGTTCGCCCAGCACGTCCCGGAAATCTTGCGGATCGCGGAAATTTCGGTAGACCGAGGCGAACCGGACATAGGCAACGTCGTCCAGCGCCTTCAGCGCCTCCATCACGAGGCGGCCGATTTCCTCGGAGGGAATCTCCGCCTCGCCCATGCTTTCAAGCTGGCGGACGATGCCGGATATCGCCCGGTCGACCCGTTCCGGCTCGACATTGCGTTTCCGCAGCGCAATGTCCAGGGACCGCATCAGCTTGTCGCGGCTGAAAGGAACCTTCCGCCCCGATTTCTTGATGACGACCAGCTCGCGCAACTGCACGCGCTCGAATGTCGTGAACCTGCCGCCGCAGCCGGGGCAGACCCTGCGCCGCCTTATCGCCGCACCGTCCTCGGCAGGGCGCGAATCCTTGACCTGCGTGTCTTCCGACTGACAATAGGGACAGCGCATGGAGCCCCGCTACGACCCCAGATGCGGATAGATCGGGAACCGGTCCGTCAGGGCGATCACCCGGCGGCGCACTTCCGCCTCGACCGCCGCATTGCCCTCGTCGGAATTGGCCGATTTCAAACCGTCCAGCACCTCGGAAATCAGATTCCCGACCTCCGTGAACTCCGCCACACCAAATCCACGCGTGGTTCCCGCAGGCGTGCCGAGCCGGATCCCGGAAGTGATGAAGGGCTTTTCCGGATCGAAGGGAATGCC
>CAYLGY010000026.1:0-30339 GCA_964383325.1 uncultured Rhizobiaceae bacterium
ATTTTCGTCCTGACCTGAACATCAACGCCATGAATGTCCGACGTCGTCACGATATCCTGTGTCTCGGTGACCGATTTCGGACGGTTCTCGAAGACGATGTCAAAGGTCGGAAAGCTGGCGATGATGTCGGTGATGCTGATATTAACAGGTGTCGTATCGACAATCCCGTCCACCTGCGCTTGCGCATGACCTACCGTTGCGACCATCCCTGCCGCTACCAGCGCCGCAAGCGCCGTGCTGGAGGCAAGACGACCTTTTCTTGCTGTCGCAACTGAATTCCGCATACGCATATCTCCCTTCCGGACGGTGGCCCTGCAGGCGCAGTGCTCCTACATTACTCATGTTCACTAATTGTGACTGGTACGGGGAGCTTACCGAAATTGTCAATGGGCCAGTCTGGCTACAGGAGCGAAAGTCCACAATGCTGGCGATTGCTGGGTGAGTCTGTGATCGAAATGGCACAGCTCGTCTGGTCTGACGCAGAGCAATACGGGCCGAGTTGAGTCCCCGTAATCGGTAGTTGGACTACCATTCTACACAATTTGCCTGATTCCGGTTATCCGGCTACCCAGTTTTAACCATCGTGGAAACTTCCTGCGGAGAAAACGAATTCTGCTCGGCCGGAACGGAATCCTGCGCCTCGCGGTCGGGCCGGCCGGCAAGGAACGCGAACCCGATGCGACTTGCAATTCTGCCGTTTCCCGGCAAACTGGTCCGCACGCAACGAGCCTGGAGCGGTGAACATGGATGGCGGAAATACGGGAGGTGGCGGCGAAGATCCATCGATACTGGTCAGGCTTCATGAGATCCGCCGCGACCGCACCGAGTTTCCGGTGACTTTCCATCGTCTGGAGCTCAACCAGATCCTGTCGCTCTACGGGCGCATGGTCGCCGAGGGCAGCTGGCGCGACTATGCGATCGATCATCTGCCGGACCGCGCGGTCTTCTCGGTCTTCCGCCGGACGAGCGAGGTGCCGCTGTACCAGATCGTCAAAAGCCCGAAACTGGCGCGCCGGCAGGGCGCCTATTGCGTGATCTCCGCCAGCGGCCAGATCCTGAAGCGCGGGCACGAACTCGCCCGAGTCCTGCGCATCTTCGACCGGAAGCTGGCGCTGGTAAAGGCCTGAGCCTGAAGTCTGGCCCCGGCGGAACGAGCTAGATCGGCTGGCCGCGCAGCAGGCGCGGCGATGCGCCGGCAACGCCAGCCGCCTCGCGGATGAAATAGTCCTTCAGCACCGGCATGCGATCCACGAGGCCGAGGCCGATCTCGCGCGCAATGCGCAGTGGCGTGAAATCATTGGAGAACAGGCGGTTGAGGATATCGGTGGTAAAGCCCATCCGGACCGTATCGAACCGGCGCCAGCGCTCATAGCGGCGCAGGACATCGAGCGCGCCGATGTCGCGGCCGAGCCGATCTGCCTCGACAATCGTCTCGGCCAGCGCCGCAACGTCGCGAAAACCGAGATTGACCCCCTGCCCGGCAATGGGATGGATGCCATGGGCGGCATCGCCCGCCAGCGCAAATCGCGGCGTCACGAAGCTGCGCGCCAATTGCAGGGCGAGCGGCCAGGCCCGCGGCTGGTCCTCGACGGAAATCGCGCCGAGCTCCAGCCCGAAACGCCGTTCCAGTTCCATGGTGAAGAGCAGCGGATCGGCCTTGACAAGCCGCTCGGCCTCCTCGCTGCTTTCGGTCCAGACCACGCAGCAGCGATTGCCCTTCAGCGGCAGGGTCGCGAATGGACCGGCAGGCAGGAAATGCTCCTCGGCGCGGCCACCATGGGGCCGTTCATGTGCGACCGTGCAGACAATGCCGGCCTGCCCGTAATCGAAGCGAACCACGCCGATACCGGCCAGTTCGCGCAACCGCGACCTAACCCCGTCCGCGGCAATCAGCAGGCGCGCGCCAATCGTCCGGCCGTCAGACAGGCGCACCTCGACCCGCGCCGCACCGGGCGTGAAATCCTCGACCGAAACATCGTTGACGAGCGGGATGCCGAGCTCCTCCATGCGCCGGCGCAGGGCCGTCCCGAGAATTCGATTGGGAACCATATGCGCGAAAGGCTCACCGGGCCCGACTTCGCCATCGAAGGTCAGCAGGACCGGGCGCACCGGATCGCCGGTCCGCGAATCGGTGATGGTCATCTCGCGGATCGGCTGGGCATGCTCCATGAGATCGGCGGCGCAGCCAAGCCGGTCGAGCATGCGCATCGCCGCCGCGGCAATTGCCGATGCGCGGCCGTCCTTCTGCCATGCATCCCGAGGCGCCGCATCCATGACCATGACCCGGAGGGAAGGCCGCGCCGACACAATGGCCACTGCCGTCGCAAGTCCGACCTGGCCAGCGCCGGCAATCAGGATATCCACCTCGTCAACCATCATGTCCTCCTGCCTGCGACCAGCTTGACTCCGGCATCATAACCGTTTGTAGCTGCCATCTGATATAGGCGACAATTGGAAAATGCACATGTCCCATGCCATGCAGGAATTGCTGGACCTGCTTGACCTCGAGCAGCTGGAGCACAATCTCTATCGGGGCCGCAGTCCGAAGACCTTCTGGCAGCGCGTCTTCGGTGGCCAGGTCGTCGGCCAGGCACTCGTTGCGGCCCAGCGTACAGTACCCGCCGGAAGATTCGTCCATTCCCTGCATTGCTATTTCATGGTCGGCGGCGATCCGGCCATCCCCATCATCTACCAGGTCGAGCGGATGCGGGACGGCAAGTCCTTCAGCACGCGCCGCGTCGTCGCCATCCAGCACGGGCAAACCATCTTCTCGCTCGAGGCGTCCTTTCATGTCGACGAGAGCGGTTTCGATCACCAGTTCGACATGCCTTCCGATTACCAGCCGCCGGAAGCACCCGAGGAACAGATACGGCGCATCGCGGAAGGAAGGATCGCGGTGCCCGACGCGGTGCGGCGCTTCCTGCGCCGCGAGCGGCCCTTCATCATGGTGCCGGTCGAACTGGACCATTATACCAGCAGTCGCAAGCTGCCGCCCTTTCAGAATGTCTGGGTGCGCATGAATGGCGAGGTGCCGGACGACAGGCACCTGCAGAATGCGATACTTGCCTATCTCTCCGACCTGACGCTACTGGATACCTCGACGTTTCCGCATGGGACCGGCGTTTTCGACAGTACGATCCAGGCCGCCAGCCTCGACCATGCAATCTGGTTCCATCGGCCCCACCGGCTGGACGACTGGCTGCTCTATGCGCAGGACAGCCCGTCGAGCGGCGGCGCGCGTGGCTTCACACGCGGCGCCATTTACAGCAGGGACGGGATGCTCATCGCCTCGGTCGCCCAGGAGGGGCTGATCCGCGTGCGGCAGCCGCACAGAAATTAATCAATTTTAGAATTGCCTAATTCTTAATCTCTCGCCCATGATTTGACCATTGCAGCGCCGGCGCACGGCGCGCGCCTGGCGTGCAAGCCCTTCCTGCACGCATATTTTGGCAGACCCAACCCGTTTGGCACGAAATTTGCTTCTCGCTCTAGCGGTTACTGGCGAGGTTCGGCACGGGGCGTGCCGTCTGCCTTCCGTCCGGATCTGGCCTCGCGATGCTGCAAGGCCCGTTCAGGCGGCACCGGCGTTTCGCCCCCGCTGACCTGCCGGTTGTGATACTCGCAGAAAGGAAGCGAAACGATGATCCCCGTACGACTATCCACCGGCCTTGCGGCAGTTCTTGCCAGCACAGGACCAGTTCTCGCCCAGGAAGCGGTCCCCGACAAGGGAGACACGGCCTTCATGCTGCTTTCGGCGATACTGGTGCTCATGATGCTTCTGCCCGGACTCGCATTGTTTTATGGCGGCCTGATGCGCAGCAAGAACATGCTGTCGGTCATGATGCAATGCTGCATGGTCGGCGCGATTGCGATGATTGTCTGGGTTACCTATGGCTATTCCTTTGCGTTCGGCGGCGCGGACAGCGCATTCTTCGGCGGCTTCGCCAAATTGTTCCTTGCCGGCGTCACACCGGAATCGACATCGGCGACCTTCACCGACGGCGTGGTGATCCCCGAACTCGCATTCATTGCCTTCCAGATGACCTTTGCGGCAATCACGCCGGCGCTGATCGTCGGCGCCCTCGCCGAACGCGCGCGGTTTTCGGCCCTGGTACTGTTCTGCCTGTTGTGGCTCACCCTGGTCTACCTGCCGGTCGCGCACATGGTCTGGGACGGCGCCGGCCTGATCTTCCAGATGGGCGCGCTCGATTTTGCGGGAGGCACGGTCGTGCACATCAATGCGGGCATTGCCGGACTCGTGGGTTCGATCGTCATCGGCAGCCGCAGCGGCTATGGGCGGGACATGATGGCGCCGCATTCCATGCCGCTTACAATGGTGGGCGCTGCATTGCTCTGGATCGGCTGGTTCGGCTTCAATGCAGGCTCGAACCTGGAGGCCAATGGCTACGCCGCCCTCGCTGCGGTAAACACCTTCACAGCCACCGCCGGCGCGATCGTCTTCTGGGCCCTGATCGAAACCCTGCATCGGGGCAAGGCATCCCTGCTCGGCGCGGCCTCGGGCATGATCGCCGGTCTCGTCGCCGTCACGCCGGCGGCCGGCTCGGTCGGACCGATCGGCGCGATCGTGCTTGGCGCGATCTCGGCGGGGGCCTGCTATTATTTCGTTGCGATCGTCAAGATCCGCCTTGGCTATGACGACAGCGCCGACGTATTCGGCATTCACGGCATGGGCGGGATCGTCGGCGCCATCGGCACCGGCATTTTCAGCAGCCCGGTACTGGGCGGCATGGGCGACGGCGACTATGCCATTCTCGCCCAGACCTGGATTCAGGTCCAGGCGGTGGCCATCACCATCGTCTGGTGCGGCGTGGTCTCCTATCTCCTGTTCAAGCTCATCGATCTCGTGCTCGGCTTGCGGGTTACGTCCGACGAGGAACGGATCGGCCTCGATCTCACCTCGCACGGCGAGTCGGCCTATCACACCTGACGCTCCGGAGGCGGCGGGGCAAGGCTGGCGCCTTCTCCGACCCTGCCCCCGCCTTGGTTAATGCACCCTTAACCTTCGCCCGGCTACTTTCTTCGCACCATGCCGGCCCACCGGCCAGGAACGAACGGAAAGATGATGGACGGATTGATGCGTACGGGTTCGCCTGCGGATTACGGCTTTGCACGCAATACGGGGATGCTGCGGCGCTTCGCGCGCCGACAGATCCTGCGCCTGTGCGGTCTGGCGTGGATTGGCGCGGTAGCGTTCGCCATCGCCGCGCTGGCGACGTGGAACGTTGCCGATCCGAGCCTCAGCCATGCAACCGGCAATGTCGTCACCAATGCCGTGGGGTTTGCCGGCGCCATCTTCGCCGACCTTGCAATGCAGTTTCTTGGCCTGGGTGCAGTCATGCTGGTGTTGCCGGGCCTGTTCTGGGGCCTCGCGCTGATGTTTCGCCGGGAAATGGGCCGCAAGCGAATGCGCGCGATCGCCTGGCTGGCAAGCTGCATCTTCTTTGCGGCAGCGGCCGCCTGCTTCCCGCCGCCAGCAAGCTGGCCCCTGCCGACGGGATTGGGGGGCGTAATCGGGGACCTCGCGCTGAAATTGCCGCAATGGCTGCTTGGCCGAGCGCTGGAACCCGGCATGCTTGCCATGTCGCTCGGGCTTCTGCTGCTTGCGCCCGCAGCATGGCTGTTTCTGCTGGCCACGGGCATTGCCGGCCGCGTGGCTGCATCTGATGCGCACCCACCCTTCGGCGAGGACGAGCTGGACGAGGTCGTGGATGATGGGGAAGGCCGGCTCGAGCGCCTGCTTGGCGCCGGCGTGCATCTCTGGCTTTCGCTGCGATCCCATCTGCGCCGCATGAGCGCCGGCGTCGCCCCGCTGCGGCGGGCCGGCTCCGCGATCCGCAAGCTGGCGGCCCTCCGGGCCGATAGCAAGCCCGCGCCGGATGTCACGCGCCGCATCGAACCCGGCTTCGCCACCCCGCTGGCGACAACGGAACGCGTTTCCGGCCATGACGATCCCGATCTTCTCGACGACCGCGAACCAGACGAGGTCATCCCGGCAACCGGCCGGGTCGCGCCCCCTGCGCCCCGGCCCAGGGCCGGGAGCCGCGTCAGCCGCGAGGCGCAGCCTTCGCTCCTCGCACTGGACGATTTCGAAATGCCGTCCCTGCATTTCCTCAGCGAGCCGAAGGTAGCCCGGCGAGATCCTTCCCTCAGCAAGGATGCGCTGGAACAGAATGCCCGGCTTCTGGAAGGCGTGCTCGAGGATTTCGGGGTGAAGGGTGAGATCATTCACGTCCGTCCGGGACCGGTGGTCACGCTGTATGAACTGGAACCGGCGCCAGGCATCAAGTCGTCGCGGGTCATCGGCCTCGCCGACGATATTGCCCGTTCGATGAGCGCAATCGCCGCGCGCGTTGCCGTCGTGCCCGGCCGCAATGCCATCGGCATCGAACTGCCTAACGCGACCCGCGAGACGGTCTATCTGCGCGAATTGCTCGCCAGCGAGGATTTCGAGAAGATGAAGGCACGGCTCGGCCTGGCGCTGGGCAAGACCATCAATGGGGAGCCGGTCATCGCCGACCTCGCCAAGATGCCGCACCTTCTCGTCGCCGGAACGACCGGATCGGGCAAGTCGGTCGCGATCAATACCATGATCCTGTCCCTGCTCTACCGGATGACGCCCGAACAATGCCGGCTGATCATGATCGATCCAAAAATGCTGGAACTATCGGTCTATGACGGCATTCCGCATCTGCTGGCACCCGTGGTGACCGATCCGAAAAAGGCGGTCGTCGCGCTGAAATGGACCGTGCGCGAGATGGAAGACCGCTATCGCAAGATGTCCAAGCTCGGGGTGCGGAACATAGACGGCTTCAACCAGCGCGTCCGCCAGGCCGAGAAGCGCAAGGAGCGGGTGACCCGCACGGTCCAGACCGGCTTCGACCGCGAGACCGGAGAGGCCATCTACGAGACGGAGGAACTCGACCTGCAGCCCATGCCGCATATCGTCGTCATAATCGACGAGATGGCCGACCTGATGATGGTTGCCGGAAAGGACATCGAGGGCGCGGTGCAGCGCCTTGCCCAGATGGCACGCGCAGCGGGCATACATGTCATCATGGCAACCCAGCGGCCTTCGGTCGATGTCATCACCGGAACGATCAAGGCAAACTTCCCGACACGAATTTCCTTCCAGGTGACCTCGAAGATCGATAGCCGCACGATTCTCGGGGAACAGGGCGCCGAACAGCTGCTCGGCATGGGCGACATGCTCTACATGGCAGGCGGAGGGCGCATCCAGCGCGTCCATGGCCCCTTCGTTTCCGACGAGGAGGTCGAGAAGGTCGTGGCGCATCTCAAGATGCAGGGCGTGCCGCAATATCTCGAAGCCATCACCGCCGATGATGAGGATGAGGAAACCGGCACGGGCAGCGCGGGCAGCGGGAGCGGCAATCTCGACCAGTCGGACGATCCGTACGATCAAGCGGTCGCCGTAGTCCTGCGCGACGGCAAGGTGTCGACCAGCTACATCCAGCGCCGACTCGGCATCGGCTATAATCGCGCTGCCTCGATCGTCGAGCGGATGGAACAGGAAGGTCTGATCAGTGCGCCGAACCATGCCGGCAAGCGGGAGATCCTCGTGCCAACCGAGAATGACGAGCTTTGACGTCTAAAATGAGCCCGATTCAATGATTATATTCGGGATTGTCAACTCGAAGGAGCGATCGATGCGAACAGCGATAGTTCTCGCAAGACAGGCGCGGCGTGCGCTCGCGGCTGCCGCTCTCGCCGGCGTCATGCTGGCCCCTTCCGCGCTCAATTCTGCCTGGGCGCAGGACGCGGCGTCGCCCGAGCAGATCGCTGCGCATTTCGCCAACATTCGCACCATGACCGGAGAGTTCGTGCAGTTCGGACCGCGCGGCGAGCAGACGGGCGGAAAGTTCTACATCGAACGTCCGGGCCGCTTGCGCTTCAACTATGACAAGCCGAACGACTACCGAGTCGTCGCAGATGGCAAGTCCGTGGTGATCTCCAATGCGAAATTGAACACCGCAGACCTGTATCCATTGTCGAAAACGCCTCTGAAGTTACTGCTCGACGAACGGATCGACCTGTCCGGCGACCGGGTCCAGCGCGTTGCCCAGGAAGACGGGCTGACCATCATTACCCTCGCCGACAAGTCGGTATTCGGCAATTCGACCATCACCATGATGTTCGATCCGGTGAGCTTCGAATTGCGGCAGTGGACCATCCGCGATGCGCAGGGCAAGGACACGACCGTTATGATCTTCAACGTGCAGGAGGGCGTGCGCTTCGATCAGAAGATGTTCGAGATCGACTATGCCCGCGTTGCCGAGATCAACAGCCGCTCCCGCTGAATCGGCTGGATATCCGGACGCGGGGCCTTGTGCCTTCGTGCCGGCTCTGCAATGTTCCGGGACACGCACTGCTTGCGGCGGCTGAGCGCGAATGCCGCAGGTCCGGTGTCGATCCGCGTGCGGGCAACGGGGCACAAGTCGGTCTCCGGACGACGGCTGCCATCCGGGAACCCGCTGAATTCAATTCTCGGAACCCCGAATGACGATTTCTGTTGCTACCTGGAACATCAATTCCATTCGCCTGCGACTCCCCCTGGTAGTCGAATTCCTGAAGCGCTTCCAGCCGGACATTCTCTGCCTCCAGGAGACGAAATGTCCGAATGACCTGTTTCCGGTCGAGGCTTTTCGCGCCCTTGGCTATCCTCATGTCGAGGTGCACGGCCAAAAGGGGTATCATGGGGTTGCAACCATTGCGAAGCTGCCGATCGAGGCCGTCGAGCGGCGGGACTATTGCGCGATGGGCGACACGCGCCACCTGTCTGTTCGCTTCAGGTCCGCCAGCCGGCAGGTCCTCCTGCACAATTTCTACGTTCCCGCCGGCGGCGACGAGCCTGACCCTGAGGTCAATCCGAAATTCCGCCACAAGCTGGACTTTCTCGATGAAATGCGGGCGTGTCGCGCCGTGCATGACGGGGAGGCAGCTTCCATCCTGGTCGGTGATCTGAATGTTGCGCCGCTGGAACATGATGTCTGGTCGCACAGGCAATTGCTGAACGTCGTCAGCCATACGCCGATCGAGACCAGTACGCTGGAGGAGTTGCGACAGGCTGGCGGCTGGGCCGACCTGATGCGGCTGCACACGCCGGAACCGGAAAAACTCTATACGTGGTGGAGCTACCGTGCCCGCGATTGGGAACTCTCCAATCGCGGCCGACGGCTTGACCACATCTGGTCTTCGCCCAATCTCGCGCCCGACCTGCGCCGGATCGAGATCCTGCGGGAGGCGCGCGGCTGGGAACGTCCGTCCGATCATGTGCCGGTGATCGCCCATTTCAGTCTTGGCTGACGGGTTGCATCCGGCCTCCCAGCCGCGTACGCGCCGCGCGCGTTCGCGACCAGAGGTGGTGCAGCGAGCGACGGTCAGAAGAGTCGATAGCCCGGCGCCGAACCGTGAGCCTGGCCCTGCGGTTCCTCTTCCTCCACGCCCGGATCGTCCGGGATGGGCGGCTGAAGGACTTCCTCAGGCGGCTCCCTGTCTGCAGCACTTGCAGAAGCGGTTGCTGCTGCAGGTACCGGCGTCCGTTCGGGCTTCACTGGCAGATCGGCTGGAGATGCGGCTGCAGGCGATTGCATCTCGGCATTCGGTCGACCGACGGGCTGCGCAGGCTGCGGACGCGGTGGCAAGGGGGCGGGCAGTTCTTCCTCCTCCGCCTCGATAACCGGCCCGAGGCGCTCGACCGGTACGCGCCATTCGAAGGTCCCGATCGCTCCTGTCACCGGCGAGACCGGCAGCCAACGGGGCGAGACATGGCCGTCGGCGGTCCAGACAGGATCGCGCGGCGCCCTGACAGCGCGGGCGAGCCATTCGCGCATGCGCCCCTGGTCTCCTGTCTCCCGTTCCTCAATGTCGGCCAGCAACAGATAGGCGCTTTCCCGCGGTTCCAGCCGGATCGCGGCTTCGGCCGCCGCGCGTGCCTCGGCATACTCGCCTGCCTCCAGCGCGGCTCGGGCTACAGCCAGTTCCGATTCGACGTGATTCTCGCGCAGCGATCGCAAACGTCGGGCCCGGGCCAGCCGGTCATGGGTCGAATCGCCGTCCCTTGCATGCACATAGGCGTCGGCGATCTCGGGGTGCGGCTGCGACTTCCAGGCTTGCTCGAGAATGCGGGTTCCCTTGCGCACCTCGTCATGTCGGAATGCCGTGCGCCCCGCAATGACAGCAGCGGGGATGAAATCCGGCTGGAGTCGATGCGCTTCCATGGCGGCCGCCCGCGCCGCGGTCGGGTCGGAATCGATCAATTCCATGGCCTTGGCGGTAAGCAATACCGCCCGCCGCCGGTCCAGCTCGGCCCGCGCAATCTGCCGCGTGCCGGCCTGTCCGCCGACCAGGCGCAGCGCCCCGTCATGATCCTTCTCCAGCAAGCGCGTGGCGATGGCGGAATTTGCCGCCCATTCGAGCTGCGGCGCCAGACTTGCCGCCTCATCGGCGAAATGACGGGCCGCTTCATGGTCGCCCACGCGGCGGGCTTCCAGATAGAGGCCGCGCAAGCCGAGCAGCCGCGTCTCGGGGTCGGCGACCATGCTCTCGAAGCGGGCCCGCGCCGCATCATGTCTGCCTTCCAGCATCAGCGCCTGCGCATCCAGAAGATGCAGCAGCGGTTCCTGGTCGGCGCTGAGCTGGCCGCTCGCCTGCTTGTGCATGCGCCGCGCCAGCGCGCCATCTCCCGCGCCGGCAGCGATCAGCCCCGTCGACAGGGCCTGATAGCCACGGTCCCGGCGGCGGGCACGGAAGTAGCGGCCGAGGCTGCGCGGACTGTTCCAGATGCCGGCAACGATCCACCAGCCGAGCAGGACCGCCGCCGCAAGCGCGATCACCAGCGTGCTCGCGACCATCAAAGTGGTCTCGAAGCGATAGCCTCCGAATGTGAGCACCATTTCGCCCGGATGATTCGCAAGCCAGGCGAAGGCGACGCTGAGAACGAAGACAATGGCGAGGAAGATCAGGACGCGAATCATGATGGCTGTTTCCTTCCGCCGGTCATCCGGCTGTCCGGAGCGCCGCCGCCAGCGCCCGGTCGATCAGCCGGTCCGCCTCGATGCGCGCCCGGACCCCGGCGATGAAATCCTCCCCCGCCTGCTGCGCCTCCGGCGGCAAGGTCTCGAATTCCGCAATGGCGGCCTCCAGATCCTGATTCTGGATCGCGACTTCCATGCGGGCAGCAATCGCGGCCGGCGAATTGCCCTCGACCATCCCGACCGGGCGCACCTTTACCAGAGAGCGCAGGCTTGCCAGCACGCGCTGCAGATAGCCGGCCTCCGGCTCGACGCGACTCGTGGCCGCAACGATGGCATTGGCAGCAGCAGGTGCTTGCGCGGCAATCTCTGTCCAGGTCGGAACGCCGGACGCCGCCATTTCGCGCAAGGCCTCGATCTCGGGTGAGGTGGCTGCGACGGAAGCGTAGGTCTCAAGCTGGAGCGTGAAGGGGGATCCGCTGTCGATCGCCGATTTCAGCGCCACGGCGGCGATGGCCAGCGCAACTTCAGGCCGCGACGATTCCGCATCGATCCGGCCTGCGAGTTGCGCCAGCTCCTGCCGAAGGCGCGCAAGCTCGTTCGCATTGGCGCTTGCCGCATCCTGCGCTGCACGCGCTGCCTCCTGGGCTGCGCCGGTCTCGCTGGCCAACTGCACGAGCCTTTCCTCCGGCACGGCAGCTGCCGCCCCGTCCGGTGGCGCGACGGAGCGATTCTCAAGCGCTTCCAGCCTTTCGCTCAGGCCATCCGGCAAGGCTGGCGACGATTGCGCTGCATCGATCTCGGCGCGAATCTCCGCAATACGGGAATCCATCTCTTCAAGCCTGTCCGCGACCACGCCGCCGGCTCCCTCGATCCGGGTCAGCCCCGCACGGAGGTCGGAAATTTCTCCATCAAGAAGTTCAAGGCGTTCAAGCCCTGCCAGTTCCCCGACATCCCGGCCTTGCAGGTCCAGCACTCCGGCACGGTGCAATGCGAACGCGCCGCCAAGGGCCACCGCGCCGCCGACGACGCCTGCCAGCAGGAGTGCGGGGATGGACGGGCGCGGCCGGGCCGAAGACGGTTCTGCGTTCGATTCTGCCTCGCCACCTGCCATCGCATCCGGCGCGGGAGGCGATGGCTCCGCCGCCGCCGCATCCTGTTCCGCCGTGGCGCCAGCCGGGCTCGTTGCCTGCCCTGCCAAATTCTCGTCTGCTGCCCGTTCTGCCTCCAGATCGAGCGTCACCGGTTCCTTGTCAGTCCTGGAATGCCTGTTTCGCGGTGTGCTGACCATCTCGGACTCCAACTGGTTTTGCCGCAGGACGGCTCGCAATCACGCTCGCCGCGCTGTCCTCTACCACATTCACCTGCCGCGAACAGATCAAGCTTGCGCATTCTGCTGCACAAGTTCAAGCAATGCCTCCTCGTCTGCCCTTTCTGCAGCCTGAACGCGAGGCCACCCCGCAAGTTCCGCCGCAATTCGCCGCGACAGGCAAAGCGCCCAAGCCTGCGCCATCATGCGGGCCAGGGCTGGCTCGCTCACCAGCGTCAGCCATGCCCGCGCCGCGAGCGCGGAATACAGCAAGACCGCATCGACCGGGCTGCCGATTCGCGACGCGGCCTCCACCGGCAGGCAAGGGATCGGCAGCGTGTCATATACTTCGAACGGGAGCACGTCCTGTCCGGCGGCCTTCATCCTCTCCTGGAACAGGGGCAGGCGCACCCTGCCGCAGAGATAGGCGAATCTCGTGCCGGGCCTGCTTCCGGCGAGCTGCTCCGCAAGTCCGGCTGCTCCTTCGGCAATCTCGCCGACGCGCAAGCCCGACGCACGCACGGCCGCGGCCGTCGCCTTGCCGACCACATGTACTGGCTTGCCTTGCAAGGCTGCCAATAGCCAGCGCGGCGCATGCCGGATCGAATTGACGCTGGAGGCAACGCCTGCGTCGAATTCCGCCCCGGTTTCCGCCACCGACAGACCCTCGATTCGCGTCAGGGGCAGCAGGACTGGCTCATGGCCAAGCTGGGCGAGCCGCGCCGCGGTCTGTTCGGCGCCGGGTTGCGGGCGGGTTACAAGGATGCGCATCCCTACCCCCAGTCACGGAAGAAATCGGGGCCAGCCCGGCCTCGGATCTCTTCGCCAGCCATCCGGCCGATCCGGTCGGCTTCGGTCCCGGCGCCTCTGGCTTCGATCCGGTGGACCTGTTTGCCGTCCGGAGTAAGGATCATGCCGGCAAAGTCCAGTTCGGCCCCGAGGATCCGGGCATGCGCGGCAATCGGGGTGCGGCAGGAACCATCCAGCGCGGCGAGGAAGGCTCGCTCGCATTCGAGGGCCATCCGCGTCTCGCCATGATCGATCGCCGACACTATTTCCAGCACGCGCCGATCGCCGGAACGCTGCTCGATGCAGATGGCGCCCTGGCCAGGCGCGGGCGGAAACCGGTCGATATCCAGCAATTCGGTGACGATCTCCGTCATTGCGAGGCGCCGCAGGCCGGCATGCGCGAGGAGCGTGGCATCGGCAATGCCTTCGCCCAGCTTCTTCAGCCGCGTCTGCACATTGCCGCGAAAGGCCACGACCTGCAGGTCAGGCCGGTGCAGGCGCACCAATGCCTGGCGTCGCAACGAGGAAGTCCCGACCACGGCGCCGGCAGGCAATTCATCGAGCCTTTCTCCATCCCGCCCGATCAGGCAGTCCCGTACATCCTCCCTTTCGAGGTAGCAGGAGATTTCGAGGCCGTCCGGGAGCACGGTCGGCATATCCTTGGAGGAATGGACGGCAATATCGACGCGCCCATCGAGCAGGGCCTCCTCGAGCTCCTTCGTGAACAGCCCCTTGCCGCCGATCTGGGCAAGGGGACGATCGCGGATCTCGTCGCCTGTCGTCGTCAACGGCACGATCTCGAAAGCGGTTTCCGGCAGGCCATGCGCCTGCATCAACCGGTCGCGGGTCTCGCGCGCCTGCGCCAGTGCCAGCGGGCTGGCGCGGGTCCCGATGCGCAGAAGGTCAGATTGCATGGGCCGGCTTCCCTGTCTATATCGTGCACACAAATCACTCTACGCCGATCTCCTACCGGGGAAACGGCAAGGCAGCAACAGCGGGGACATGGCGTCGCGCAGCACTCTCTTCCTCGGCATCGAAACCAGCTGCGACGAAACCGCCGCCGCACTGGTCGCCCGTTTGCCGGACGGCCGGGCCAGCATACGATCGAACGTCGTTTTCAGCCAGTTCGAGGAACATGCCGAATTCGGCGGAGTCGTGCCGGAAATCGCCGCGCGCGCGCATGTCGAGCGCCTGGACGGGATCGTGCGCGCCGCGCTTGAACAGGCGGAAGCCGGGCTCGCCGAGGTCGACGCCGTTGCAGTTACCGCGGGGCCGGGCCTCGTCGGAGGGTTGATCGTCGGCATGATGACCGCCAAGGCAATCGCCGCGTCATCGGGCAAGCCGCTGTACTGCATCAACCATCTGGAGGGCCACGCCCTCACGGCGCGGATGACGCACGGTCTGGAGTATCCCTACCTGCTGTTGCTCGTATCGGGCGGGCATACCCAGCTGATCGCCGTCGAGGCCCCCGGTCGCTACCGCCGCTATGCGACAACGATCGATGATGCGCTCGGCGAAGCCTTCGACAAGACCGCGAAGCTGCTTGGCCTGCCTGCCCCGGGGGGGCCAGCCGTCGAACAGGCAGCGCGACGCGGCAATGGGACTGCCTTTGCCTTGCCCCGTCCGATGAAGGGAGAGGCCCGGCCGGATTTTTCCTTTTCGGGGTTGAAGACCGCCATTCGCCAGGCGGCACTGGAGCGGGCGCCGCTGACGCCGTCGGATGTGGACGACCTCTGCGCGTCCTTCCAGCAGGCAGTCTGCGACGCTGTCGCCGACCGTGTGAAACGGGCCCTGCAGCGCTTTTCGGAAGAACATGCCGCAATCCGCCGGCCGGTCCTCGTCGCAGCCGGCGGAGTCGCGGCAAATTCGCAGCTGCGCGCGGCACTGACCGAGCTTTGCGACCGCCACGGATTCGACTTTGTCGCCCCGCCACTTGAATTGTGCACGGACAATGCGGCGATGATCGCCTGGGCGGGTCTGGAACGGCTGCATGCAGGACTTGGCGATGAATGTCGGATGAATGCAGCCCCGCGGCCGCGCTGGCCGCTTGATGAGCAATCCGCGCCTTTGCTGGGTTCGGGAAGGAAGGGGGCCAAGGCGTGAGGTTCGAACCGGTTGGCCGGAATACCCGGATTGCCGTGCTGGGCGGCGGTGCCTGGGGCACCGCGCTGGCGCAGGCGCAGTGCGCTGCCGGCAATGCGGTCCGCCTGTGGCTGCGCGATGCGGAAATCGCGCGCGAAATCGCCGCTACGGGAAGAAATTCGCGCTATTTGCCCGGCATTCCGCTGGATCCGGGACTGCATGTGTCGAGCGACCCGCAGGAAGTGCTGGCATCGGCAGACTGCATCCTCATGGCCGTCCCGACGCAATCGCTGCGCCTGGCGCTCTCCGGGATCGCCCGCCATCTGCCACCCCGGGCGCCGCTGGTCCTGTGCTGCAAGGGAATCGAGCGCGGAACCGGCGCCCGGCCGTCGCAAGTCGCCGCATCGATCGTTCCCGCCGCGCCGGTAGCCATGCTGTCAGGCCCGAGCTTTGCCGTAGATGTCGCCCGGGGCCTGCCAACGGCCGTCACCGTGGCGGCGCCGGATGCCGCGCTCGCCGCCAGGCTGTCGCACATGCTGTCCTCGCGCCAGTTCCGCTGCTATTCGAGTACCGATCTTGCCGGGGTGGAGGCTGGCGGCGCGCTGAAGAACGTGCTGGCGATCGCCGCAGGCATCGTGATCGGCCGCCAGCTCGGTTCGAGCGCCCAGTCCGCCCTGATCACGCGTGGATTTGTCGAGCTGAGGCGCCTTGCTGCAGCGCTCGGCGCAGACCCGGAAACCGTCATGGGCCTTTCGGGGCTCGGCGATCTGATCCTGACCTGCGGGTCGGAAAAATCGCGCAACTTTGCCTATGGGCTGGCGCTGGGACGCGGAGACCGGCTGGAAGGCCTGCCCCTGGCAGAGGGGGCGGCCACGGCAGGCATCGCCGCCAGCATCGCCCGCCGGCACGGTATCGACGTGCCGATCATCGGGGCGGTGGCACGCATTCTCGACGGCGAGATCGCCATCGAAACCGCCATTGACGAACTGCTGAACCGCCCGTTGCGGCCGGAAGCGGAATGAAGGAGAGGGACGTGAAATACTGGCTGTTCAAGTCGGAGCCGGACAATTGGTCGTGGGAGCAGCAGAAGGCGAAGGGTGCCGCCGGCGAGGAATGGGACGGGGTGCGCAACTACCAGGCGAGAAACAACATGCGCGCCATGCAGCTCGGTGACCTCGGCTTCTTCTACCACTCGAACAAGGGCAAGGAGATTGTCGGCATCGTCGAGGTCTGCGCGCTCGCGCACCCGGATTCGACCACGGATGACCCACGCTGGGAATGTGTCGACATCCGTGCCGTCGCCGACATGCCGAGACCGGTCACGCTGGAAGAAATCAAGGCCAACGCCGCGCTTGCCGACATGGTTCTGGTGAACAATTCCCGCCTGTCGGTGCAGCCGGTGACCGCCGAGGAATGGGAGGAGATCTGCCGGATGGGCGGATATCGTAGCTGACTCAGACCACGGTAATCCGCCTGCCGCGAGCCAGATGCGGCAGCAGCCTCGCCATGTCGCGCCGGGATAGCGCGATGCAGCCCTCGGTCGGCGCATATCCAGGCCGGGCCAGATGCAGGAAGATGGCGCTGCCGCGCCCCTGCCGCCGCTCGCGGATGTTCCAGTCGAGCACGATGCAGACATCGTACAGCCCGTCCTGCCGCCTCATTCTTTCATGACTCGCCCGGTATGGCAGACGGACCAGCCGGTTGTAGTTGCGGTTGCCCGGTGCATCGCACCACCCGTCCTTCACGCGGCTGGCGCGCATGCGCAGATTCGTGCTCCGTTTCCAACCCCGCCCACGATAGAATGCGTAAAGGACCTGCATGGCAGCTCTGGGCGTGCACCCGTCTCCCTCCCGCTTGAAGGCACTGATTCCCGAGCGGCCAAGCGCACACCGCATTGTAACCGGGCCGAGACGCAAGATGCCCTGGCTAGGCTTGCCGGGCGCGGCCCGAACCGTCAGTGCCGGCGGTGCGGTCTTCTTTCTTCGCCGTTGCCTCATTGCGCTCATCTTTCCTGCATATTCGGAGAATCACCGGAACGCAGCCGACGCTGCGCGGCCGGTTGCAAGCATAATTCAACGGAAAGGCCAATCGGAAGCCCTGGGTCTCCTCTTGCAACGGATATGGGAATGACTGCACGAACCATACTGATTGTCGATGACGACGAAGATCTTCGGGATGCGCTGGTGGAACAGCTCTCCCTTTCCGACGAATTCCGCCTGATGCAGGAGGGCAGCGCCGGCAAGGGAATGCAGGCAGCGCTTGGCGGAACTGTCGACCTCCTCATCATGGATGTCGGCCTTCCCGACATGGACGGCAGGGAAGCCGTGCGGCAATTGCGTGCCCGGAATTTCAAGGCGCCAATCATCATGCTGACCGGGCAGGATACGGATGCGGACACGATTCTCGGGCTGGAATCGGGGGCGAACGACTATGTGACCAAGCCTTTCCGCTTCGCCGTGCTGCTGGCGCGGATCCGCGCCCAGTTGCGACAATATGAGCAGAGCGAGGACGCAACCTTCACCGTCGGGCCATATACGTTCAAGCCGAGCCAGAAGCTGATGACGGACAAGGACGGCAACAAGCTGCGGCTGACGGAGAAGGAAGCGTCGATCATCAAATATCTCTATCGCGCCCAGCAGAAGGTCGTCACCCGCGACGTTCTGCTGGAGGAAGTGTGGGGCTATAATTCAGGCGTAACCACCCATACGCTGGAGACCCACGTCTATCGACTGCGCCAGAAGATCGAACGCGATCCTTCCAATGCCGAATTACTTGTGACAGAAAGCGGAGGGTATAAGCTGGTGCCGTGACGCACCGGATTCGGGTGCGCGGGAAAATCTGGCGTCAGGACATGAAACCGGCATGGGACTGGAACATGACATCATCGTGCTCGGGCGGGTCAGCCTCTTCCGCGACCTGAACCGGGACCAGCTCCGCTTGCTGGCCTTTGGCGCCGAACACATGAATGTGCCGCGCGGCTCCGAACTCTACAAGGAGGACGACCCGGCGGACTGCGCCTTCATCATCATCGATGGAGAGATCGAGCTGTTTCACCTTCGCAGCGGCGAACGGATCGCGGCCGGGCTCTCAGGCAAGGGAAGCATGCTCGGCGAACTTGCCCTGATCACGACGACCCGACGTCCGACCTGCGCTGTCGCCAGCAGCGACTGCCGGGTCATGCGCCTCAATCAGAAGCTGTTCCGGCGCCTTCTGGAAGAATATCCGGATACTGCAGTGCGCCTGCAGCGTGTCATTACCCAGCATCTGCGCGAATTGCTGGAGGGAGTCACCCGGCTCGAGCCCGCCTTTCGCGACAGCGGCGGCTAAAGCGTTTCATGTTTAACTGAAAGCAATGTTATGACGTGGATTTTTCGTACTCCGCTGGAGGGCGCATGTGGAGCCGACTGAAGGAATTTCTCCTTACCCTGCCGGGTAGCGGGACCAGCGACACGGAGCCAGCCGGCGATGAGGTGCAGGTTGCCGCGGCCGCCCTGCTGTTTCACATCATCGATGCTGACGGAATTCGCGGCGCGGACGAGCGTGCGCGGCTTGAGGAAGTGCTGGCCACCGAATTCGCGCTGGATGGCAAGGAACTGAAGCGCCTGCTGCAAGCGGGCGAGCGCGCCAATCGCGAGGCGGTCGATCTCTACGCCTTCACTTCGATTCTCCAGCGCCGGATGAGCCGGGAAGAGAGGCTGGCCTTTGTCCGCTTATTGTGGGAGATCGTATATGCAGACGGCGAACGCAATGAGCTTGAAGACAATCTGGTCTGGCGCATTGCGGAGCTGCTGCATGTCGAACGGGCAGACCGCGTGGCCCTACGCCAGGAAGTCGAGCAGGAGTCGAAATCAGATTGAACATCCCGGTCATCTCCTCGCCTGACGGGATCGAAAGCCGGGCCCGAAGGCGGCACAGGATCCTGGCCATTCTGCATCAGGAATTTTCCAGCACGGGCAGGGTCGGCCAGATTCTCGCGCAACATGGCTTCGAACTCGACTTGCGCCGGCCCGCGCTTGGCGACCAACTGCCGGAGACGCTCGCGGACCATGCGGGCGCCATCATTTTCGGCGGGCCAATGAGCGCAAACGACCCGGACGAATTCATCCGCCGCGAAACCGAGTGGATCGAAGTGCCGCTGCGGGAAGGCAAGCCATTCCTCGGAATCTGTCTTGGCGCGCAGATGCTGGTCAAGCATCTGGGCGGCATTGTCGAGAGCCATCCGCAGGGGCGGGTCGAGATCGGCTGGTATCCGATCGAGGCAACCGCAGTCGGCAGGCGACTGATGCAATGGCCGTCCATGGTGTACCAGTTTCATCGCGAGGGCTTTTCATTGCCGCGCGGCGCACGATTGCTGGCGAGCGGCTCGGACTATCCCAACCAGGCTTTTCGCTACGGGGAGAATGCGTGGGGAATCCAGTTTCACGCCGAGCTGACACGGGCCATGCTGCATCGCTGGATTGTCCATGGCGCTGACCGCTTCTCCTCCCTGCCGGGCGCGCAGAAGGGCCGTGACCATCTATATGGGCGGTTTGTCTGGGACCGCGAGCTCCGCGCCTGGCTTCAGCAGTTCCTCGCAATGGTCTTCCCGCGACCCGGCCTCATGCAGGCTGCGCAAGATGGGCGAATGCCCGAACGACTTGGCGATAGGCATCCCGCTTGAACGGCACCACGATTTCGGGAAGGTCCTGCAAGGGCTGCCAGGCCCAGGAGTCGAATTCGGGCGAATGCCCATCCGGCGGCGGATCGATTGCGATCTCCGAATCTTCACCGGTAAAACGGAAGGCGAACCAGCGCTGGACCTGCCCGCGGTAGCGACCCCGCAAACCGACGCCGAGCAGATGATCCGGCAATTCGTAATAGATCAGCGACGGCGCCTCGGCGAGCAACGAGACTGAACGCATTCCGGTTTCTTCATAGAGCTCGCGCAAGGCGGCCGGAAGCGCTGCTTCGCCATCATCGATTCCGCCTTGCGGCATCTGCCAGAGCTGCGGCGTCCCGTCCGCTTCCGAATTGCCGAAGGACAGACGCCGGCCCACCCAGACAAGGCCTTCGCGATTCAGCACCATCATGCCGACACATGGACGATAGGGCAGGCTCTCGCGAAGCGCGGATGGATCCGTCATGACACGCTGGGGCGGCTCTTACTGGTTGAAGACCGAACGGTTGGGATCGGGAGGAAAGGCCGCATGCTGGCGTTCTCCGCGTAGGAGCTCAAGCGCCGCAGCAAGCTGCAGGTCATCTTCCGGATCCGGGGGCACATAGGCCGACGATCCGGATCCTTCCTCGCTCTCCTCTTCACCGCGAATATGGCCCCGCAGCGCCGATTCGCCACGTGTCGTATCCAGTCCGGCGAGATCCTCCGGCAATGGCTGCTCCACGATGATGTCCGGCACGATCCCCTTGCCTTGAATGGACTTCCCGGCAGGGGTGTAATAGAGCGCCGTCGTCAGCCGCAGGGCGCCGTTTTCCGCCAGCGGAATGATGGTCTGCACGGATCCCTTGCCGAATGAACGCGAACCGACAATGGTCGCGCGCCGTTGATCCTGCAATGCCCCGGCCACGATTTCGGACGCACTTGCGGAACCGCCATTGATCAGCACGATCACCGGCTTGCCATCGACCAGATCTCCGGCCCTGGCATCGAAGCGCGTAATGTCGCTGGGCTCCCGACCGCGCGTGGAAACGATCTCGCCACTATCGAGGAACGTATCGGAAACGCTGATCGCCTGATCCAGCAGGCCGCCCGGATTCAGGCGCAGGTCGAGAATGTAGCCCTTCAGCTTCTCGGGCGGAACTTCCTTCTTGATCGCGGCGATCGCCGCTTCCAGATCGGACTGGGTCTTTTCCGTGAAGGAGGTGATCTTCATGTAACCGACATCCTCCTCGACCCGGTACTTCACCGCCTTCACTTTAATGATGTCGCGCACAATGGTGATCTCGATGGGCGCCGGCACATTCTCGCGCAGGATGGTGAGGACAATCGGTGTGTTCACCATGCCGCGCATGCGATCCACGGCATCGCTCAGAGTCATGCCGCGAACGTCCTCGCCATCGATCTTCGAAATCAGGTCGCCAGCCATCACGCCTGCCCGGGCCGCGGGTGTGTCGTCGATCGGCGTGATGATGCGGACCAGTTCGTTTTCCATGGTCACTTCAATGCCGAGCCCGCCGAATTCGCCGCGGGTCTGCACACGCATGTCCTGCGCCGCCTCGGGATTGAGATAGGAGGAATGCGGATCGAGCGAGGTCAGCATGCCGTTGATTGCACTCTCGATCAGTTCGCGCTCGGACGGCGGCGTTACGTATTGCGCACGCACCCGCTCGAAAATATCGCCGAAGATTGCAAGGTTCCTGTAGGTCTCGGAACCTGCGGCCACCGCGGTGGTTCCGGGCAGCAAGTGCACCGATCCCATCGCCGAAGCTCCGATCACGGCGCCTGCCGCCAGCAGGGAGAGCTTACGAATCATTGCCTGTCCTTCCAGGTTCGCGGTCAGCCCACCAGGGTGCCGGGTCGATAGGGTTTCCATCCTTGCGAAGCTCGATATAGAGTTTTGGGCCTGCATTTCCCGGCTCGGCCCCATCCGCACTCGCGAGCTGCACTTCCGCCATTGCGCCAACCGGTTCCCCGGCCAGCAGGGTCTGACCGAGTTGCACGTTGATTCGGTCAAGACCAGCCATCACCATATGATAACCGTCGCCAGCATCCAGGATCAAGAGTTGCCCGTAGGAGCGGAACGGCCCGGAATACAGCACCGTCGCGTCGCAAGGCGTGGTGACGATAGCTCCGGATTGTGTTTGAACCGTGTCGCCGCTGCGCTTGCCGCCGAGCTGGTCTTCGCTGCCGAAACGGTACAGGAAGCGGCCAGAAGCCGGCAAGACCAGGCTGTTGCGCAATTCGCCGAAGGGCTTTGCGGCAGTCAGCCGGTTTGCGGGCGGCACGGGTAGGTCTTCGAGTTCCTCCTCGCGACGGCGCCGTTCTTCTTCCTCGCGACGCCGCTCCTCGATCCGGCGTTCGAGGGCCTGGATCAATTCTTCGAGATTGGAGGCCTGCGCGGCCAGGATTTCCGATTTCCGCTGCTCCTGCTCCAGCACCGCTTCCGACTCCTGCCGGAGCTTCTCCCGTTCTGCCAGCAGGCGCGTCAGACGGAGCTTCTCCTCTGCCTGCTCGGCGATCCGGATCGCCAGCCGGTCACGTTCGTCGCCGATCGAGGCAGCAATCCGCTTCAGCGCCGCAAGATCTTCCGCAAGCAATTCGGTCTCGCTGCGGATCTCCGGCACGACCGCTCCAAGTAGGATGGCGCTGCGCACAGCCGACAGCGCATCCTCCGGGCGCACCAGGATGGCGGGCGGTGGATTGAGCCCCATGCGTTGCAGGGCGGCGAGCACCTCCGCGAGCAGGCCACGCCTTGCCCGCAGCGACTGGCGCAGGGCCTCATCCCGCCCTCCAAGCTCATTGAGGCGCAATTCGATTTCCTCGATGTCCTCGGCGATCTTCTTCTCGGTCTTGGCCGCCTGGATCAGCGCTGCCGTCAGCGTGGCATTGTCCTTGCGCAAATTGGCGATCTCGGTTTCCAGCGCCCGGCTTCGCTCCGCGCTGACAGCAATCTGCTGCTTGAGCCGCTCGAACTCTTCCCGACTCTGGGCGCTGCGAAGCTCGATCTCCTCCACCGACTCGGCAAGGACCGACCCGCTTGCCAGTACCAGCGGCAGGATGGTCAGGCAGATTCGCAGCAGCAGCGTCTTGAAACCGGTCTTCAATTGAACTCCGCTCCCCGCGCGGACGGGTGGACGCCCATTACGGCCATTCAGTAACGATGATATGGGTGGCCGGCAAGTATCGTCGCACTTCGATAGAGCTGCTCGGCGAGCAGGATCCGGCAGATCTGGTGCGGCCAGGTCATTCGGCCAAAGGAGATGACAAGGCCCGCGGCGCGAAGCAGATCCGGATCATGGCCATCGGGACCGCCGATTGCAAAGCGGCATTCCGCCAAACCCCGGTCTCGCCATTCGCCGATCCGCCCCGCCAGGTCAACCGAGTCGAGTTCCTTGCCGCGCGCATCGAGCACAGCCACCAGCCGCCCCTCCTCAACCCAGCGCAGCAATTGCGCCGATTCCTCCGCACGCCGATCTTCGGGACTTGCCGCGCGACTCTCCCGGATTTCCGTGACGCCACCATAGAGCAGACCGCTCGCGCGGCAGGCTGCCTCGAAACGCCCCAGATAGCGCTGGACGAGCTCACGCTCCGGGCCGGCCTTCATTCGGCCTACAGCAAAGATTCCGATCCGCACCGTTTGCCCTAATGCAGAGTCTGTTCATCCGCCTCGGGTACAAGCCACATCTTCTCGAGATTGTAGAATTCTCGGACTTCGGGACGAAAGACGTGCACGATGACGTCGCCCGCATCGACCAGGACCCAGTCCGCGCCCTGCTGGCCTTCCACGCGCAGATTTCCAGCGCCAGCCGCCTTCAGCGCCTGCAGAAGGTGCTCTGAAATTGCCATCACGTGACGATGCGAACGCCCCGACGCGACCACCATATGGTCGGCGAGGCTTGACTTGTTGCGAATGTCGATTGGCAGTATTTCTTCCGCCTTGGAATCTTCCAGGCTTGCCAGGACGATGGCCAGAAGCGCGCTGGACTTGCTCTCGTCCTTTGCCACTGGCGAAGGGTCGGCCGCAGCCTTCCTCACTTGTGCAGTTGTCAGGGTCGTTCCTTTCCGGTCATCAAGACTTCACCGGTACAGTCCGGCCCATCTAAGATAGGCAGTGTTGCCACTCCGTTTCAAGGCAATTGCGCAGCTTCCTGCATTTCCTCCTGCTGGCGGATCCAGGTGGAAGAGATCGAACGCCGCGGCCCATAAAGATAGGTCCACGCGGGAGGTCTTGCAAAGGGAAGGCGCGCCGCATCTGCGCAGTCGATTCTTGCCGCGCTGTACGTGCGGGTCAGGACCGAGGACAGGGACGCGAGGGACGAGCCCGGCCGATCGACGATGGCAATC
Organism: uncultured Rhizobiaceae bacterium; assembly: GCA_964383325.1. Lineage (GTDB taxonomy): Bacteria > Pseudomonadota > Alphaproteobacteria > Rhizobiales > Rhizobiaceae > CAYLGY01. Next base: position 24,188 of record CAYLGY010000026.1, read on the forward strand.
GGGATCGATCGCGCGATCCATTGCCAGCGCTCCCAGCGATGAAAATTGCGCAGATTGTCGGCGCCCATGATCCAGACGAAATGCGTCGCCGGATATCGCCGGCGCACGAGCGCGATCGTGTCGGCTGAGTAGCGGATCGCATGAGCCGCCTCGAAAGCGGTGACGCGAATGCGCGGATGCCGCGCAATCTCCTGCGAGAGCGCGATCCTGCAGGCGAGCTCGCTGCTGCGGCGCCCGGTCTTCAGCGGATTTTGCGGAGTCACCATCCACCAGAGCTGGTCAAGCCCGATACGCCGCAGGGCCGTGTCCGCGACGAGGCGGTGTCCGGCATGGGGGGGATCGAACGAGCCACCGAACAATCCGACCGTCATGCCCGGCTCGACATGCGGCATGCGCAGATGGCGCGAAGCCACCGCCGCTTCAGGCGCACCCCGGTCGCTCAAGGCCGGAGCTGTCCTGTTCCGCGGACGAGATATTTGAACGAGGTGAGCTGTTCCACGCCCACCGGACCGCGCGCATGCATCTTGCCCGTGGCGATTCCGATCTCGGCGCCCATGCCGAACTCGCCCCCATCGGCAAACTGGGTAGACGTATTGTGCATGAGAATGGCGGAGTCGATCTCGTTGAAGAATCGCGCCACTACTTCCGGAGCTTCCGCCAGGATCGATTCGGTGTGGCCGGACGAGAATTGCCGGATATGGTGGATCGCCCCATCCACGCCGTCGACGATCGCGACAGAGAGGATCGCATCGAGATATTCCGTCGCCCAGTCGATCTCCGTTGCCGCTTGCGCGTCGGGAAAAAGTTCGCGCACCTTGCTGTCGCCACGAATTTCGCAACCCGCTTCGACAAGTGCTGACAGAATCGGAACCAGATGTGTTTCGGCCGCCGCCCGATCCACGAGCAGCGTCTCCGCGGCGCCGCAAATTCCGGGCCGGCGCATCTTTGCATTGACCGTCACGCGTATTGCTAGGTCCAGGTCCGCCGTCCGGTCCACATAGACGTGGCAGATGCCTTCGAGATGCGCAAAGACCGGCACACGGGCTTCCCTTTGCACCCGTTCCACCAGGCTGCGCCCGCCCCGCGGCACGATCACGTCGATGCAGCCGTCAAGTCCGGCAAGCATCTCGCCTACCGCTGCCCGATCCGGAATCGGCACCAGCTGTATGGCATCCTCGGGCAGGCCTGCCTCCTGAAGGCCCGAGACCATGCATCGGTATATGGCTGCCGCGCTCGAACTTGAATCGGTGCCCCCGCGCAGGATCACCGCATTGCCCGCCTTCAGGCAGAGCGCGCCGGCATCGGCGGTCACATTGGGTCGGCTTTCGTAAATCACGCCGAGCACGCCGAGCGGCGTACGCACCCGCGAGATCTGCAAGCCATTCGGCCTTTCCCATGCGGCAATGATCTTGCCGACCGGATCTTCCAGCGCAGCAATTTCCCGGATCCCTTTCGCGATGGCGGCAATCCGACCTGCATCGAGGCGAAGACGATCGATGAGGGCGCTGCCAAGTCCCGCCTTCTCCGCCCGCGCCACATCCGCCGCATTGGCTGCGAGAATCGCCGGGACCGATCGTTCGATTTCCGAGGCCATTGCCAGCAGCGCCCGGCTCTTGCGCTCCGCGCCGGCAGTGGCAAGGATCGCAGCGGCAGCCCTGGCCCGCCGTCCGAGCGCGTTCATCTGGCGGGAAATGCTCTCCTTGATGGCGGGAACTGAGCTTTCAAGCATTCGCATGGCCTCCTCAAACGGCCTTTTCCGCGACGGAAACCGACATGACCAGATCGTCCCGGTGCACCATGGCCGAACGCGCCTGATAGCCGAGCCGGTCGTGAATCTCTTCGCTCCGCAGCCCGGCGATCCTTACGGCATCGGCTGCATCATAGGCAACCAGACCGCGAGCCACCACCGTTCCGTCTGGCCCGGCAATCGCGACCGTATCGCCGCGCGCGAAATCCCCCTCGACACGACGCACGCCGGCCGGCAGGAGTGACTTTCCGCGCAGCAGAGCATCGACGGCGCCCTGATCGACCGTAAGCAAGCCTGCCGGTTCGAGCTGGCCTGAAATCCATGTCTTGTACCCGCGCACGGGCATGGAGGATGGATGGAAAAAGGTCGAGCGGGCGCCATTCGCGATCGCCGACAGCGGATAGTTGCGCTTGCCGGAGGCAATGATCATCGCCGTCCCGGCGGCCGTGGCGATGCGTCCGGCATCCAGCTTGGTGCGCATGCCCCCGCGTGAGAGTTCGGACCCGGCCGCGCCGGCCATGGCCTCGACTTCCGGCGTGATCCGATGCACTTGCGGCAGGAAGCGGGCATCGGGCTCCACAGCCGGAGGCGCGGTATAGAGCCCGTCAATATCGGAGAGCAGGATCAGCAGATCGGAACCCATCATCGTCGCGACACGCGCGGCCAGCCGGTCATTGTCGCCGAAGCGGATCTCATTGGTCGCAACCGTATCGTTCTCGTTGATGACCGGCACCGCCTTGAACTTGAGCAAGGTGGAAATCGTTGCGCGCGCATTGAGATAGCGGCGGCGCTCTTCCGTATCCGAGAAGGTCAGCAGGACCTGCCCGGCCGCAATTCCTTCCTCATGCAGCGCGGCCGACCATGCGCTGGCGAGCTCGATCTGACCGACAGCAGCCGCAGCCTGGCTCTCCTCCAGTTTCAAGGTCTTGTGCCGCAGTCCGAGGAGGGTGCGGCCGAGCGCCACGGCCCCGGAAGAGACGACAAGAACCTGCGCCCCGCCCCGACGAAGTCCGGCAATGTCGGCGCACAGCCCGGCGAGCCACTCCCGCCGCAATCCGGTATCGCGATCGACCAGCAGCGCCGAACCGATCTTGACGCAAATGCGCCGATACTCGCCGAGCGTCTTCACGGCCGATCTCCCTCCCTCTGCCAACGCGGATCCGGCACGTTCTCCATCGCGTCTCGTTCGCCCGCGGCCAGAGTCGCCGCGACTTGCCGCAATACAGAGCTGACGCCTTCACCAGTGGCGGACGACAGCAGGATCACCTTCCCGCCGCAGGCCTCTTGCAAGGCGGTCAATTGCGCTTGCCGCTCCTCCTCATCCAGAATATCGACTTGCGAGAGACAGACGATCTCCGGCTTTTCCGCGAGGCCGTGGCCATAAGCCTCCAGTTCCTGGCGAACCGTCCGGTAGGCGTCAGCGACCGGGGTTTCGCCTCGACCGGAGACCAGATGCACAAGAACGCGGGTTCGCTCGACATGGCCTAGAAAGCGGTCGCCAAGGCCCGCCCCCTCGCTGGCACCGGCAATGAGCCCCGGAATGTCCGCAAGCACGAATTCACGCTCATCGATCCGCGCCACGCCCAGGCCCGGATGCAAGGTTGTGAAGGGGTAGTCGGCGATCTTGGGCTTCGCTGCGGTGACGCGGGCCAGAAATGTCGACTTGCCGGCATTGGGCAGCCCGACCAGGCCGGCATCGGCAATGAGCTTCAGCCGCAATACCAGCGTCTTCTCCACCCCCGGTTGCCCCGGATTGGCGCGTCGCGGCGCCTGATTGGTCGAGGACTTGAAGTGGACATTGCCGAAGCCTCCATTGCCGCCGCGCGCGATGAGAAACCGCTCCCCCACCTCGGCGAGATCGCATAGCAGCGTATCATCCTCGGCATCATAGATCTGCGTGCCCGCGGGAACCTTCAGCACCACATCTGCACCCTTGGCGCCGGTGCGCTGGCGGCCCATTCCATGCATGCCGGTCTTCGCCTTGAAGTGCTGACGGTATCGGTAATCGACCAGCGTGTTCAGGCCATCGACGGCTTCGGCCCAGACATCGCCGCCCCTGCCGCCGTCGCCGCCATCGGGGCCGCCGAACTCGATGAATTTCTCCCGCCGGAAGGAGACGCACCCGGCTCCGCCATCGCCGGAGCGTACGTGGATTTTCGCCGTGTCGAGAAATTTCATTCTGTCCGCCGTTTCATCCGCGCGCCTGTCGACGAGCATGGAAGAGTTTCCCGCCTGTGCCCGGCCGGGCCTCGACCGGGCAGCTTCCGGTTTACCCGGCCGGATGGGCTCTCTTACAACCCGCACGCTCGTTCGCCAAGCGCATTACGCCGCTACATCATAGACCTTGCCGGCAAGGCCGCGGAAATCGGCGCGCGCCAGCTCTGTCCGGACGGCCGGCACAAGCGCCTGCCGCGCCGTCGAAAAGCTCTCGCCAGCGCCGACGATGCGGAAGCCGAGGCGCTGCTGCAGCCGGATCGAAGCCGTATTGTCCGCGAGGATCGTCGAGTGCACCACGGATTCGGGTCGGCTTTGAAGAAAATGACCGAGCACCGCACCCAGGGCCTCGCCCATCAGGCCCTGGCCCCAATGATCCTCCGCCAGCCAGTAGCCCAGCCGCGGCTGACCAGGAAGGTCCGCAATCGCGACCGCGCCGATCAGACGCTCGCGATGAATGGTAAAGGCAATATCCTGATTGCCGGGATGATTGCAGCGGCGGATCCATTCGATGGCATCGATGCGGTCGAAAGGAAACGGCACGCGCGAGAGCATGCGGCTCACATTCCAGTTGGCAAGATGAGCTGCAATATCATCGGCATCCAGCTCGATCGGCGGCCGCAGCGTCAGCCGCCTTGTAACCAGAATTTCCATTGGCAATCCTCCAGTACCAGATGCGAAAGGGGAGATGGCGGCCCACCTCCCCTTCAATTCCGGCACTGTTGCCTGTCAAACATCCGGGTCCGAGATGGGACGCCGGTGTTTTCGTGCGGAACCGGCTACTCCGCGGCCTGCATAATCGGTTTTACCGATACGTAAGCTCGCCCGCCGGCCTTCTTTTCGAAACAGACGACGCCCTGCTCCAGCGCAAAAAGCGTGTGGTCGCGTCCGATGCCGACATTGGCACCCGGATGCCAGCGCGTGCCGCGCTGACGAACGAGGATGTTCCCGGCCGCGACCTTCTCGCCGCCGAACTTCTTCACGCCAAGACGCTTGGATTCCGAATCGCGACCGTTACGCGATGAACCGCCTGCCTTCTTGTGTGCCATGATCTGCTCCTTATACGCCCTCAGGCGCCTTGACTTCTCTTATGCGGTTGCCAGCCAGGTTTCAAGCCTGCTTGACCAATTCTTTCGCCTGCTCGCGCCAGTCCCTGATCTGATCGGCGCTGAACGGCATCGCCGCGTCCATTCGCTCGATGTCTTCCTCGCTGAGTGACGCAAGCTGCGCGTAGGTCGTGAGCCCCTGCTCCTGGAGCTGACCGGCGGCGACCGGGCCGATCCCCTTGATCGCGGTCAGCTTGTCGCCCTCTCCCTCCGGTACTGTAAACAGCGCCGCAGTGGCAGCCTTCTCCGAAGCGGGCGCCGGCTTTGCCTCCGCCTCCTTCGCTGCCGCCTTCTTCGATGGCTTCGCCCCGCCGGTCAGGATCTCGGCGATCCGCACCGTGGTCAGCAATTGCCGGTGACCCCGCTTGCGCCGCGAATTCTGCCGCCGGCGCTTCTTGAAGGAAATGACCTTCTTGCCTCTTCCCTGCTCAAGAATTTCAGCGGTAACCAGCGCACCCTCGACAAAAGGCGCGCCGAATTTCACGTCCGCCCCTTCTCCGACAGCGAGGACGGAATTGATCTCGATCAGGTCCCCCGTTTCTCCGGCGAGCCTTTCGATGGTAAGCACTTCCTCGGCGGCAACGCGATATTGCTTCCCACCGGTCTTGATGACTGCGAACATGATTGCCTCTCGTTCTGCCCGGCTCTGGAGCTGCGCTCCGGCCGTCTTCTTTTCAGTCGTTTCGGGTTCAGTAATTCGATTCCGGGAATCGAGGCGCAACAATGCCATCGGTCCGGCACCGCAAGCTTGCGCCCTATTGACCAAAGCCAGGCGGAATGTCAAGCAGAACCGGCGCCTCACCGACGGGATTTTGCGCCAGAGGCGCCGGCTCGCACAGAAGCTTTCCGGATCAGCGCTTCCGTCGTTGACGAGGCCCTGCTTTTGAAGATAGAGAACGCGCAGTCATCGTGGAGAGGTGGCTGAGTGGTTGAAAGCACCGCACTCGAAATGCGGCATAGGGGCAACTCTATCGGGGGTTCGAATCCCCCCCTCTCCGCCACTATCAGATTGCAAACTCCCAACAGCTCTATTTGAGCGCCGAAATTCCTTTTGATTTCAAAGGGTGTTAGCGGTTTCGACCGAA
>CAYLGY010000027.1:0-29850 GCA_964383325.1 uncultured Rhizobiaceae bacterium
GGCGGCGGCAGGCGCGGGACGATGGCCTCCAGCACGTCCTCTACCCCCATGCCGGTCTTGGCCGAGATCGGCACCGCATCGGACGCATCGATGCCGATGACCTCCTCGATCTGCGCGCGCACCCGGTCCGGCTCGGCGGCCGGCAGGTCGACCTTGTTCAGGACGCAGACGATCTCGTGATCATGCTCGATGGCCTGATAGACATTGGCCAGCGTCTGCGCTTCTACGCCCTGGCTGGCATCGACCACCAGGAGCGACCCTTCACAGGCCGAGAGCGATCGCGACACCTCATAGGCGAAGTCGACATGGCCGGGCGTATCGATCAGGTTGAGCACATATTCCTGCCCGTCCCGGGCCCGGTAGTGCAGCCGCACGGTCTGCGCCTTGATGGTGATGCCGCGCTCGCGTTCGATCTCCATCGAGTCGAGCACCTGCTGCTTCATCTCGCGCGTATCCAGGCCACCCGTCATCTGGATCAGCCGGTCGGCAAGGGTCGACTTGCCATGGTCGATATGGGCGACGATGGCGAAATTGCGGATTCGGGAAAGCGGCGTGTCTGTCATGGCCGCGATATAGAGCCTTTCGCCGGCAAATAGAAGCGATTTGGTGGAGTTTGCCGGGGTGGGCCGCTCTAGGCCCCCACGAGCTGGACGAGGCGGGCAAATTCGCCGCCGATCGCGCCGGCGCCGACCACGATCGCCAGGACGATCAGGGCAGCGATCAGGGCATGCTCGATCGCGGATGCAATGGCTTCTTCCCTGGCAAAACGCGCGAGAAATGACGACATTGACGGCTCCATGGCTCCTTCTGGCCGGAGTGGTACACCGGCGATGAGCGGAACCTAGCGCATTCCCGTTGCGAACGGCTTAAGGAACAAGGCTAACCAAAGCTTACGTCGCCGAAAGGCGGATCCGGCGTCCGGATGATTCCATTTCAACAGGAAAGGCGATAAGTAGCCTTCGTGCGAAACTCGGATCCGAGTGTCAGGACCTCCCGAAATGCCTGAACTTCCCGAAGTCGAAACGGTCAGGCGCGGCCTGCAGCCCCTGGTGGAGGGCGCGACCATCAGGCAAGTGCGCCTGCAACGCGCCGATCTGCGCTTTCCGTTCCCGGAGGGATTCCAGGCGCGACTGGAAGGCCGGCGGATCGAAGCCCTGGGCCGACGGGCGAAATATCTGCTGTTTCACCTCGATTCGGGGCAGGTTCTCGTGTCCCATCTCGGAATGTCGGGGTCGTTCCGCATTGCCTCGGAGGAAATTCCCGGCAATTTCCACTATCCGCGCTCGAAGCTCGCCGACCATGACCATGTCGCGATTCTCCTTGTCGGCCCGGATGGGGGGCAGCGCGAACTCATCTACAATGATCCGCGCCGTTTCGGCTTCATGCTGCTGCTTGCCCGCGGCGAACTTCAGGATCACCCCGCATTCGCCCGCCTCGGCGTCGAGCCGACGGGCAATGCCCTGAGCGGCGACCTCCTCCGGCAACTTCTCTCCGGACGGCGGCTGCCGCTGAAATCGGCGCTGATGGATCAGCGCATCATTGCCGGCCTCGGCAACATCTATGTCTGCGAGGCGTTGTGGCGGGCCGGCCTCGATCCTTTCCGCCCTGCCGGATCGCTTGTCCCGGAGGCCGGCGAGGATCCGCATGAGCGGCTGGCGGCTGCGATCCGCGAAGTGATTGCCGACGCCATTGCCGCGGGCGGCTCGACCCTGCGCGATTTCATGCATGCGGACGGGGCGCCCGGCTATTTCCAGCACGACTTCCAGGTCTATGATCGCGAGGGCCAGCCTTGCCGTCGCAAGGGTTGCACGGGGACAATCGAGCGCAGGATGCAATCCGGTCGCTCCACCTTCCATTGCCCGACCTGTCAGACCTGAGATTCTCGGCCATATCGACGCCCTCGCCCGGGAGGCGTGCGAAGGCGCGCCAGCGTGAATTCGAAACTAGCTTGAAGACCCCTCTCGGTTCGCTGGATCGCCGGAAGGCATTTCCATTTCCGTCAGCATTTTCAATTCGGCCTCGTCGAGCGTCTCCTTTTCGAGGAGCTGGCGCGCGGTGCGCTCCAGCAGCGAGCGTCTTTCGGTCAGGAGGCGGACGGCAAGGCTGAAGGCTTTTTCGACAATGGCGCGAACCTCCGCATCGATCCGGTCGGCAGTCGCTTCGCCATAGGTCCGTTCCTGTGGGTAGACCTGCCCGGAGCCGGAACCGAGAAAGGAGCGTTGCTCCTTCTCCAGCGCCACATGGCCGAGCTTCTCCGACATGCCGTAGCGCGTCACCATGGCGCGGGCGATGTCGGTGACCTTGGCGAGATCGTCGGCAGCGCCTGTCGATAGATGCTGGAAGACAATCCATTCCGCCGCCCTGCCGCCGAGCAGCACCGCCATCTTGTTCTCAAGTTCCTCCAGCGTCATCAGGAAGCGATCTTCCGTCGGTCGCTGGATCGTGTAGCCGAGTGCACCGATCCCGCGCGGAATGATCGAGACCTTGTGGACGACATCGGAACCGGGCAGGGCCATCGCCACTAGCGCATGGCCCATTTCGTGATAGGCGACAACTTCACGCTCGCGCGGATTGAGCAGGCGGTTACGCTTTTCCAGACCGGCCACGATGCGCTCGATGGCATTGTTGACATCGTCCATCGTCACCGCATCGGCCCCGCGCCGCGTTGCCAGCAGCGCCGCCTCATTGACGAGATTGGCAAGGTCGGCGCCGGTAAAGCCCGGGGTCAGCGCCGCCACCTTCTCCGGATCCACATCAGCCGCCAGCTTCACCTTGCGCATATGGATCTGCAGGATGCGGATGCGGCCCTCCTTGTCGGGGCGGTCCACCAGCACCTGCCGGTCGAACCGGCCGGCGCGCAGCAGGGCCGGATCGAGAATCTCGGGCCGGTTGGTCGCGGCGAGCAGCACTACCCCGGTCGACGGGTCAAAGCCGTCCAGTTCCGACAGCAGCTGGTTGAGCGTCTGTTCCTTCTCGTCATGGCCGCCCGTGAACGGCCCGATACCGCGCGCGCGGCCAAGTGCATCCAGTTCGTCGATGAAGATGATCGCGGGCGCCTGGGCGCGCGCCTGTTCGAAGAGGTCACGAACGCGGGCGGCGCCTACGCCGACGAACATCTCGACGAATTCCGAACCGGAAATGGAAAAGAACGGCACCTTGGCCTCGCCGGCGACAGCCCGGGCGAGGAGGGTCTTGCCGGTGCCGGGCGGCCCCACCAGCAGGACGCCCTTCGGCATACGGCCGCCGAGCCGGCCATACTCTTCCGGATTGCGGAGGAATTCGACGATCTCGGCCAGTTCCTCCTTGGCCTCTTCGACGCCGGCCACATCGTCGAAGGTCACCTTGATGTCCTTCTCGACATACACCTTCGCCTTGCTCTTGCCGATCTGCATCAGCCCGCCGGCTCCGCCGCCCATGCGCCGGATCAGGTACATCCACAGGCCGACGAACAACACCACGGGGATGATCCAGGAAATGATGTCGCGCAGCAGGGTGCTTTCGATCCGTCCGGACACGACGACGCCTTCCCTCGCCAGCTGCTCCGCCAGCTCGGGCTCGACCCGCGTCGTCATGAACCTTGTCTGGCCGCCTTCCAGTGGCGCCTTCAGCGTCCCCTGGATGAAGCGTTCCGACACCTGCACTTCGGCAATTCGCCCTTCCTCGAGATACTCCTCGAACACGCTGTAGGGGATCTCCGCCACCTGCTGCGAGATCGTGACGGCATACTGGAAGATCATGAAGATGACGAAGGCCGCCACCCAGTACCAGATGTTGAATTTGGTCTTGTCGTTCATCCCTGGCTCTCTTCGCAACGCCTTCCGCAATCCGCGGAGTCCGGAGAAGCCGCGGCGGGCCAGCAGGCATTCCGGATTCGCGGCGGTTCGACAGGGCTACCTTACGCCGCTGCCCGACGCCGCCGCAAGCGGCCTCGCAAGCTCCGCGGACAGGATCGAACCAGTTACGGCCTTATTCGGGGATGACCTTGCGCCAGGGGCGAACCTCGACTTGCTCGAAGAGCCCTGCACCTGCATAGGGATCATTGTGCGCAAAGTCGCGGGCGGTTTCGAGATCCGGAAGATCGATGATCACCAGCCCGCCCGTGCTGTTATCGTCCTCGTCCAGAAAGGGTCCCGCGACCAGGATGCGGTCCAGATAGGGCGCAAGATAGGCAAGGTGGGCAGGCCTGGTCTGTCTCCGCAGTTCCTGCGAGTTTTCCTTGTCCTTGGTCGTGATGGCAAACCACGGCATGCTTGACCTCCAGTCTCACGCTTCCCTTGCGCTGGGCGAGAGCATCACCCGCACATCGATTGCCATCGCGCCGCTTTCGAAAACCCGCAACGGATTGATCTCCGCCGACATGACCTCGCCCGCTCCGGCCGATTCCACGAAGCGGGAAAAAGCCATGATGGTCGCAACCAGCCGGTCCACGTCCCATACCCAACCGGAGGGACTCCGCGCCAGCAATGCAGGTGCGATCCGCAATTCCCCGAGGGCCCGCAGGACTTCTTCCGGCCCGACGGGGAGCAGCATTGTGCGCGTATCCCGCGCTCGCTCGACATCGCCCCCACCTGCACCGACGATCAGCAGATTGCCGAAAGTTGCATCGCGGACCGTTCCCACGAAGACATCGAGGCCCGCCGGCACCATCTTCTGTACCAGGAACAGGTCATCCGGGTCCGGCTGCATGCTGCGGCCGGCCTCGACAAGTTCCTCTTCGCTCGTGATGCCGATGGCCAGCGCATTGCTGGTCGCCTTGTGCAGCCGCGACTCCGACAAGAGCTTCAGCGCAACCGGATAACCGGTTTCGCGGGCGGCGCTCGCAAGAGCAGCGGCATCATTGCGAACGATGCGGCTTTCAGGAAAGGCAATGTCGTGGCCAGCCATTGCCTGCGCCGCCTCGTGATGCACGAGGGCACGCACCGGGCCGCCCTCCACCATGGCCGGCCGGTTCCCGGCCCATGCCCGCAACCATTCCTCATCGAGCACCTTGTCGCTCGCCCTGGCATCGATCGCCAGCGACAGGCCGGCGCACAGGTCGGAAATCGAGGAAAAGGTGAGCACGCCCCCCCGCTTGAGCCGATCCATGTATTTGGGCTGCAATGCCGCCGGCGTCGCTGACAGGAAAAGCCGATCCGGCTGCGATTCGGCAAGCCGCGCGAAATGTTCAGCACGCGCATCGAAAGGCTCGTCGAACAGCAGCGTGAAGAGGCTTGCGACCGCGGCAGAGGGTTCGGAAGCGCAGAAGTGCGCATAGACCTCTTCGATCCAGGACGGGTCGCGGCTCTCCCCTGTCAGGTCCAGCGGATTGTGCGGGGTCGTCATGCGCATTGTCCGCGCAAGGCCTTGCGTGGCTTCGGCGGAGAGCGAAGGGAATACGAGCCCTGCATCCTCGCCAATATCTGCCAGAATCGCCGCACCGGCGCCCGAAGTCGACATTCCCAGCACCTTTCGTTCCGCCGGAACGTTGCGGCCGGAGGCGAGAATTGCGAGGCTGGACAGGTAGGCATCGAAATTGTCCGTGACCGCCACGCCCAGCTTGCGCATCAGGAATGCAAGCCCGTCAGCCGGGTCCGCCAGCCGCGAGGCATGCAGCTCGGTTGCCGCGGCTCCCGCCTTGCTGGTTCCCATCTGCAACAGCACGACTGGCTTGCGTCGGTGCGAATTACATTCCAGCACGGTTCGGGCGAAGGCTTGCGGATCGGTGATCGAATCCACGGTCAGTCCTATGGCATCGACTTCATCCGCCTCGAACATGAACTGGAGATAATCGACCAGCTTCAGTTCCAGCTCGTTTCCCGTCGCGATCGCATAGGCGATGCCGACCCCCTGCTCGTCAAGGCGCGCAATGGAAGAGCCGAGCATGGCGCCGCTTTGCGAGACAAGCCCGAGCCTGCCGGGTTTCAGACGCAAGCCCTGGCTCACATTGAAGCCGACATGAATGTCGTCGATCCCGTTCCAGAGCCCGTTTGTGTTCGGCCCGACAATGGCCACGCCAGCCTCTGCTGCAGCCTTGCGCAGCTCGACGCCTGCCTCGGAGTCCTTGCCCCCTTCGCCGAATCCGCTCGCGCCGACAATGGCATGGCTTACGCCTGCCGCGCCGCATTCGCGGATGACATCCGCGCAGCGCTCTGCCGGAACCAGCACGAAGGCGACATCGACGGGCTTGCCGGACTGCACGATGGAAGCGTGGCATTCCCGGTCGAACACGCGCTCGCGGCCAGGATTGACGAGCACGACTTGCTTGATCCCGCTGGAGCTGAGCGCGTTCGCAGTTGCTTCATGGCCCAGCGAGCCCTTGCGGTCCGATGCGCCGATGACCGCCACCGTCTCCGGCCTGAATAGCCGCCGCAATCCTCCGGACGGCGCACCCGCTTTGTAGCTCATGCCCCTGTCCCCACCTGGCTCGGCAGCTGCAGCCGGATCTCGGGAATATCGGAAACGGAAGCCAGCTTTTCCAACCCGGCCAGCCTCTCGTACAATTGATCACCTCCACGAAGGCCGGCCGCATTCAGGCAATCATCGAACTTGGCCCGCAGTTCAGCCGCGCTCAGGGGATTTCGCGCGTGTCCCTTCGCATGCCGGATGTCGCGCTTTTCGACGACGGACCCATCCTTGAGCCGGATGATCAGATGCTCGGTCGGAGAGAAAACCGGGTCTTCCGGGTCCTGCTCGTCCAGCAAGGTGATACGGACCCTGCCGTAGAGGGACTGCAGTTCGGGATCGGCAACCAGTTCATCCCGCATTTCCGCCAGGCCGACCCGTCGGTGAACCAGCGCGCAGGCCATTGCGAACTGCTCGGAAAACTTTCCTTCCAGCGCGGTTGCCGGATTGGAATTCCGTAGCGCGGCAGACTGCGTCCGACCCATTTGCGCCTCGATCGTGTCGATGTCGGCGGCGCGCAAATCATGCTTGCCTGCCAGCTCGATCATCGCGTCAATGGTCCGGTGCGTGGCGTAGCAGGTCGGATAACGCTTCACATTCAGGCCGAAACGTTCGAGGCTGTGATCACCGGCGCCCGGGCCGGTGGAGTGACGATCCGGTTCGCCGTCTGGGGAAAGCGCCGAAAGATACCCCTGAGGATGTTCTATGGCATCGTCCGACCCGGTGAATCCGATCTGCGCCAGCTTCACCGCCTGGATTGCGTTGCGCGCCGCCAGCCCTGCGTGCAACGGCTTCGTCATGGAGCCGAAATTGGCGACGAGCCCGCAGGCGTGAGATGCAGCGATCGCAATTGCATTGACGGCTGCCGCAGAACCGGGCCGATAGAGCGAAACCATCGCGCCGGCCGTGGCCACCGGCCCGAACACGGCTGTCGGATGCCAGCCCTTGCGATGATAGTCCTTGCTGCGGCGGAAGAGATTGGCCCAGATCTCGAAGCCTACGGAATAGGCAGTGACCAGATCGGAGCCCCGGGCGCCGACTTCTTCTCCGGCCGCCAGGATTGCCGGCACCAGAACGGCGCTCGGATGGCTTGACAGCGAGACATCGTCGAAGTCCAGCACATGTGCGGCCGTGCCGCCGACCAGGGCGGCATGCTCGACCGACGTCCTGGCGCCCGACAACAGCGCGCGAACCCGCCGTTCCCCGGAGGAATTGTCCAGCCCTTGCAACAGGGTGACGGCAGGCTCCTTCGAGCCTGCGATCATCACGCCGACCGTATCGATGAAGGCGTTGCAGGCAATCTGCATCGCATCCGACGATATGTCGGAATAGCTGAATTCGGTGGCAAATCTGGCAATGTCGCGGGTGAGTCCGGTCATGTCTGTCTCCTCGATTGCACCGGCTCAGTAACTGCGGGGCATCTTCAATACGTGTTCACCGATGTAGGAGAGGATCAGGTTGGTGGAGATCGGTGCAATCTGGAAGATGCGCGTTTCCCGCCATTTCCTTTCGATATCGTACTCGCGAGCAAAGCCGAACCCGCCATGCGTCTGCATCGCGGCTTCTGCTGCATGCCATGACGCTTCCGAAGCCAGAAGCTTGGCAAGATTGGCTTCCTCACCGCACGGTTTTCCCGCCTCGAAGAGCGTGCTTGCGGCACGGTTCATCAGATCTGCGGCCCGAAACTCGGCATATGCTCGCGCGATCGGGAACTGCACGCCTTGATTGGCGCCAATCGGTCGCCCGAACACCTCCCGCTCCGTGGCGTAGGCGGCCGCCTTGGCGATGAAATAGCGTGCATCTCCCAGACATTCCGACGCGACCAGGATCCTTTCGGCATTCATCCCGTCGAGGATGTACTTGAAGCCCTTGTTCTCTTCGCCGATGAGTGTGTCGGCGGGAATCCGCAGATTGTCGAAGAAGACTTCCGATGTCTGGTGGTTGATCATCGTCTCCAGCTTGCGCAACTCCATGCCGTTGCCGCGCGCCTCGCGCATGTCGACGAGGAAGACAGACAGCCCGTCGCTGCGCCTTTCGATCTGCTCCAGTGGCTTTGTCCGTGCAAGCAACAGCATGAGGTCGGACTGAAATGCGCGGGACGTCCAGACCTTCTGGCCATTGACGATATATTCATCGCCGTCGCGAACTGCGCGGGTCTTCAACTGCGTTGTGTTCGAACCCGTCGTCGGCTCCGTCACGCCGAAGGCCTGCAACCGAAGCTTGCCGGATGCGATCTCCGGTAGGTATCGGGCCTTCTGCGCCTCGCTCCCATGGCGCAGCAGCGTACCCATTATGTACATCTGCGCATGGCAGGCCCCGGCATTGCAACCGGAGGCATGAATTTCCTCCAGTATGACTGCGCCGGCGCGCAGCGGCAGTCCCGAACCGCCATATTCCTCCGGGATCAGGGAAGCAAGGAAGCCCGTTTCCGTCAGTTCCGCAACAAATTCTTCCGGATAGCCGTCCTCATCCTCGAGTTTGCGCCAGTAAGCTCCCGGATATTTCTCGCAGATTGCGCGGATCGCCTCGCGGATTTCCGGGTAGTCTTCTTCAATGTTCATATGTGTCGAAGAGAATGCGCCTTCGGACGCCTGCGCAGCTGCTGACATTTTGTCTCTGAACTCCAAATGCTTGGTTTACGCAAATTGTTGCTGGAAACCCTTTGGCAGGCCGGCGCGCGCCAGGGTTCCCTCGAAACGTTCGCCGGGCAGCCAGCCAACGATCTTGCGACGCAAATCGAGAAGTGCCTTCAGGTCGATTCCCGTCCTGAAGCCCATGGATTCAAGCATGTAGACCGCGTCTTCCATGACGATGTTGCCGGTCGCACCCGGCGCGAAGGGACAACCGCCGAGCCCGCCCAGCGATGCATCGAAATGGATAATTCCAGCCTCAAGCGCCGCGCAGACATTGGCAAGGCCGGTTCCGCGCGTATCATGGAAATGCGCGCCGATCCGGATCTCCTTGCCGAGATCCTGCCGTAGCAGGGCGAACAGCCGGCCGACATCCACGGGATTTCCATAGCCTACCGTGTCGGCAATGAGGAATTCCTCCGCGCCGAGCTCCAGCAGCTGAGCGGCGACCTTTCTCACCTCGTCATGGCTGACCGGGCCATCGATCGAGCAGCCAAAGCAGTTTGCCATTCCTGCCACGACGGTCGGTCTGGGCTCGTCCCTGGTCTTGATCTCTGCTGCAATCTTGCCGAATTCCTCGATTGCGGCGGCTCGGGTCCGGTTGAGATTGGAAAGATTATGGCCCTCGCTGACCGAGACGACGCAATTGATCCGGTTTACGCCAACCTCTGCCGCGTTCACAGCGCCGCGCAGATTGGGCACGAGCACGGCGACAGTCAGGCCGTCGATTCGCAACGCCTCTTCGGCCACGTACCTTGCATCGGCAAATTGAGGAAGCAGCTTGGGGGGGACGAAGGAAGTCACCTCGATTTCCCCGATGCCCGCCGCGACGGCATCCCGACACCACTCCACCTTCTGCTCGGCAGGCATGATGGTGGCCAGGCTTTGAAGGCCGTCACGGATGCCGACCTCGCGCATATACACGTTCTGCATGAGTCAACGTCCCTTGTAGACAGGCTTGCGCTTTTCGTTGAACGCCAGGATCCCCTCACGTCGGTCTTCGGTGCTGATCATGCGTTCATAGGCCTGGACTTCGAGGATCAGACCGGTGCTCAGATCGGTTTGAAGGCCATAATGGATCGACTTCTTGGCCTGACGGACCGAGATTGGCGCATTGCCCTGAATCCGCTCGGCAACAGCCAGGACAGCCGGCATCAGCTCGTCCTGCGGCACGACACGGTTGACCATTCCCCATTCCATGGCTTCTGTCGCGGAGAAGGGCTGGCCCGTCAGTATGAGTTCCTTGGCCCGTCTTTCGCCGACTGCGCGCGGCAGGTTCTGCGTTCCTCCGCCCCCGGGCATGATTCCGATTGTAACTTCGGTGAGCGCAAAACGAGCCGTTTCCACGGCGTAGATGAAGTCGCAAGCGAGCGCCAGCTCGCATCCACCCGCATAGGCGGCGCCATTTACCGCCGCGATGACAGGAACGGAGCAATCCATGACCGCGTAATAGGCCTCCTCGAAGATGGCATGCTGCAGGCGCCAGTCGTCGTCGCTCATGCCATTGCGCTGCTTGAGGTCCCCGCCGGCGCAGAACGCCTTGTCTCCAGCGCCCGTGATGATGATGCAGCGCAGGTCTCCCGGGGTGAATTTCAGAGGCACGAAGATCTCGCGCAGCTCTTCTCCCATCCGCGTATTCAGCGCGTTCCTTACTTCCGGCCTGTTCAACCGGATCAACAGCACACCCTCCATGGGATAGCTGAGTTCGAGTGTCTCGTAGCCGTCCATCTTCACGCCTGGTACTCCTTCTTCAAGATCAGCTCCGTCGCATTGCCAAGCTCGGGAGGCGCGCTGCGGAATTCAGGGCGGGTCCCCTTGAATCGAAGCGGCAGCGCCATGAGCTCCATCGGCGAGTCCGGAACAGCCGCCAGCATGCCGAGCGCGACGGTGTGCGGATGTTCGAGCACCCTGCTGATGGACTGCAGTGGCGCGTGTGGCACGCCCGCCTTCTCGAATCGTTCTGTCCACTCCTGCAGGTCGGCCTCTTGCACGATCGCGGCGATCAGTTCATTGAGGACTTCGCGATTCGTCACCCGGTCGGCATTCGTTCGAAAGCGTGGGTCAGCAATCCATTCCGGGCGACCGATTTCCCCGCATAAAAGCGAGAACAGCTTGTCATTGCCTGCCGCAATGATGAGATACTCGCCATCCCGGGCGCGATAGGCCTTGTACGGGGCGATCATCGCCGCCTCCGAACCCGTACGTATGGGCTCCATGCCCGCCTTTGCCATCGCTGCGGGCACGGTCATCCATGCAAGCGCCGTCTCGAACAGGGAAGTATCGATGATCGTCCCCTTGCCGGTCAGCGATCTTTCGTACAGGGCGGCGAGAATGCCGATCACGCACCACATGCCCGTGCCGATATCGACGATGGAAGGGCCGATACGCACCGGCTCACGACCCGGTTCGCCAGTAATGTTCATCAGACCTGCAAAAGCCTGCATCAACGGATCATAGCCGGCGCGATCGCTGAGGGGCCCACCCGCTCCGAATGCTCCGAGGTTGCAATAGATGAGCCGCGGCGCGGCCTCTGTCAGCCGGCTGCAGAGTCCAAAGCGCTCGACAAGGCCCGGCCGCAAGCTCTGCAACACCACATCCGCCTCCTCGACGATGAAACGGCGCAGGCACTCGCGCTCCCGTTCCACGGTCAGATCCACTACAGCCGACAGCTTGTTCCGGTTGAGGCTCTGGAAAGTCGCCGATGATCCGTGCCAGAAGGGAGGCCCCCAGGCACGGGCATCATCGCCCGTCTTCGGCCTTTCAACCTTGATGACGCGCGCACCGAGATCGCCGAGCACCTGGGTCGCAAAGGGCCCCGCAACGCTGGTTCCCAATTCCACGACCGTGATGCCGGTGAGTGGCTGCGCCTTTGTCTGACCGAAATCCAATCTTGTCACGCAACCTCTCCTCTGAAACTTCCAGCCTGGGAGCAGCGCGCCCTCCTGCTGCCCGAGTCTTCTCGCCGATCGTCCCGCTGCGAGAAAGGATCGCAAGAAAACGTTTTCTCAGTAGCGCAGGACAAAGTGACCGTCAATCCTCGCGCGTCGGAACCAGCAATGCGTGCGAGCGTCACTTGATCATCATGTCCGGCAGATAGGTGGCCAGCGATGGGACGAAGTAGAGTATTGCCGCACAGAGCAGGCTGACGATCCAGAACGGAGCCAGTCCCGCGCAGATCTCTCCGAGCCCTGAGCCAGGGATCGATGCCTTGACGACAAAGAGATTCAAGCCCACCGGCGGGGTGACAGACGCAATTTCCATCATCAAGATAAGAATCACACCAAACCAGATCGGACTCCAGCCAACCTCGATTACCAATGGCAATACAAGTGGCACGGTCAGGGCAAGAATGCTGGTGGCTTCGAGAAACATGCCGAGCAGCAGATAGATACCAATCAACATCAGAAACAGCATGGCCGGCGTCAGATTCAGATCCGTTATGCTGGTGGATATCGTAGATCCGAGACCATTGAGCGCGATAAAATTACTGAAGATCAGGGAACCGATGACGATCAGGAAGATTGCCGCCGAAATTGAAACTGCGTCGACGGCCGCAAGGTAGAATTTATGCAAGGTGATCTGACGTCGCACCACGGCCATGAGAAAAACCAGCACCAGCCCCACTGCCGCCGATTCCGTGGGCGTAAAAATCCCGAACAGAATTCCTAGAATCACCAGAATGACGACAGACAGGAAGGGAAGAACCTTAAGAAGGCTCGAGAACCTTTCGTTCCAGCTGAACTTCGGGCCGCGAGGGCCCAGTTCCGGCGTACGGATACAGCGGACGAGGATCATCAACATGTAGAGCCCGGTCAGAAGCAAGCCGGGAAGCAAGCCCGCAAGAAGCATCTTGCCGATGGATTGCTCGGCAAAGGTGGCGTAGAGCACCATGGTGATGCTTGGGGGTATCATGATCGCCAGCGTTCCGCCCATCGCAACCGAGCCGAAGGACAATCGGTCGCTATAGTTGAAACGGCGCAATTCCGGCATTGCGATCTTGGCCATGGCCGCCGAAACTGCCATGCTGGATCCCGTAATTGCGGATAAGCCCGCCGAGGAACCGATCGTGGAGATTGCCACTCCACCCGGCAATCGGCCGAACCACCGATAGAAAGCAGTAAACAATTCGGCTGTAATTCCACTTTGCCCCGCAATGGTTCCCATGGCGATGAACAGTGGAATGACCATAAGCGTATAGGCCGTACCGACATCCATGCTCTGGATCAGCGGCAGTCCGATGGCCGCCGACCAGTTCCCAAGAAAGGCAACGGAACCCAACATGCCGGCCAAGGCAAGTGTAACACCAATATTTACGCCTAGAACCAGCAAAGGGAGTATTACTGCAAGCGCAACAAGGTTAGAAAAAGTCATCGGATCCATTGTATGCTTCCTAACCCCCGGATACGCTGCTCTTGCGACGGATAATAAAAAAAACAGATGTAAGGAATTTTACCAGCAACGCAACGCACATCAGCAGACTGCCGATAAAGATGATTGTGAACGGAACATACAAGGGGATTCTTAGCATTCCGCCACTACTGAACGAGAACTCATAGGACTCAATTGCATCTACCCCACTTGTATAAAGAATGATGGAAAATACGATCAAACCACAAATTGCATCGATGCAGTCCAGAAACGCCTTCATTCCCTTTCTGGCGAGGTTTGGGATAATATCTATCGTTATGTGCTGACGATTCAGCTCGACAAATCCAAACGCAAAGAAGATTGTGGCTAGCAGGATTAGGCCACTAATCTCATAGACACCGACCAAAGGGCGACCAGAAAAGTATCGATAAATCACGTCGATGACGACCATTACCGAAAGACTCAACAGCAATACGCCGCAAAGGCCGATAAAGGCGCGGTTCACCGCGCTATGAAATCTCAACACGCGGCTCGACTGTCCAGCAGCTTGGGTCATGTAACCTGCCTTGAAGAGCGAGTTCAGCCTCAGCAAAGAATTGCTGCATGGCGTCAAGAGGCGGCAGCCATCGCTGGCTGCCGCAACTTGTCTTCCTAACCAGAAGGTCTATGGCTTCCATTCACCGGAAACGTATTGGTCAGCCAGCTCGCGGTAGCGCGCTGCGATCGCAGTGCCCGGAAGCCCCTTGCTATCCAGTTCCTGCGCAGCCTCGTCAAAAAGATTGAGCTTCGCACCCAGGGTCTGGATATCTTCTTCGGTCAGATGACTGACGGAGACGCCGTTGTCGATCAGATTTTGCAGCGCATCTCCCGCCGCACCCTCCATGAGTTCGGCGATATAGTCGAACATGCCCTTTCCGACCTCGGCCATGATCGCCTGGTCTTCAGGAGAAATCCGGCTCAGACTGTTTTCATTGCAGATATATACAACCGATGGGCCGATCAGCGAGGTGCCGTCCTTGGGTCCGGTGATCAACAGATGCTTGGCGATCTCGTACAGCTGCATGGAGGAGGCAGCCGGAATGTCGGTCATGGCACCGTCCAGCAACCCGGTCTGCATGCTGGTATACATCTCACCGAATGCCACGGAGACCGGCACGGCGCCCATTGCCGTCTGAAACTTCGGCAGGACCTGGCCGAAACCGCGCAATTTCTGCCCATCGAGGTCGGCAAGCGTGGAAACCGGCTTCGTGCTGATGATCGCATAGGGCGTCGTCGGCGCCCAGAGCATGTCGCGCACGCCAATTCGCGTATATTCGGCACGAAGCTCCTCGAACTCTTCCGAGAGCCGCGTTGCAATCGCGGTGACGCCCTTGATGTCGAGCTTGTTGCCCAGCTCCATATCCATGGAGCCCATGATCGAGGTCGTGATCGGGAGGGCACCCGGATTGTAGGACGTAACAAGCGCGCCGCAATCGGCAACGCCTCTACGCACGCCATCCAGCGTGGCCTCACCGCTAAGTAGTGCGCCGCCATGAACCTGACGGAACGTCACGCGTCCTTCGGTGGCTTCCTCGATCCGCTTGATCCATTCGGTTGCCATCACGCCGGTCTGAACATGCTCTGCCGGCCAACCGGTGGAATAGATCAGCTGGACGCTCTCCGCCGCCGCAGGCGTAGCAATTGTCGCTCCCAGCAGCACGGTTCCGGCAAGAAAATTCAACGAGATCGACGACTTAAGACGTCCAGAGTCTGAATTCATGGTGCATCACCTCCCTTGTAAACGTTTTACCGTTAGAAAGTTTTACCACCTTGCGCCCGTGGCCTCAAGAAGAAATTTTGCCGTGAGCCGCACCAGGCTCTGACCAACAGATCCGAGCATCAGCAGAATTCGCCCCCGCAGGCCCATAACCCATTGAATCGAATTACTTAAATTCTTTGAACACCGGCCTGCCCTCTTCCCGGGAGCCCGCAAGAATCCGTCGTTGGGCTCATAATCCCCCTGTGGGACGCTTGCACCGCCACCATCGCGATGAGATTGGCACTTGCGTTCGGAGCTCAAATACGCCAAAAAACGTTTTCTCGGTCGGAGTTCTCTCCAGATACGGGGGCAAAGCGCATCGAGCGGCCACCTAGCCGGTGAAGGTCAACATACAGGGTGAGGTTGAATAAATGGGATATCGTGTCGGCGTCGACGTGGGCGGAACATTCACGGATTTTGTGCTCCTGGATGAGCAATCGGGAGAAACCGTACTCGGCAAGATACCTACTACACCTGCCGACCCGTCCGTTGCCGTGCTTGAAGGAATCGACCGGCTGGCGCGCGAGCGCAACATCAAGGTTTCTGATATTACGCAGATCTCGCATGCAACGACCGTAGGAACCAACACGGTCATTCAGCGGGTCGGCCCGCGGACAGCGCTGCTGACCACCAAGGGTTTCCGGGACGTGCTGCTCATCGGGCGGCAGAAGCGCTGGGAATTGTACGACAATTCCATGGACAAGCCCTCTCCGCTCGTTCCCCGTCGCAACATCTGGGAAGTTCCGGAGCGCATGTTCTTCGACGGATCCGTGTCGACGCCGCTCGACGAGGACGCGATGCGTGGCATTGCCCGGGAAATGAAGGATGCCGGCATCGAAGTCGTCGGCATCTGCTTCCTGCATGCCTATGCGAACAACGCGCATGAGCGCCGTGCCGCCGAGATTCTCGCCGAGGAAATTCCCGGCATCGAGCTCACGGTCTCCAGCGATGTCTCGCCAGTCTATCGCGAATATGAGCGCGCCAGCACGACCGTGATGAATGCCTATCTGCTGCCGCCGGTAAGCCGATACATTCAGCGACTGGAGGACGGGCTCCGCGGTCGTGGATATGCCCATACGCTATATATCATGCAGTCGAATGGCGGCATCGCCGCGCCGGAGATCGTCCGCAAATATCCCATTCGAATCATTGAATCCGGCCCGGCTGCGGGCGTTCTGACTGCACTGCGGTATCAGGAGGCGGTCGGCACAGACAAGTTGCTCTCCTTTGACATGGGCGGGACCACCGCGAAGCTTTGCCTTTTGGAAGAAGGCCGCCCGTCCATTACCGGTCAGTTCGAAGTGGACATGGTCCATCTCAAGAAAAATTCGGGTCTTCCGATCACCATTCCCTCGATCGATCTCGTCGAGATCGGATCCGGCGGCGGCAGCATCGCATCCGTAGCCATGGGAACGATCGAGGTCGGACCCGAAAGTGCAGGCTCCGATCCGGGTCCCATCTGCTACAATCGGGGCGGAGAGCGCATCACGGTCACCGACGCAAATATCCTGCTGGGCTACCTCAATCCCGAGTATTTCCTCGGCGGGGAGATGGAACTCGACATCGACAAGACCCGTGCGGCGATGGCGGAACAGATCGCGCAGCCGCTCGGTCTGTCGATCGAACTGGCTGCCTGGGGTATTCACGAGGTCGTCACCAACCAGATGGCGCAGGCCGGCCACGTCGTATCCGTGGCCCGGGGCAAGGATCCGCGCCAGTTCGTGCTCGTTGCTTTTGGCGGCGCCGGTCCGATCCACGGCGCGAGGCTGGCCCGCATGCTGGGCTGCCGCCGGGTGGTATTCCCGAAGGGTGCGGGGGTTCAGTCAGCGCTCGGCCTCCTCACCGCCGAGCCGGTTTTCGATATTGCGCGCACGCATATGATGCGGCTCGAGGCCGACAACCTCGCGCGGATCAATGAGATCTATGCGGACATGGAAGTGCAGGGCCACGCAGAGGTCAATGCCTGCCGGGCCGGCGCCGATGTCACGATCCGCCGGACTGCCGACATGCGCTTCGTCGGTCAGGGCTACGAGATATCCGTCCCGTTGCCTGCCGGCAAATTCGACAGCAATTCGATCGAGGAAATCCGGGAAACGTTCTTCAATGAGTACAGCCGCCTCTATGGCAGCCGGGCTTTCGACCGTACCAGCCCGATCGAGGGTGTCCACTGGCGCATCAGCGCAACCGTCAGCCAGCCGGGTCCGGCACTGGAGTCCCTGTCGGCTGGCTCTGGCGAGGCCAGTTCAGCGCAGAAGAATACACGTCAGGTCTATTTTCCCGAAACGAACGGCTTCACCGAGTGCCGGATCTATGACCGCTACAAGCTGCGGGCGAACGACGTGCTCGAAGGACCGGCAATTGTCGAAGAACGCGAAACGACCGTTGTCATTCCTCCGATGAGTCGGGCCAGGATGGATCATGAAGGCAACATCATCCTTGATCTTGACTGAGACAGCTCGAACCGGAATTCAGGAGGCAGGAATATGAACAATCTCGATTCAATCACTTTTTCGGTGATCTGGAGCGGCCTCGTGTCCGCAGCTGCGGAGATGGGTGAAACACTGACTCGGACCGCGTATTCGGTCGCGGTTCGGGAGGGTACGGATTTCTCCACCGGCGTCTTCGACAGGAACGCCAACATGGTCGCCCAAGGCGATTACAGCCCGGGCCATCTGGGATCCATGGCCTATGCTGTCGGCAAGATGCTCGAGGTGCATCCTCTCGAGACGCTGGCACCGGGCGATGCCATTATCTGCAACGATCCGGGTATCGGCTCGGGGCACTTGCCGGATATCTACATGATGTATCCGGTATTCCACGAAGGTGAGTGTCTCGGCTTTGCTGTCAACATTGCCCACCAGATCGACATCGGGGGTTCCAGCTCCGGTTCGCAGAACATTGCCGGAGTTCAGGACAATTTCCAGGAAGGCATCCGCTTCCTTCCGACGAAACTCTATGACCGTGGAGAACCTGTCCGGGATATTTTCCGCATCATCGAAGCCAATGTGCGGGTTTCGGACGTCATTGGCGATATCCAGGCCCAGTACAATGCGAACATCACCGGCTCGCGCCGCATGATTGCACTGGCCGAAACCTATGGCATCCCCACGCTCCGCGAAGCAATGGCGCAGATCATCTCGCGCAGCGAGCAGGAAATGCGTGCTGCAATCGATCGTCTCAAGCCCGGCGAGTATGTGTTCGAGGACTACCTCGACGATGTCGGTCCGAATACGGAGCCGGTCCACGCCAAGGTCCGCGTCAAGATCGGAGACGGCCGGATCGTTCTCGACTGGGAGGGCAGCGGTCCGCAACGCGAGGCCGGGATGAATGCCTATCTGCACTATACGACAGCCTACTGCATCGCCGCGGTAAAGAGCGTCACCCTTCCAACCACGCCCCAGAATGACGGCATCATCCGGCTGATCGAGGTAAAGGCTCCGGAGGGCAGCTTCTTCAACCCGAGGCGTCCTGCTGCATGTGGCGGCCGCGCTGTCTGCTCGCACCGGATCTATGAAGTCGCCATGGGGGCGCTGAGCCAGGCGACCGACGAGGGTATCATTGCTGCCAATTCACATTTTTTCAATCCGAACATTGGCGGCATCGACAGCAAGACCGGCAAGCCCTTCATCTGCTGGGACGCAATCATTGGCGGCGTAGGTGCACGCATCAACAAGGATGGGCTGGAAGCCACTTCCTCGCCATGGAACGGCACGAATGTGCCAGTCGAAATTCAGGAGATCCGCAGTCCCATTCTCATCGAGCGGGTCGAACTGATCCAGGATTCCGCCGGAGCCGGGAAGTTCCGCGGTGGCCTCGGGATTCGCAAGGATCTGAAACTACTGACCGAGCGCGCCACCCTCACGAATCTCGGGGACCGTTCCATATTCCCGCCTTACGGGCTGCGCGGCGGCAAGCCTGGCAACAAGGGCGAGACCGTGCTCATCCATGCCGACGCAAGTGAAACCGTGCTCAACTCGAAGGGAACCTACACGATCCGGCGCGACGAAGTGATCAGCTGGAGGACGTCAGGGGCCGGAGGAACCGGCAACCCGATGGAGCGCGACCCCGCCCTTGTCCTGGAAGACGTCCTCGACGGATTCATCAGCAAGGAATCCGCCCTGGCGGACTATGGCGTAGTCATCAATGCCGAGGAGAATGCCGTCGATCTGGAAGCGACCAAAGCGGCGCGGGCCAAGCGACTGGCGGCGTAAAGCTCAGCGCAGGGGTACCCCTCCTCCCCCCCCCAACTCCTGCGCGATCCCGCCACTGGCGGCGACAGAGGCCGGTTGCAAAAAGCGACCGGCCTTTTCTGTTGGCTGCATCCTTGTGCAAAAGGCGCCCGCCATTGGCCCCCGGCACGATCTGATCAGGCAGAGGCCGAGCCTATTCCGTCGGAGGTCGACAGGACGCCCGGATGATCAGCTCCGTCGGAAGAATGATCTGCCGGCCCAGCGGGGTGGTCGGGGAGGCGATCTGATCCAGCAGCAATTGGGCGCAAGTACGCCCCCAGGCTCCAATGTCCCATCGAATGGTGCTGATTGCCGGTGTCGCCAGCTCGGCAAGATCTGAATCAACGCCAGCAATGACAGAAATGTCCTTGCCGATTTCGAGCTTGCGCAATTTGATCGCGCGCAGGATTGCGGGAAGAATTGCCATTCCACCGGCAATCATCGCAGTTGGCCGCGGGGAATGATCGAGAACCAGAGACGCATGCCGGAAACATTCGCTGGTATCGAATGACTGGGCTACGACGAGTCCGGGGTTCACCTCTATTCCATGTTGCTTGAGCGCTGCCTCATAGGCTTGAACCCGTTCGCGTCCTGAACGAACCGCAACCGGGCCTGTAATCAGAGAGATGTGTTGATGCCCCAAGGATACCAGGAAGTTTACTGCGTTGGTAATGCCGTTCCGATGATCGATCACAACGGCATTTGCACTCGGCGAGACTTCACGATCGATGAACACGACGGGAAAGGGCGCCTTCTTCAGCTCTTCTTCCAGTTCCGGATCATGGTCTCGGGTTTTGGTCAGCAACAGCCCATCTACTCCGCGCTGCGAAAGATGCCGGATCAGGTCGACTTCCATGCCCGCCCGACGATCCGTGGTGGTCAAAATAAACGTATATCCCAATTGACGAACCACGGCTTCGGCCGACCGGATAAACGCACCAAATTCCTGAGTTGAAATGTCGCGAATCGCACAAGCGATGGTAGATGAAGAGCGAGTCCTCATCGTCTGAGCTGCTCGATTCGGTCGGTAACCAAGACGTTCTATAACAATTTCAACTTGTTTCTTCACATCCGGATGTACGGCCGGGTGATTGTTTACCACTCTCGACACTGTGGCAATACTTACACCTGCCTCTTGGGCAACCTGTCTGATTGTTACTGCATCCGTACGCACAATATCTCCTGTTGCCTGAGGTTTCCGCAAGACCTTGTCCTGGAGCGCGCCGCCCGAATGGAATCGTTTCTCCCGTGGCAACCGGATCCGCAAGAAGGGCGACCCGAAACGCATGCCCTCACACGACCAGCGCCAGCATTCATGTACATGACTGCAATGGAAAAAGCTGCGATATCAAGGAGCTCATCACCTTCCGCGCCGCAGCACAGGCCGGCGCCGGAGCTTCAGCCGGCAACATGGCTGGACTCGCGGCTTCGGCGGCAGCATGTACAAGACACGCAGGATACCGCGTGAAACCGTTTACGCAAGATGCAAATTGCGGATCGGTCTTCCCGGAGTCAGGCTCTCAGCTGCCCGCACGATGCCGAGGGAATCGATGCCGTAATGCCGGTAGAGATCGGCAATGGTTCCCGTCTGCCCGAAATGTTCCACCCCAAGTGCCCGGCAACGGTGCCCATGTACGGAGCCGAGCCAGGCGAGGGTAGCTGGATGGCCATCGAGCACCGTCACGATCCCGCAATGCGATGGCACTCCGGCCAGGAGCCGCTCGACATGGCTGCGCGCATAGCCGAGACCGGCCTCGCGCGCCCGCTGCGCAGCCGACCAGCCTGCATGCAGCCGGTCGGCGGAGGTTACCGCCAGCAAGCCGATGTCGCGGCGATCCTCGCCCATCATGCCGACCGCCTCGATAGCTTCCGGCGCGAGGACGCCCGAATAGGCGACGATCACCTGCGCGTTCGGTCCGGGCTTGCGTACCCAATACCCGCCATGAATGATGTCCTGCTCAAGCTCTGGCGTCATGATGCGCTTCGGCTGCTCGACGGGGCGGGTGGATAGACGCAGATAGACCGAACCGCCCGTCGCATCGCGCAACCAGGTGAGGCTGTCCGGATCCGGTTCCCCCGAGCGTTGCATGTATTCGAATGCCCAGCGCATGATGACGGCGAGCTCGTCCACATAGGCCGGCTCAAAACTGGCAAGCCCGTCCTGCGACATTCCGATCAGGGGCGTGGCGATCGACTGATGTGCGCCGCCCTCCGGAGCCAGCGTGACGCCGGAAGGCGTCGCCGCGACGAGGAAGCGGGCATCCTGATAGCAGGCATAGTTCAATGCATCGAGGCCACGCTGGATGAAAGGATCATAGAGGGTGCCGACCGGCAACAAGCGTTCTCCGTGAATGGAATGGGACAGTCCGAGCGCCGACAAGAGGATGAAGAGATTCATCTCCGCAATGCCGAGCTCGACATGCTGGCCACTGGGAGAGAAGGTCCAGTTGAAGGTTGATGGAATGCGTTCCGCCTTGAAGACGTCTGCAATCGTGTCGCGGGAGAAAAGGCCACGCCGGTTCACCCACGCTCCGAGATTTGTGGACACGGTGACATCGGGCGAAGTTGTGACGATACGCTCGGCAAGCGCGGTATCGGACTTGCCGATCTCATGCATGATCAGGCCGAATCCCTGTTGCGTCGAAAGGACCTTCTGGTCAGGGAATTCAAGCCGCTCCGGCACCTCGATCGCAGGTGCAGTGAAGCGTCTGGGACCGCGTTGGATGAACGGCACGGATTGCAGGAAGGACTGCAACCTGTCCTCCGGTATGGAAAGCCCCTCGAAAGGTTCCCACTCATGCCCGGTCCGCACGTTCATTTCCTCGCGCAGCTTTTCGATCTGCGACGGCGTCATCAACCCGGCATGATTGTCCTTGTGGCCTGCCAGCGGAAGCCCGTAGCCCTTGACCGTATAGGCGATGAAGCAGACAGGGCGGTCATGCGTGCGCGCCTGTTCGAATGCGTCCAGCATCGACTGCAGGTCGTGCCCGCCAAGATTGGCCATCAGCCGGGCGAGTTCCCCGTCGCTGCGCTTCTCGATGAGCTGCGATACGGGACCCTGGTCGCCAAGGTCGTCCATGAGGCGCTTGCGCCATGCCGCGCCGCCCTGGAAGGTCAATGCCGAATAGAGCTGGTTGGGGCAGGCGTCGATCCATTCCCGCAGCCGCTCGCCACCGGGTTCCTCGAAGGCAGCCTGTTGCAGCTTGCCATACTTCACGATCACCACATCCCATCCGAAGTTCCGGAAGATCGACTCGAAGCGCTCCCAGAGACCTTCGCGCACAACCGAGTCGAGACTCTGGCGGTTGTAGTCGATGACCCACCAGCAATTTCGCAACCCGTACTTCCATCCTTCCAGCAAGGCTTCGAAAATATTGCCCTCGTCCAGCTCGGCATCGCCGACAAGCGCGATCATCTTGCCTTCCGGCGCGCCATTTCCCCAACCCTTGGCCTGGATGTAATCCTGCACGATCGAGGAAAACAGCGTCTGCGCAACACCGAGCCCGACGGAGCCGGTGGAGAAATCCACATCGTCCGCGTCCTTCGTCCGGGAAGGATAGGACTGCGCACCCTTGTAGCTGCGAAAGTTCTGCAACCGCTCCAGCGACTGGTTCCCGAGCAGATACTGGATGGCATGGAAAATCGGGCTTGCGTGCGGCTTGACCGCAACCCTGTCCTCCGGCCGCAATACATGAAAATACAATGCGGTCATGATGGTCGCGAGCGAGGCGGACGAGGCTTGATGCCCTCCCACCTTCAGCCCGTCATCATTATCGCGCAGATGGTTGGCATTGTGGATCATCCAGCTCGCCAGCCACAGAACCTTGCGTTCCAGTTCACGCAGAATCTTCGGATCGGCCATGACTCACTCCCGCATGCATGGCGCAGATCATACTGGCGGTTTCCGGGCGAAAGGGGCCAATCTTGTCAATCCAGCGCGTATGTATTAGCAGGAATAGTGGAATTTGACCGGGCAAGTAGTAAATCATGCCAAACCTGAAACTGGATGGGATCGACCGCAAGATCCTCGTGGCGCTGCAAAGCGACGGAAAGATTCCGATCGCCGCGCTCAGCGAGCGCGTCGGCCTTTCGGCCTCCCCCTGCGCCCGCAGGGTGCGGCTTCTGGAACAGGCCGGAATCATCAAGGGCTATGCTGCAATCGTCGACCAGAAGAAGGTCGGCCTGCCAGTCAATGCCTTTGCCTCGATCAAGCTGGAACGGCAACGCGAGGAAGATCTCGATCGCTTCGAGGAGGCGGTGGCGCGCTGGCCGGAAGTGGTCGATTGCTACCTGATGACCGGTCCGCGCGATTATCTGATGCGGATCGTGGCTGCGGATCTCGAAGCATATGAGGGGTTCATCAAGGACAAGTTGACCCGACTGGAAAACATTGCATCGATCGAGACGAGCTTTGCGCTCGGTCAGGTGAAAAGGTCCGAAATCCTGCCAATCTGATTTCAATATGCTGCGAGCTTGCCTTCGATGGGCAAGTGGGTAGCATGAGCCGCGCACGGATTGCGGTCTTGCGCTGTCCGCTGCGCTGGCAGGCCCAGGGCGCAACCCAGGAGAAAATTCGTCCGATGGTATCAACGGGTATGGCAGCGACGGCCCGAAGAATCCGGACCTGGCTGGGATCGGCATTGCTTCTGCTCGCCCTCGCGGGATGCGCCACGGTGGACACCTCCCCGATCAACACTATCCGGGAAAGCGCGGAATCGCGCTCGCCCGAATACATCCCCGATGCAGGGGACGACGGCTCGACCGTCGTCGCGCTGGCCTTTTCGGGCGGTGGCGTACGTGCCGCGGCCTGGGCCTACGGGGCGCTGCTCGAACTCGATTCCATGGTGATCGACACGGTTCCCTATGAGCGGACGCTGGTCGACAATGTCCGTACGGTTGCCGGCACTTCGGGCGGCGCCATCGCGGCTGCCTATCTCGGCTATCGGGGCAAGAGCGGCTACCATGACTTCCTCGAAAGATTCCTGTACCAGGACGGCGAGGCCTATATGACGACCCGCGCCAGCCCCGGCACGCTCGTGAAGGCTGCCCTTGCAGGGGGTGCGAATGACCGCTCGACCTTCGCGCGCTGGTTGGACGAGAACCTGTTCGAGGGCGCCACCTACGCTGCATTCCGCACGCCAGACAGGCCGATCGTATGGCTCACGGCGTCCGACATCTACAATAATACGCCTTTTCTGTTCACCCGCGATACCTTTGCTGCTCTCTGCAGCAATATCGACGAGCTGAAAATCGCCGACGCCGTTGGCGCCTCCGCGGCGTTCCCGGTCGCCTTCACCCCGGTAATCCTGAAAACGCCGCGGGTCGATTGCCAATACCAGCGCCCACCCTGGCTGGAGCGCGCTTTGGCTTCCCCGAAAAGTTCGGTCCGCTTGCGGGCGCATGCGCAGGCGCTTTCTTCCTATCAGACCAATGGCAATCTCGAATTCGTGCGCCTGCTCGATGGTGGTCTGACCGACAATCTCGGCATTACCGGCCTGACACTGGAGCGGGCGAAATCCGCTACCCCCTATGGGCCTCTGTCGCCACGCCAGGCGGTGCGGTTGCGCAACTTCCTCTTCATCGTCACCGATGCCGGTGTGCGCAATCAGTATCGCTGGGGTATTTCGCCCGTGGCGACCCGCCTCGACAAGGTCATCCGCGCAGCATCCGACACGGCCCTGGCATCAGCGACACGAAGCGGTTTCGATGCGATCGATCTGGCGTTGCGCGAATGGCAGGAGGCACTGATCGAGTATCGGTGCAGCCTCAGCAAGGCCGAAGTCCTGCGACTGCGGGGCACGCTGGCAAAATGGGATTGCCGCGACGTGACGGTGACCACGGAGCATGTTTCCTTTCATGACGCCGACCCGCAATTGTTTGAACGGCTTAACCGCATTCCGACACGCCTTCGGCTTCCGCGCGAGGAGGTCGACCTGGTCGTGGCGGCTGCCCGCGATGCGGTGCGGCGCAATGTCAATATCCGCCGTGTCGCGGATGAGGCCCGGCGACACGCGCCGAAATTCGACAATCTGGAGTAAGGCGAGCGAACCGGGCTCAGGCCGCCGCCGGATAGATGTCTGCCCGCAGAATGCGCAGGAAACCCCGGTCCTGTGAGCTGACCTCGGTGTCTGCCGGGACGTCCGCCTCAACCACATGGCCATGTTCGTCGCTCGCGAGGATCCGGCGCCCGCCGGGGCGGTCCATCACACGCAACACAGTAACCGGAATTCCTTCCTCCTGCGACCAGCTGAGGTCGGATGGTCGTACATGGATCTCGACCGGACCGTCCGGAGCCTCCGCAGATCGGAAAAGGGTCTCGTTCACGAAAATCCGGTTGCCCCGCACCTTGCCCTGCAGCAGGTTGGTGTCCCCCAGGAATCGGGAGACAAAGGCCGAAGCGGGCTTGCGGCATACCTCTCGCGGTGTACCTTCCTGGACGATCCGCCCCTGGTCGAGGATCACCACCCGATCGGCCAGATCCAGGGCTTCCTCCTGGTCATGGGTGACGAACAGCGTCGTGATGCCGAGTTCTTCGTGGATCTGGCGCAGCCACCGGCGCAGATCCCGGCGAACATTTGCATCGAGAGCGCCGAACGGTTCGTCGAGCAACAACAGATGCGGATCGACCGCCAGCGCTCGGGCCAGCGCGACACGCTGGCGCTGGCCGCCGGAAATCTGCGACGGATAGCGCGGGCCGAGGCCGTCCAGTTGGACAAGCGACAGGAGTTCGTACACGCGATGGTCGATTTCCGCGCGGCTGCGCTTGCGGCGGCGGGAAACCTTCAGCCCGAATGCGATGTTCTCGGCCACCGTCATGCTGGGAAACAGCGCATAATGCTGGAACACGAAGCCAACGCCCCGGTCACGCACGGGAATGCCGGTTGCATCCCTGTCGCCGAACAGGATTCGGCCGCCATCAGC
The DNA here is from genome assembly GCA_964383325.1 of uncultured Rhizobiaceae bacterium. Taxonomy (GTDB): domain Bacteria; phylum Pseudomonadota; class Alphaproteobacteria; order Rhizobiales; family Rhizobiaceae; genus CAYLGY01. The sequence goes on from CAYLGY010000027.1 coordinate 26,328, forward strand.
ATGTTCGAGCCCTGCCACCATGCGCAGGAGCGTGGTCTTCCCGGAACCTGAAGGGCCAAGCAGCGCGACCAGTTCGCCACTGCCGATCTCCAGCGAAACGCCCCGCACGGCGCGGAACCTGTCGAACGTCTTGACGACATTATCGAGGGTAATCTTCATGAAGTTGCTTCCTTTGGTACCTGTACGACGCCTGCAACCACCGCCCGGCGGGCGCGTCCGGCTCCGCGCCGCTCCAGCGCCACCTTGGCAAGCAGGGTGAAGAGGGCCAGCATGCTGAGGATCGACGCCGAGGCGAAAGCCGCCATGGTCTGGTAATCGTGATAAAGCAGTTCCACATGCAGCGGCAGCGTATTGGTCTGTCCGCGAATATTTCCGGACACAACCGAGACCGCGCCGAATTCGCCCATGACCCGTGCATTGCAGAGCACAATGCCATAGAGCATGGCCCAGCGGATATTCGGCAGGGTGACATCGCGGAAAGTTTGCCACCCGGACGCTCCAAGGGAAGTTGCCGCTTCCTCCAGGTCACGCCCCTGCGCCTGCATCAGCGGGATCAATTCGCGGGCGACGAACGGGGCGGTGACGAAGAGGGACGCAAGCACGACGCCCGGCAGCGCGAACAGGACCTTGACGTTGGCTGCCTGCAGCGCTTCCCCGAACAGGCCCTGCAGTCCGTAGACGAACAGCAGCGCGACGCCGGCAACGATCGGGGAAATCGAGAAGGGGATCTCGATGATGATGGTGAGAAGGCGCTTGCCGAAGAAGTCGAACTTCGTCACCGCCCAGGCCGCCGCGACGCCGAAGAGCGTATTCACCGGCACGGCGATCAATGCCACAATCACGGTCAACATCATTGCGTGAAGCGTGTCGGGATGGGCGAGTGCCTCTGCGAAAGCCGGCAAGCCGAGCGCGAAAGCCTGAGCGAAGATGACGATCAGCGGGGCCAGTACGAGAATCGCGCCGAAGACGAGCACGGTGCCGATCAGGACACGGCGCACTACCGGGCCCTCGCCGATGCGTTGCTGCTGGTGGTTGTTCATGATCATGAATTCCGCATGTGGCGCAAGGCGCGCTTCTGGAGCATGTGGGTTGTCGCAAGCATGCAAAATGCGGCGAAGAGCATCACGGAAGCAATCGCCGCGGCAGCCTGGTAATCGTATTCCTCGAGCCGGATGAAGGTCAGCAGGGCGGTAATCTCGGTACTCAAGGGCTGGTTGCCGGCAATGAAGATCACGGCTCCGAATTCCCCGAGGCTCCGCGCGAAGGCGAGCGAGACCCCGCCGAGGATCGCCGGCATCAGCAGCGGCAGGATCACCGACCGGAAAATCGTGAGATCTGAACCGCCCAGCGTCAGCCCCGCCTCTTCCAGTGCCGGATCGAGCTCTTCCAGCACTGGCTGGACCGTGCGCACGACAAAGGGCAGGCTTGTAAAAGCCAGCGCGATCATGATGCCGAGCGGTGTATAGGCAACCTTGATGCCGAGCAGCGCCAGGACCGAGCCGAACCAGCCATTGGCCGCGAAGAGCGTTGTCAGCGCGATCCCCGCCACAGCTGTCGGCAAGGCAAAGGGCAGATCCACCATGGCGTCGGCGAAACGCTTTCCGGGGAAGTCATAGCGGACCAGCACCCAGGCGAGGGCAAGTCCGAAGAGCAGATTGAATGCAGTCGCCACCGCCGCGGAGAGAATCGTGACCTTGTAGCTGGCGATCGCCCTGGAGGAAGAGACGATCCGCCAGTACTCCTCCGGCCCGAGGCTTCCGGCCTTGAAGATCAGCGCACCGATCGGCAAGGCGATGATCAGGGCGACATAGAGCAGCGTAATGCCGAGGGAAAGGCCGAAGCCGGGCAGGATATGGCGGCGCATGATCTCTTTCCGTGAAGCAGATGGCGTCCCGCGGAAGGAAGGGCTGCCGCGTGCGGCAACCTTTCCTTTCGTGGAGGTTATGGTCATCACCGCTCGCCATAGAGCTGATCGAGACGGGCTCCGGAGGCAAAATGCTCTTCCTGCACCTTTTCCCAGCCACCGAACACATCCTCGACCCGCACGAGCCGCACGGGAGGAAACTCCTCGCTGAATTCTTCTGCCACGGCTTCATCGTTGACGCGATTGCCGTGGGAGGCGATGATTCTCTGGCCCTCCGGCGAGTAGAGGTACTGCAGATAGGTGCTCGCAAGCTCGCGTGAATTGCGACGGTCAACGACCTTGTCGACAATGGCCACCGGGAATTCGGCCAGCAGGCTGACTTCCGGCACGACCACGTCAAAGCGGTCATCGCCAAATTCGCGAACGATGCCGCGCACTTCCGCCTCGAAAGTGATCAGCACGTCGCCGATCTCGCGTTCCACGAAGGTCGTGGTGGCTGCCCGCCCGCCAGTATCGAATACCGGCACATTTTCAAACAGCTTGGCGATGAAAGCATCGACCTTTTCCTGATCGCCTTCGAATTCCTCCAGGGCAAATGCAGTGGCGGCCAAGTAGGTATAGCGCGCATTTCCGGAAGTCTTCGGGTTCGGGAAGATCACCTGCACGTCGTCGCGGACGAGATCGTCCCAATTGCTGACGTTCTTCGGATTGCCTTCCCGGACGAGGAATGCCGGCAGCGAATAGTACGGTGAGGACTGGTTGGGGAACTCGCTCGCCCAGTCCGCGGAAACGAAGCCGCCCTTGACGAGGGCCTCGATGTCGGTCACCTGGTTGAAGGTCACCACGTCCGCTTCTAGACCCTCCAGAATGGCCCGCGCCTGACGGGAGGAACCGCCATGGGACTGGTCGACGGACACGCCTTCATGCGACTCCAGGAAGGCTTCATTGATCGCCGCGTAGAGTTCGCGGCCGATATCATAGGAGGCATTGAGGATGGACGAGGCCGGTTGGGCCTGGGCGGTGCCAGTGAATAGGGCGACAATGGCGACGCTCGCAAAGATGTAGGATTTCATGATCATTTCCTGCGCGTTGAGATGTCGCAGAGGCTAAGCATCCAGCGCGCGGATGCGAGGGACCGCATGGCGCAATCTCCTGCTGAGCTGGATTGGAAGCCTTTCGCGCCGCAGCTTTGCGGGAAAAAAATTCCAATGCCGCGCAAATGCCTGTCCGTCGGCGCTACCTGAGGAAAGTTCTGGAGCTACAAGTTGCAGCCGATGACGGGACACGGAGACGGATCTGCAAGATCGCCGTGATTGCCTTCGAACTTCGCCCGATCTACTTCCAACGCACAAATGGCGTGTCCGTAGGGCGGCCTATGAAGCCGCCGTGGGGCAGGTCGAGAGGATTCGGCGGCGTCACCCTGGGGAGAACAACGGGCAACTGGCGGTGCAACTCTGGTGGGCATTTTTTCTGATTTGCTGACGAGCCTGACAAAGGCAGAGAGGGGAGCAAAACCGGAGCTGGGGACTCTGAAACGGCCGAATAATCTGAAGCGCCTACGTAGGGAAGCGGTGGCCGCAAATCCCCCGGTACCCACTCGGATTCCATCCACGAAATGAGGGCGGTCACACTGGTGCCTCACCGACGGGACCGAATAGG